>NZ_JBSHNV010000188.1:0-311 GCF_053601575.1 Lacinutrix sp. MEBiC02404 | reverse complement strand
AAAATCTTTGTGACTTCAGTTTTACTTTTAGTTCCGATTTATCTAAGCAAATTTTGTTAATTATAAGTTAGGGAATTAGGTAAGCCCAAACTAAAACAATAGCAGAGAAAATAGAGGATTGACACTGTTTTTGCTAACGTATACGTATATGGAAAGTAGCGTTTAAATAATGACTTGTCTTTCCGGCTTTTATATATTTTATAAAGAAACAAAAAATATTGATTAAACAACCAATTAGCTATTTTATATATACGTTGTTATGTTTAGTAATTTGGATATTCCGTTGGGAATCTCCAAGATTACGTAGTAAG
>NZ_JBSHNV010000187.1:0-229 GCF_053601575.1 Lacinutrix sp. MEBiC02404 | reverse complement strand
CGAAGTAGATCCTGATGGAGACGGCGTTCAAGGACCAAACGACACAGATCCAAACGATGCATGTGAATTTACTGTAGCAGATATTACATTACCTGTAACAGCAATCACAGATTGTGATGGCGATGGAGAAACAAGTGATACCGATCCAAATGATACCGATCCATGTATTGGAGGAACATTATCAAATGTAGATTTAACAGACACAACAAGTGACTGGGCAACTGCAGAT
>NZ_JBSHNV010000186.1:0-4564 GCF_053601575.1 Lacinutrix sp. MEBiC02404 | reverse complement strand
TTCTCGGCTATTTTTTATAACGTGTTTGTATATGGTTTGTTGCGTGGTTAAGAACGTAATTTAGCAAATAAAAACCGAATAGAAAATCCGCGAGGGTTTTCGTAAGCAGGCTAGAACCAGCAATAAATTATATACGGTGTTGTGCGTTCGGCTTTCCTCACGCTATTTTTTAACTCCGCTCAAAATTTAGTCAGTTTTTATCGGCTCCCACAATTCAATTTTATTGTCATCTTTGTCTAAAATATGCACGAACTTTCCATAATCGTAAGTTGCAATGCTGTCAAGCACAGTGACTCCGTTTTTCTTTAATTTTTCTACAAGTCCTTCGATATTTTGAACTTGGTAGTTAATCATAAATTCCTTTTTCGAAGGCAAAAAATATTCGTCACCTTTTTTAAACGCTTTCCATTGAAGAGAATTTACAACATCAGGATTGTCAATATCTCTGCTGTCAAAACTCGATGAACCCCAATCGTTAGTTTCTATTCCTAAATTCTCGGCATACCATTTCTGCGTTTCTTCTGGATTGTCTGAATTGAAGAAAATTCCGCCTACTCCAGTTACTTTTGGCGTATTGTCGGATTTTGAAACTGGTTTTTCTGTTTCATCTTTTTTGTTTGCCATATCGTTAGTTTTTTCAGTTTTCGAGTTGCAACTTATGAGTAAAATTGTAATCAAAAAAGTTAGAATTATTTTTTTCATATCGCTAATTTTAATGTTATCACGATGTTTTTTTAGCTGACGCACAACGTGTTTGTATATGGTTTGTTGCGTGTTTCAGCACCTAATTTAGCAAATATAAACCGAATAGAAAATCCGCGAGGGTTTTCGTAAGCAGGCTAGAACCAGCAATAAATTATATACGGTGTTAGGCAACGTTATTTTTCATATTCATATCGTAAAACGTCAATTTCATAATTGTCAAGAATGTCAGTTTTAACTTCTTTGATTAACATTCCATTCTCGTCATAGAAGAACTCATTTTCGTGGATGAATTGCTTTTTTCCTAATAACTTTATCTTGTAGGAAAACAAATTTTTCTTAAATTTTAAAATCGGATATTCAATCAATTTATGTAATCGGTTATTTTTATATTCGTACTCATTAATTTGACAATAGTTGTTCTCTTTGAAGTTGATGAATTTCTTTAGAAAACCATTTTCATCGTAATAATACTCACAATTTCCATCGACATTGGGAAAAACTTTGGTTAGTATGTTTTTCTTTTTGTCAAATTTGTAATTTATAGTGTAAATTTCATTTGGATAATGAAAATCTTCTCGAATTAATTCTTTTCCAGAATAAATGTATTTACCTTCATATTCGAGTTTTTCTTCTTTTCCATAAATCAGAAAGTGATTTTCAGTAATTAGATTTCCATTTTCATACTCAAATTTTTTGTAGCCTTCAAGTTCTGAAATTTCAGGATTTTCATCGAATGAAAATGTTCGTAATTCAATTCTTTCCCCGTTTTGATTGTAGGTGTGATGAGATATTTTCCAATTGATAAAATCAATATGTTTGGTCAGTTTGGAATTTGCATAAAAGTATTGGTGACAAATGAAATTTTCGCTTTTCCCTTTTGAACTTATGGTAAGTTTTCCTGAATTAAAAGTTGAAGTTCTTAAGTTAATATGTCCTTTAAATTCCATTCGAATTGCGATTTTTTCTAATGTTGCCTAACGTCTCGGCTATGAGTAGTTGCGTGGGTTAGCACTTAACTTTGCAAGTACACACCAAACTGAAAATCCGCGAGGATTTTCAGAAGTAAGCGAGAACAAGCAATTACTTATAGCCATTGTTGTGCTTTCGTTATTTATAATTTAGTTATATTGAGTTTCCTTAAGAATTTTATCTATCAATAGGTCTAATTCTATAAATAGGTTTTTGTTATCTGCAATCCAGTATAAAAATTCGTCAGTATTGTTTTCGAATTCAATTTCTTTAAAAATTTGAAGTTTATCCACCTTCAGGTTTGATTTTTCTTTCCAATTTAATAGACCATAGGCATCCATATCTTTAAAGGGATATTTTTTTGATAAATAGGGAAAAATCTCGTTATCTAATTTTGCGGTAAATCTTGTTGTTCTATCTGTCAATGCCTTCATCGTTCGTCCCCAATTATATATTAAATTAACCAATTCCTGATTCTGGAGCAATTCCAAACGTCCCGATTGTATTAGACCGGAAATGGTGTTTTCCGAGGGTCTGAATATAGGAGGGTCAAAGGCATAAAAAATTAAACTGTCAACATTTTGCTTTTTAAGATAATCTTCGTCTTTGCCTATATTATTCATTAATTGTCTGAGGGCTGCCTCACATAATTCACTTTCCTCAATTCTTCTTTTTATAATCGCTTTGTTTTGCAAATATTCAGTATGAATGTTCTTTACAATGGATTGTTCTTCAAGTTTCTGAATTCGTTCTTGGTTCCAATTATTGATTGACAATGCAATCAAAATTCCAATTACAACAAGTACAATTTCGCCAATCGCATAAATCAGATATTTGCTGAATTTATTTTCAGTCAGCATTTTTTGTCTAATTTTTCTAAAGAATTTTATCATTGGTTAGCGGTTTCTGATAATGAAGCACAACGTTGTTGTGTATGATTAGTTGCGTGTTTCAAGCACTAAAGTTAGTAAATAAATCACAGATAGAAAGTCCGCGAGGACTTTCGTAAATTGGCTAAAACCAGCAATTAATTATACACGGTGTTGGCAATAGTTTTTTAATTCTGTTTATTGTCAAAATGCTTTAATAAATCTTTTATAGTTGATATTCCAATTGCAGTCATTTCGGTGTCATTGAAGTAATTTCCTTCTCCGTAAGATTCTGTGTCGTTTATTTTCATTAATTCCTTTTCGAATCGTTCTAATTTTTTTAATCTTTTTTCTGCAATCTGTCTTAGTCGAATAAACAGTAATTTGGAATCCTTAAATCTTATATAATGATTGTTTTCTTGGTCATCACAAATTAAAATATAGAATTCAGCTTTTGTTACCAGGTTTTTGGATAATAAAATTTCTTTAAAGACAATTCCAGTATCTTTTATTTGTTTGTAAAATCTAAATTTGAATAATTCAACAACTTTATTATAAGCATCTTTGTTAAAATCATAAAGTTCCATTCAGACAATTTTTGTTTTTTCAGTCAGTTCGAAAAATATTTTTTTCAATTCAACTTCTTTGTTCAGCTTAAAAATCTCTAATAAAGAACAAATACTTTCTGCTTTCCAAGCATTTTGAGCAATATTCCGATTATATTTTTTCAAAAGTTTGTTCAGACTTGTTTTGGTTACAATTCCTCCAACTTCTTTTTCTAACACAATAATGAATTCATTCAAATTCTTGACAGAAGTTTTCCAATCTCCCCAATCATTTTCTGCTTCGAGTATCTTTTCCGCAATCTTTCTGTCAGTTTCGTTTATAAATCTATTTTCCTCAACCAAGTTAAATAATTTATCAAAAGTAAGTAAAGGAATTTCTATTATATTCATAAATTATAGCTCGGATTTCGATTTTTCTTAAATTATTGCCAACGTGTTTGTATATGGTTTGTTGCGTGTTTAAGCACTAAATTTAGCAAATAAAAACCGAATAGAAAATCCGCGAGGGTTTTCGTAAGCAGGCTAGAACTAGCAATAAATTATATACGGTGTTGGCAAATCGTTATTTATTCAAACTATCAGATTTTAATGAATCAGTTGTTTTTTTTAAATTAATGATTAATGTGTTCTGATGGTCGAGACGAGTTTTAATATTAGATAACGTATCGTTTAATTCAGTTTTAACTTGGTATATTTTAGTATTGAATTTTTTTTGGTCTCTGTTTTCCGAAAGACCCGTAAACAAGTATGTTACAAATCCACCTGCCAATAGAAAAAAAATATTTATTAAATATTCCCATTCAAGCCTTTTTTTAGTTAAACGTCTAATAGTACTATCTAAACTTTTTTCAGATTTTATGTTGGATAAATGATTTTCAATTCCTCCTTCTTCAATTGCTATAACACCTTTTTCTTCCAGTTCGTAATATAATTTTGAATAATTTGGACTTTGTTTAATTAGATTCAGCGATTTAGAAATCCAAAATGCTTTCTTTCTTGCTTCAGTACTTGAATCATAACATATTGCTCCATTTTCAAAGATTTCCGCTAGTATATAATCTATTTCAGATTTAATCTCTTTTGTTAATTTAAGATTCATTTTTTAGAGTATTACGTTAATGTTTGCCAACGTATACGTATATGGAAAGTAGCGTTTAAATAACGACTTGTCTTTCCGGCTTTTATATATTTTATAAAGAAACAAAAAATATTGATTAAACAACCAATTAGCTATTTTATATATACGTTGTTATGTTTAGTAATTTGGATATTCCGTTGGGAATCTCCAAGATTACGTAGTAAGCACTGACGCTAGATAGATACTTCATGATCGATGTGCATGGTTTTAAAATTATGCACTATATGAAGCCTGATATGGTTCGTGATTTTAGAAGCAAATAGCGCTTTGTATTAGTAAATATATGTTGTTATCAACTTTTAATAGTTTCTGATACT
>NZ_JBSHNV010000185.1:0-7177 GCF_053601575.1 Lacinutrix sp. MEBiC02404 | reverse complement strand
AACCGAAAAGTACAAAGGTAGTAGCAGCATTTTTAGAAGTAAAAAAGACCACTGGCAATACGAGTGGAATGCTGCTGGCATGTTACAAACCGTAACACGACCAGATAAATTACAAGTACATTTTACCTACGATGCTTTAGGAAGAAGACTTTCTAAAACCTTTAAAAGCACCACCACCAAATGGCTTTGGGATGGTAACGTACCATTACACGAATGGAAAGAAAACCAAAACGGAGACATTTTAAGCAACAGCACCGTTGGCGACAATGGTATTGTAACTTGGGTTTTTGAAGACTATCGAGTGTTAAGAAAAAGTCCTGTGGACTTTTTTAACGAAGATACAGCTGGCGAGTTGGCGAGTACCAACAGCAAAACTTAAAAACAACAAAAAGTTTAGTATTTTAGCAGACCATTTGGGTACACCAACGAGCATGCATAATGCAGAAGGCGAACAAACTTGGGAACGTTCTTTAGATACTTTTGGAAAGGTAATTACAGGAGATAATAATAGTTGCCCTTTTATGTATCAAGGGCAGTATTATGATCCTGAAATTGAATTGGCATATAATCGATTTAGGTATTATGATCCTGAGGATGGTAGGTATATTTCTGTAGATCCAATTGGGTTATTCTCTGGCCAAAACAATCTGTATAGTTATATTGATGATACAAATAGTTGTATAGATGTATTTGGATTAACTGGTACATATATGTTTACTGATGGTAAGAAAAGTTATATTGGGAAAGGAAAAAACCCAAGGTCACTTGGATCTATGAGGGAAAGAATAGGTGGTAAAGACAATGCTACACAACATACTCATGTTGACTATAATAATAACAACACTGGATTGATGGTTGAAGCGGAATTAATGAGAAGACATGATGCCATAAACGATCCTTCATTCGGTAATGCAATTAATTCACCAGGGGAGAAAAAATTAGCAGATGCTGAACTTAATGATCGAGCTTTATATGATGATATTCAGAAAAAAGCAGATGACTTTGAAACAGAACACAAGAAAAGTAAAGGATATAAAAAATAAATATGTCATTTAAAATTAGAGAAAATAGAAAATCAGAATATGTTATTATTGATCATGAATTTGAATCAGGAATTAATTTTGTCTTAAAAAATAATTGCCCAGGAGTTCAATTAAGAAGTTTTATCGGAGTCGATGAGCTAGATTTAAAATCAATAGAAAAACTCAAAAATATTTTAGTTTATTTAAGTATTTCAAATATAAAAAAAGCAATAAATGCTGAGTCTATTTATAGTTTAGATTTGTTAAAAGATTTAGTGATTTCTGAAAATGTAAATTTTGAATTAGATATTAAAAAAATAATTAATCTTGAAAGTTTAGGGGCTGTATATTCAAAAAAAATAATTAATTATAATGAAAATTCAAATCTAAATTCTTTAGTTTTCAGTGCTAAATACCCTTTTGAAAACTTTAAAGAATTTAGTAGTTTAAAAAAACTTGAGGTTTTACATTTATATAAATCAAAAATAGTTAATGTTGATTTTATTGAAAACATTCTACAATTGAAATCTTTGAAACTAGCTTTTAATCCAAAGTTAAATAACATTTCTAGTTTGAATAAATCTAAATCAATAAAAATATTAGAGATAGAAAAATGTAAATCTATTACAGATTTTTCCTCATTAGAAAATAATGATACAATTGAAGAATTATTTATCTCGGAATTAGATTCTTTGCATTTTATTAAGAAAATGAAAAATCTAAAAAAAATAAACTTTTGGAACTGTAAAGATGGCGATATGAAACCTTTAATTGAAACTAAAAGTTTAGAAGAAATTAATTTTTATCCTAATAAAAAACATTACTCTCATACTTTAGAAGAAATTTTAGAATTAACTGGAGCACAAAAAGGAAGGAATGAATAGCCACTAACGCGCGATCCCTCGCTAGCGCTCGTTTGTAACGAGTGCCGTAGCGAGTAAGTTCTACTAAATAATTAAACAATAAAAGCTATCTATTCATTTAGGTAGCTTTTTGTATTTTTAAGGTATGAGCAGAAAGTATAAATTTCATAATCCAACAGCAGCATATTTTGTTTCGTTTGCTACAACCATAACGATAGAGAATATAGTAGCGGCGGACGATTAGAGAAAAAAGGAAGCTGGAACTATAAATACGATGCCGACGGTTTTTTAACTGAAAAGTACAAAGGTAGTAGCAGCATTTTTAGAAGTAAAAAAGACCATTGGCAATACGAGTGGAATGCTGCTGGTATGCTACAAACCGTAACACGACCAGATAAATTACAAGTACATTTTACCTACGATGCTTTAGGCAGAAGACTAAGTAAAACCTTTAAAAGCACCACAACCAAATGGCTTTGGGATGGTAACGTACCATTACACGAATGGAAAGAAAACCAAAATGGAGACATTTTAAGTAACAGCACCGTTGGAGACAATGGCATCGTCACTTGGGTTTTTGAAGACTATCGAGTGTTAAGAAAAAGTCCTGTGGACTTTTTTAACGAAGATACAGCTGGCGAGTTGGCGAGTACCAACAGCCAAACTTAAAAACAATAAGAAATTTAGTATTTTAGCAGACCATTTAGGTACACCAACGAGCATGCATAATGCAGAAGGCGAACAAACTTGGGAACGTAAACTGGATACTTTTGGTAAGGTAATTGTTGGAGACAACAACTCCTGCCCTTTTATGTATCAAGGGCAATATTATGATGCTGAAACCGACAAAGGAGGTTCACGAACTCCTTAAAAAAAACAATAAATTTATGTGAGTAAATTGAATTAGCTTATAATAGATTTAGATATTATGATCCTAAGGATGGTAGGTATATTTCTGTGGATCCGATTGGCTTAGGTTCAGGCGAATTTAATTTTTATACTTACATTAAAAACCCTAATTTATATGTTGATTTTTCTGGTCTAGCTGGTAGTTCTTATAATAATAAAAAATATCATGCTAATGATAGGAGAAACACAAAGGCGCAACACGGTTATGAAATTTACGATAAAGACGGAAATGTTGTAAAAACTGGAGTTAGTAGTGGTCGAATAAGAAAAAAAGACGATAAATCTTCTAGAGCAGAAAAACAAGCAAGAGATTGGAACAAAGATTTAAGTGATGATAGAGCTCCATATAGTACTGAAGTAGTAAAGAAAATTGATAGTGGCGATGGTGCAAGAGGTAAAATACTCGATTGGGAAGTAGAAAATGCAGACCTACACAGAGAAACATTACAATTAGATAAACATTCAAGACCTTAAAAATGAGATTAAATAACATTGACATTCAGTTACGTTTGAATCCTGGCGATACTTCATATCAGTATTTGCTAAAAAAAAGAACAAGACATATATTGAATTATATTGAGAGAAATTGTTTAAAACCTTTAAAGTTTGATTCAACCGAATACAGAAACATTGTAATCACTCTTAAACATGGTTTTGAAGAAAAATATATGAATTTAGAACCTTATATTTCATCCAACAAATCATTAGTTATAGAACTTGATTTCAAAAAAGAGAGATATGATAACTTAAGTACCAACAATGAATTTAGAGAGTTTTTTCATCAAATTTTAATTACAGCCTTTAAAAAAGCAGAAACAAAGTATGTAATTCCTTCCACAGAAATATTAGAGTCTTATGAGGAGTTAAAAGAAAACAAATTTATAAATAATTGGATTTTCAAAAAAAAATCTAATAAAAACATAAATTTGTTAGTCGAGTTAAATTGTAATTTGACTATTTCGAAATTTGAATTATCATTAATTATAATTAGAGATAAAAAAGAAATTTATAACAAAATAATTTTGGAAACTGACCCAGATGAATTAGCATTTGAGTATAGATTTAAAGATATTATTATAGAAGATGATAAAGTTATAATCATTGATAAACGTAAAAAAATACTTAAAGAAGTTTTGTTGTCTGAAATCTAAAATTTTCCCCATGCTGGTGCTAGTTTGTAACTAGACCCAACTAGCGCTTTTGTAAAGCGTGACTAATTGTTTTACTTTAAATAAAAAGGCACACTTTTATAGTGTGCCTTTTTATTTAACTTTTATAATGCAAATGTTCTTTGAAATAACAACCAACAGCCAAACTTAAAAATAATAAGAAATTTAGTATTTTAGCAGACCATTTAGGTACACCAACTAGCATGCATAATGCAGAAGGCGAACAAACTTGGGAACGTAAACTGGATACTTTTGGTAAGGTAATTATAGGAGATAACAACTCCTGCCCATTTATGTATCAAGGGCAATATTATGATGCTGAAACCGACAAAGGAGGTTCACGAACTCCTTAAAAAAAACAATAAATTTATGTGAGTAAATTGAATTAGCTTATAATAGATTTAGATATTATGATCCTGAGGATGGTAGGTATATATCTCAAGATCCAATTGGACTTTTGTCAGGAGAACATAATTTTTACAATTATGTAGGTGATATAAATGAAGAAATTGATCCTTTAGGGTTGGTTGGAGTTGGAACTACAGGTCAATATGTTTACGGTCTCTATGATGTAGGTGCAGTTGAGCCTTATTATATTGGAATTAGCAATAATCCAGAAGTAAGAGCAGAACAACATATAAAGTCAGGAAGATTAGCTGAAACTGGAGAAATGAGAGTTTTACATGGACAAGATGGTAATTTAACTTTAGCGCAAGCTCGTGGTCACGAACAAGATTTAATTGAAACCAAAAAGACAAAAACAGGTATCATAGGTCAAGACATATCTGCTACAAATAGAGGTAATAAAGTTAACTCTTTTGACAAAAACAGAAAAGATAAAAGAGGTAAAGCGTTTAAAAAGGCTTATGATGATATTCAAAGGAATAAAAAGAAAAAAACAAAAGCAGGATATAAAAAATAATGAAAAAAACAACTAAATTAAATGGTGGAGAAATATATGCTATTCCGTTATTTCTATCAGGCGAATCAAGCATAAAGAGTTTTTCAAGAGATAAATTTGAAGATAAAGGTAAAGAATTTGCTTTTTGTAGAGTAATTGAGGATAAAGAAGGTGGTGGTATATTTATTGAAGTATTTGATTTAATTGGTAATTTAAACCAAGATTTAGAAAGTATAATTTCATCTAAACGTTTATTTCAACCTATTGCTACCTCAGGATTAGCAATGACAAAAAAACGCTGGAAAAAGATACATATACAAGAACCTTACGATAAAGAAAAGGATTCTAATTATTCGGAAATAAAGTTAGTCTTAGGTACAAATGATGATTTACGACTATTTCAAAATGGAAAAGAAACTCCAATCAGTCAAATAGAAGCTAAGAAATATGAATTTTGGAAAATATGGATGCCTTCTCAATTAGAAAAACGTATAATTGAAGAGCTATTTGATTAACTAAAAAAATACCGCGAATTCCAACTGGCGCGCTTTTGTAAAGCGTGACTAATTGTATTAAACATAATTTAAAAAAGGCATACTTTTATAAGTGTGCCTTTTTATTTTACTTTTATATTACAAATGCTCTTTGAAATAACAGCAAACTGCAAAACTCAAAACCACAAAAAGTTTAGTATTTTAGCACACCATTTGGGTGACAGAGCGTATAAAAAAGGTCTTGTAGATCTTTTTAGCGAATGAGCCAGCTGGCGCGCTGGGAATGCATGCATAATGCAGAAGGCGAACAAACTTGGGAACGTTCTTTAGATACTTTTGGTAAGGTCATTAAAGGAGATAATAATAGTTGCCCTTTTATGTATCAAGGGCAATATTATGATAGTGAGATAGAACTTGCTTATAATAGGTTTAGATATTATGATCCTGAAGATGGCAGGTATATTTCACAGGACCCTATTGGGTTGCTTTCTGATGAATATAATCTTTACAATTATGTTGGTGATACTAATGCTTATATTGATGCTTTTGGATTAGCAGGATATAAAGGAAGAAAAAATAAAGATGGCTCGCCAAGTAAAAAGAGAGGACCAAAAACAAAAGGTGAAAATGGACCACACAACGATGTAATTGGTAAAAAAGCAAAAGAATTAGATGACCTAGGCTGGAAAATAGAAGAAGGAGGAAATATAGAAGCTGAAAAACTTCATATCACAGGTGGAGTAAAAAATAGAAGACCATATATTCTAGCCACAAAAGACGGAAAAACAAAGGTTGTAAATGTTGGAAAACAAAAAAGAGATGGCACTCCAATCAAAAGAGAGCAGCAAGCAATTGATGATTTAAGTAACATTTTTGATGATGTTGAGTTTGTTCCATATAATTAATTTAATATGAAAGTAATTAGTACACAGTTTTTTATAAATCATTCAGAATTATCAGAGTTTGTCGAAAAAATGAGAATATCTAATGATTTAAATATTGGATTTATTGAAAAGAAACCAACTTCTCATACTTTTGGCATTAAAACATTCTGTATTAAAGAAAATATTAACTACAATTCTTTACTTAAATCTAGTGCAAGAATAGTTTTTTCTATCAATGATTTTAATTTGAGTAATACTGAAAAGCCCTATTTATTTTTAGAGAACAATCCAAATATATTATCAATTACCATCGGAGAAGAAACTAAAACATTCTTAAAAGAGTCATGGCTTAGTTCTCTTAAAATATTGACCGATGAAAACTCTTTCAAATTATGGAAAAAAATTGAAAGAGAATTAAAAAAACTTATTATTTCAGGTGGATACAGTGTTTTTGAACCAACAGAAAACAGAAAATTCGAAAGAACATTAAAATATACCAATGGTGCAAAAAAGGCTTTTGAAAAAGGATTAAAAATATTACCTTCTTCTGGTAAGAATATTCATTTTGAATTAACAAAAGAAAACTAAGAAAAATCCAACTGGTACGCTTTTATAAAGCGTGACTAATTGTTTAAATATAATTTAAAAAAGGCTCACTAATAAAAAGTGTGCCTTTTTATTTTAAACATTAGCCAACTTTCAAGATGGTACACAACAAGTACGTGACCAAGATAATGTTGGTAACCTTTTTGAAACCACCAACCATAACGATAGAGAATACAGTAAAGGCGGAAGATTAGAGAAAAAAGGAAGCTGGAACTATAAATACGATGCCGACGGTTTTTTAACCGAAAAGTACAAAGGTAGTAGCAGTATTTTTAGAAGTAAAAAAGACCATTGGCAATACGAGTGGAATGCTGCTGGTATGTTGCAAA
>NZ_JBSHNV010000184.1:0-721 GCF_053601575.1 Lacinutrix sp. MEBiC02404 | reverse complement strand
AACCTATACTATAGAAGGAGTACCAGCAGGAACAGTAGATATCGTAGTAGATACAACTACTTTACCAACAGGATCGACATTAACAGATGGAACAGAGCCAACATCAGTAACGGTACCAGTAAGTGGAACAGTTACAGCAGGAACAGATGGTTATACTACAGCAGGAACGGTAACGGGAACCGTATATAACGATGAAGATGGTGATGGAACACAAAACGGAACAGAAACCGGATTTACTTCTCCAGTAACTGTATTTGCGGATTTAGATGGCAATGGTGTATTAGACGCAGGAGAGCCAACAGCAACAACGGCAGCGGATGGAACCTATACTATAGAAGGAGTACCAGCAGGAACAGTGGATATCGTGGTAGATACGACTACTTTACCAGTTGGAGCTACATTAACAGAAGGAACAGAGCCAACATCAGTAACGATAACAACAAATGGTAGTGTAGATGCGGGAATAGATGGTTATACTACAGCAGGAACGGTAACCGGAACCGTATATAATGATGAAGATGGTGATGGAACACAAAACGGAACAGAAACGGGATTCACTTCTCCAGTAACGGTATTTGCAGATTTAGATGGCAATGGTGTATTAGACGCAGGAGAGCCAACAGGAACAACAGCAGCGGATGGGACGTATACTATAGAAGGCGTGCCAGCAGGAACAGTAGATATCGTAGTAGATACGACTACTTTACCAGTTGGAGCTACA
>NZ_JBSHNV010000183.1:0-80000 GCF_053601575.1 Lacinutrix sp. MEBiC02404 | reverse complement strand
GTGTTCTTTAAGTAGTTGTTCTGCCGTTTTTTCGGTAACATTTATTTCTTGCATAATCATTCTAATACCTCTATGTACAAGTTTATTATTGCTTAATTGCATATCCACCATTTTATTACCTTTAATATGACCTAATTGAATCATGGTAGTAGTGGTTAACATATTAAGAACTAATTTTTGCGCTGTTCCTGCTTTCATTCTTGAACTTCCGGTTACAAATTCGGGTCCGACAACTACTTCAATTGGGAATTGTGCAGTTTGTGATAATGGACTGCTTTGGTTACAAGTAATACAACCTGTTATTATATTGTTGTCGTTACATACTTCCAATGCAGCAATTACATAAGGAGTAGTTCCGGAGGCAGCAATACCAACAACAACATCTTTGTTATTTACATGATATGCTTGCAAATCTTTCCAACCTAGATTTGTGGAGTCTTCGGCGAATTCTACAGCATTTCTAATGGCTGTATCTCCACCGGCAATAATACCAATTACTAAATCAGGTGAGACACCAAAAGTAGGAGGACATTCACTGGCATCTAAAATTCCTAAACGACCACTTGTTCCTGCGCCTAAATAAAATAACCTTCCACCAGATTTCAGTTTTAAAACGATTTGTTCTACTAATTTTTCAATTTGTGGTAATGCGTTATCTACAGCTTGAGGCACTGTTTTATCTTCTGTATTTATATTTTTTAGTAACTCTGAAATTGTCATCTTTTCTAGATGATTATAATTGGAGTCTTGTTCTGTGGTTTTTATAAATGTCATTTTGTAAAAATACGGATTTTTGTTTTGCGTTAGTGATGGAAACGGCATCCTTTTGCTTTTGCAAAAGATATAGTGTACAGCACGACGATACAAAACTTCAAGGTTTTGTATGGAAACGCCCAAATAGTATTACTCGACGGTATAATTAAATTCAGAAACTTCGGACAATCTAAAATACCCAAAAGGAAAATTTTGAGCATTGGTTTGATTGATGCAATTACCGCGAACAGTTGCAGGTTGGGTTTCAAAAGGACCACCACCATCTTCACTACTTTGTTGTAAAAGAATAAACATGAACTCATAGAAACGTTGGGAAACACCATAATTTCTTATGATTACACTTTCCCCTGAATCTAGATCTTCTTCGATATAAAAGCCGAAAATTTCATTACCATTTACAAATTCATCTTTAAAGGTATCTAATGTAGCAGGCATATTTATACTTGGAGTATACTCGAAAAAATAATAGTTTTCTTCGTCTACAGGATCTGTGAAATAGGCTTTTATTTCTGTTTCTTCTCCTGAAAACCCACCTTCTAAATCTTGTTCTACATATTCAATTTCTGCTACGGATTTTAAAGTTTCGGTTGCTGTAAAAAGTTCGCCGTTATAATTAATACTTAAGTTATAGGTACCATTAATTTCAGGAACGAATGTGGTATTGTAATAGATTCCTGTTTGGTCTTCTTCTAAAAATTGAAAGCTGTTATTATTTGCATCCATAATAATCACTTGCGCATTATTTGCAGGCGGAATTTCGTTGTCATAAAATGGAGCAGACAATGTCAATTTTATAGATTGTTCATTTCCTGGCGTGTCTTTAAACCAATTAATGGAAGCGTCAATAACTAATCTAGGCTCTGAATTTGGTAAGTCTATATCTACAACATCCTCACAAGAAAATAGGAAAATAGTTAGTATTGGTAGCATGAGTAATCTTTTCATATTCTTAAAATTTAAAATTATAGGAAACAGAAGGAACTATACCAAAAATGGAAAGTCGTACAGCTTCATTTGCTCCAGTATCTACGTTTTCTCTAAAACTTATAGATGCTGCATTGCGTTTATTATACATATTATAAACACCAAAAACCCAATAGCTTTGCCATCCTTTCTGTTTGTCTGGTTTTGGGGTGTAATTTGCCGAAATATCTAAACGATGATATGTTGGCAATCTAAATTCGTTTCGGTTTGTATAGCTTGGTATGGTTACACCATTGTATTCATATTGACCATTTGGGTAGGTAACTGGTTGTCCGGATTGTAGTAAGAAATTAGCGTTTAAAGTCCATTTTTCATTTAGGTCATAACTTCCTGTAATAGACACGTCATGTGTTTTATCATAAGGAGTATTATACCAATTTCCATTATTTATTCCTGTTTCAACGGCTGTTCTTCCTGGAGTTTGTTGTTCTGATTTCGATAATGTATAGGCAAACCATCCTTTAAAACGGCCTTCGTTTTTTCGGAATAAAATTTCTAAACCGTATGCTCTTGCTTTGCCGTTTAAAATTACCTGTTCAATGGCATCGTTAGCAATTAAGTCGGCGCCATCTATATAATCTATTCTGTTTTTTACTTTTTTATAAAAGGATTCTACTTCTAAAGAAAATATTTTGTTGTTGAAATTTTTGAAATAACCAATAGCAACTTGATCTAATAATTGTGGTTTGGCATACTTTCCACTTGGTGTCCAAACATCTAAAGGTGTTGGAGAACTGGTATTAGAAAGTAAATGTAAATATTGACTTAATCTGTTATAACTTGCTTTAATGGAGGAGTTAGGATTTAATTGATAAGCAAGTGCAAGTCTTGGTTCTAAATTTCCAAACGATTCTAACACATCACTTTTGCTAGCTGTTTCTGTACCGATAGGATTTGCTTTTTCATAAATTTGAAGCTCCTCATTAAAAAGAATGGGGTTATCATTTTCGTACACATTTAATTCTTTTTGACCCAAGCGTAAAAAAGAACTATAGCGTAACCCATAAGAAGCAGTAAGTTTATCGGATAGTTTATGTTCGGCATCTATATATATCGCATTTTCAAAAGCATATTTATCAATTAACTTTCTTGGGTTTATTCCAGAGGATGTTCCTGCAGGTTCAATCTCACCAGGATTAAATTTATGATAAATACTATTTAAACCATATTGCAATTTTATTTTATCGTTTAGGTAGTGTTTTAAATCGTATTTGAAATTGAAGTTTCTAATTCCAGAATTCCATTTGAATCCAACAAAGTTTAAATCTAAGCCATAGTAATAATCCGAATAAATTAACGAAGCATTGGAGAATAGTTTATTGGAGAATAAATGGTTCCATCTAAAGTTTAAAACGGAATTGCCATAGGTATTTTTAAAACTATCACTCAAACTAAATACATCTCTACCAAAATAACCTGATAAATAGACATTGTTATTTTTGTTGATTTTGTAGCTTATTTTAGTGTTTAAATCGTAGAAATATGCTTTGCTATCTACATCAAAAAGTGGAAGAAATAAATGTGCATAGGAAGATCTTCCACCTAAAAGGAAAGATGCTTTCTCTTTTTTTATTGGACCTTCAATCAATAATCTACTAGAAACAATACCAATTCCTCCATTGGCGTGAAACGAATTACTGTTCCCTTCTTTTTGGTAGATATCTAAAACGGAAGAAACACGACCGCCATAACGTGCGGGAATTCCGCCTTTGTATAATTTCAAATCTTTTATGGCGTCCGGATTAAAAACGGAAAAGAAACCAAATAAATGGGAAGAATTGTAAATAGTAGCTTCATCTAACAAAATTAAATTTTGGTCTGCAGCACCACCACGAACATTAAAACCAGAAGCACCTTCGCCAGCAGTTGTAACTCCGGGAAGCATGGTTATTGCTTTTATAACATCTGGTTCGCCAAGTATGGCAGGGATTTGTTTGATGGTACTTGAAGAAAGTGCGTTTACACTCATCTGTGGTTTTTTTATATTTAGTCTTTCCACATTTTCTTTAATAACCACTTCGTCTAGATTTTGAGTAGTCTCTACTAAACTATAATTTTTGGAAATGTCTTGGGAAAGGTTAATCGTTTCGACAACATCTGCAAAACCAATGTAGCTTATAATCACTTTGTAGTTTCCTTTGGGTAAAGTAATAGAGTAGAAGCCATACTCATTTGTTGTTGTTCCTGTTTGTAGCTCTGGAATAATTATGTTTACACTAATTAGCGTTTCATTACTTGTTGCTTCTTGGATGGTTCCGCTAAAAGTAAATTTCTCCTGTGCAGATAAAAAGGATATAGTAAGGAAGCATAAAAAAAATAGAAGCTTTTGTTTTTTAAACATATACTAACAAATTTTAAAATTCATTTGACATAAAAGTATAAAAAAAGCCCCTTGAAAGGAGCTTTTTATACATTAAGTTTAGATTATTTAATACTATTTATAATAGTATTAAAAGTTTTACTAGGTTTCATTGCTTTGCTAGTTAAGTCGTCATTTGGCTCATAATAGCCTCCCATTTTCACCGGTTTACCTTGTACTTTATTTAATTCGTTAACAATTACTTCTTCGTTTTCACTCAAAGACTTAGCAATAGCAGTAAAGGTTTCTTTTAAATCCGCATCTTTTGTTTGGTTTGCTAATGCTTCAGCCCAATACATTGCTAAATAAAAATGACTTCCTCTATTATCCAATTCGTTTACTTTACGAGAAGGACCTTTTTTATTTTCTAATAATTTCTCTGTTGCTTCGTCTAGAGTTTCACTTAAAACTAAAGCTCTATCGTTATTATTTGTTTCTCCTAAATGTTCTAAAGAAACAGCAAGTGCTAAAAATTCACCTAAAGAATCCCAACGTAAATGATT
Source organism: Lacinutrix sp. MEBiC02404 (assembly GCF_053601575.1). Lineage (NCBI taxonomy): Bacteria > Pseudomonadati > Bacteroidota > Flavobacteriia > Flavobacteriales > Flavobacteriaceae > Lacinutrix > Lacinutrix sp. MEBiC02404. Next base: position 75,380 of record NZ_JBSHNV010000183.1, on the reverse strand, counting down.
TTCTTCTACAAATTGTTGCACGTGTTTAGGAGCAGATCCTCCGGCACCAGTTTCAAATAAACCACCACCACTCATTAAAGGAACAATAGATAACATTTTTGCAGAGGTACCTAATTCTAAAATAGGGAATAAATCGGTTAAGTAATCACGTAACACGTTTCCAGAAACTGAAATAGTATCTTTACCATCTTTAACTCTTTCTAGTGTAAAATTAGTTGCTTCAAAAGGAGCAAGAATTCTAATATCTAAACCAGAAGTATCATGATCTAAGAGGTATTTATTTACTTTTTTAATTAATTCGGCATCATGTGCTCTTTTCTTGTCTAACCAAAAAACAGCAGGAGTTTGAGAAGCTCTAGCTCTAGTAACCGCTAATTTCACCCAATCTTGAACTGGTGCATCCTTTACTTGGCACATTCTCCAGATATCTCCAGCTTCTACTTTATGACTTAAAAGGACATTACCTTCGGCATCTATTACGTTTACTTTTCCTTTAGATGCTATTTCGAAAGTCTTATCATGAGAACCATACTCTTCTGCTTTTTGAGCCATAAGTCCAACATTAGGAACAGTTCCCATTGTTGTAGGATCAAAAGCGCCATGTTTTTTACAAAACTTTATAGTTGCGTCATAAATTCCAGCATAACTACTATCCGGAATTACTGCTTTAGTATCTTGAAGTTTACCATCTGCATTCCACATTTGTCCAGAAGTACGAATCATTGCAGGCATAGATGCATCAATAATAACGTCACTTGGTACATGTAGATTTGTAATTCCTCTATCACTATTTACCATTGCTAAATCTGCACTATGATGCAAAGCATATCTTATATCTTCGCGTATAGCATCTCGTTTATCTTCTGGTAATTCGCTTAATTTTTCTAATAAGTTTCCAAAACCATTATTAACATCTACACCAATTTTTTCGAATGTCTTAGCATGTTTTTTAAATAAATCATGGAAGAAAACACGTACAGCATGACCAAATATAATTGGATCACTAACTTTCATCATGGTTGCTTTCATGTGTAATGAAAACAATACACTTTTATCTAAAGCATCTTCTACTTGTTCTTCTAAAAATTCGATCAATGCTGTTTTGCTCATTATTGTAGCATCAATAATTTCTCCTGGAAGTAAATCTAACCCTTCTTTTAAAATAGTTTCATTGCCTTTAGCGTCTTTATGTACAATTTTAATGGTGGTAGCTTCGGCAAGTGTTACTGATTTTTCATTGTGGTAAAAATCACCATGTGTCATAGTAGCAACATGTGTTTTAGAATCTTTGCTCCAAGCTCCCATAGAATGTGGATTCTTTTTTGCGTAATTCTTTACAGCTTTTGGAGCACGACGATCGGAGTTTCCTTCACGTAATATTGGGTTTACCGCACTACCTTTTACTTTATCATAGCGCAATTTAATATCTTTTTCTTCTGCAGTTTCTGGTTCATCTGGATAGTTTGGTAATCCATATCCTTTTGCTTGTAATTCTTTAATTGCTGCTTTCAATTGTGGTACAGATGCACTAATATTAGGTAGTTTTATAATATTCGCTTCTGGTTTTTTTACTAATTCACCTAATTCGGCCAAAGTATCCTTAACACGTTGGTCTTCTGGTAACATATCTGAAAATACAGCAAGTATTCTCGATGCTAAAGAAATGTCTCTTGTTTCTACTTTTACTCCTGCAGAGTTTGTAAAAGCTTGAACTATTGGTAAAAATGAATGCGTAGCTAATGCTGGTGCTTCATCTGTTTTAGTATAAATTATTGTAGAAATTTTTGTCATGTGTAATTTGTTTACTGAATTAAATATTGCTTATAAATTAAGCTGTGTAAATATACAAAAAACCAATTATTAATGGAAGTAACTAGTGTTTGGATATTTAATAAATATGAAGCTTTTAAAAAAGGTTCCTATTTTTTATGAATTATGTTTTATTCGATTTTAATTTGATACATACTTAAGAGTCCAAATAGACCATCTTTACTAAATTTGGCACCTTTTATTTTGTTTTTATCTGGAGCTATCGTGTAGTTTTTTGCGGTTGTAAAATCTGCTTTTTCCAGGTTTGTGTTTTCAAAAATAGCTTTTGCTAAATTACTGTTCGCAAAGGATGCTTTTGTTATATTGGTTTCTGTAAAATCCACGGACTCCAAATTGCAGGAATTAAAGTTTGTGTTTTTAATGTTTAATTGGTAAAAAGAAGCAAAGCTTAAATTACAATCTTTAAAGTGCAGTTCTAAAAGAAAAGAATTACATTCATTAAAAGGAAAACCAATCATTTTACAATTTACAAAGTGTACATCTTTAAATGTAACTCCTTTGGCTTTAACATTACTTAAGTTACAATCTATAAATGAGCACTCTAAAAAAGAGTTGCTAGTTAAATAACTATCGGTAAACACACAATTTGTAAAGGTGCAATTATCATATTCTGCTTTAGATAATTCGGTAGTAGAATAGTCTTTATTGTTATGCGTTTTGTCGTTTATAAAAGGAAGGTTCATTTAAAAATGCTTTTCGTAAATGGATAGAAAATATAGAATACCAAATTAAGGATAAAATGTGGCATTCTTATATTTGAATTATTTTTTGTTTACTTATTTTAAAAATGGAAGGGTAGCGCGGTTACGGTTTCATTGTTTATGGAATTTGGGATGAAAGAGAAACAAAGTAGGAACGACACTTTATGTTTAAATTGGTATATAAAATACAAAAGCCATATCACATAGAATTTAATCTAGTGGGATATGGCTTCTTTTGAAATAGTTTAGCGTGATCTATTTAACATTGCTGTTAAATTTGGTTTCAAAACTTACGTTTTAGAACATGTAGATTCAAGTTGCACTAATTCAATAAAACATTTTATGTTGTAACTTTCAAAATGTATTGACTTGTTACTAAAATGTTTCGATTAACTGTTTTTCTTGATGTTTAGGTTTCTTTGTTTCACTTGCGTGTTGCATTTCTTTTAAACATTGCATCCTTTTCTAGTTTTTACTTTCGCTTAAACTATTTCTGGAAGCTTTCTATCTTTGTAGTCACTATCTACCTAAGTATGTAGTACTTTTAAAGATTTCATGATTTTTCAGATAAACACATTTACATATGTTTCTTCAAAACCTCAAAAAACAATCTATTACTTTTTATTTTTATTTGTTTTATTTTTTATCGCTTTCTTTTTCCCTGCTTCAGCGTTAAATTTTTAAACCATAACTAATGCTATGCTTAAAAAATTCGCCTCGTGTCAGAAAAAAATAAATTTGTTAAAATTCTAAAACCTCTAAAAATAATAAGTAAAATTAAAGAACGAGTCTTTAATAGAATTTCAATTTTCATTCTCTTTTAATAAGAAACTCACAGATGTGATATGTAATTCTTTAGCTAATATAAGACAAGATCTTAAAAAAACAAATTTTTCAAGTCGTTAGTTATCAACGACTTATCAACTTCGTTTATTAACTTTTGTTGATAACGTTTGGACGAAAAAAAGCCTTGATTTCTCAAGGCTTTTTAAAATTATGAAACGCAGATACTTATTTGCGTCTTTTTTCTGTAATTCTAGCTTTCTTACCAGTAAGACCTCTAAAGTAAAAGATACGAGCTCTACGAACTTTTCCTCTTTTGTTTACTTCTACCTTTTGTAAAGCAGGTAAGTTTACAGGGAAAATACGTTCTACACCAACAGTTCCAGACATTTTTCTAATAGTGAATGTTTCTGAAGATCCAGTTCCTCTGCGTTGTAAAACAACACCTCTAAAGAACTGTGTACGTACTTTTTCTCCTTCTCTAATTTCGTAATACACTGTAATAGTGTCTCCAGCTCCGAACTCTGGAAAGTCTTTTCTTGTTACAAATTCGTCTTGTACAAATTTTATTAAAGATTCCATCTTTATTAATTTTATTAGTTATTTCAAGGCAACATTCGCGATTCTCGCCAGAGGTTAACTCAAAAGTGGTGCAAAGATAGTTAAAAAGTTAATAGATAAAAGCTAAAAGTTTATTTTTTTTGGTGTCCCGCTACTTCACTTAAGTTCCGTAGCGTCAGGCTATTCGTTATATCTTTTTATCGGAACTCAAAAAAGGATGTCACTACTATCCTTAACACAAATCGAGGTTCCTGTAAAAGGATAGTTTCTTTATTTTAGCTTTATCGGAATATATACCTCTTCTTCAGCGTCTGGGGAATCTTTAATGTATTTGTCTCCAAGTACATTAAAATGTGCTCTGTTGTCTAAAGCGTATTCCGATTTTTGTAACCATTCTGTAAAAATATATTGCATCACCTTCGAAAAGTCTTTCGCTAATCCTTTGTAGGTAAAAACAGCGTATAATCCGCTTTCTATAGAAATATGATGCATTTCTTCTGGTATATTATCAAAGTTTTCCACTTCCATAGTAGCCCATTTTGTAAACGTATTATTCGGATGGAAGCTTTTAAAATGATCGATACTGTATTCTGTTATTTCATAAATAGCACTACCAATACTATTTTTTACTTGTTTTCTATTTGGCATAAAACCAGAGAACAGCTCGAATGTTTTATTATCTATTAAAGACATTTTAATAGATTGTCCGACTAATTTTTTTCCAGAGATAGATTCTATTCTTGGTTGCATTTTGCTTTTTTTTAGATGGAAAAATTTAAAATTAATCTTCTAATAAATCAGGTCTTCTATCTTTAGTGCGTTGGTATGCTTGTTCTTCTCGCCATTTTTCAATTTTTGCATGGTTCCCACTAAATAGTAATTCCGGAACTTCCAATCCTTTATACGCTCTTGGTTTTGTATAAATAGGAGGCGCTAATAAATTGTCTTGAAAAGAATCTGTTAAAGCAGAAGTTTCATTTCCCAATACGCCAGGAATTAATCGTATTAAAGCATCGCATAAAACAGCTGCACCAAGTTCACCACCAGATAAAACATAATCTCCAATAGAAATTTCTTTCGTGATAAAAAGATCGCGAACGCGTTGGTCTACACCTTTATAATGTCCGCAAAGAATAATAATGTTTTCCTTTAAAGAAAGGTGATTCGCCATTCCTTGATTTAAGGTTTCGCCATCTGGAGTCATATATATAACTTCATCATAATCGCGTTCTTCCTTTAGTTTGGTAATACATTTATCTATTGGCTCGATCATCATTACCATTCCTGCGCCACCACCAAACTGGGTGTCGTCAATAGATTTATAGTTGTCTGTGGTATAATCACGTAAATTATGAAAGTGTACTTCTACCAAGCCAGCTTCAATGGCACGTTTAAGTATAGAAGCGCTAAACGGGCTTTCTAGTAATTCTGGTAAAACGGTTATGATATCAATTCTCATGAGTCTTTAGTATAAGTTGCAAAGATGCAAAGAATAAGATGAAAAAGAAAGGTTTTTACGAATCCCGATTTAAAGCGTATTAGGATTATAATAAAAAAGATGAAATAGGTTTAGATAAGTCGTTTTGGTTTGCATGTTTACAAAAAAAAAGATCTGTAAACAGAATTTACAGATCTTTAACTAATATGGTGTTTAAAAACGGTTAACTGTTTTTTTGTTTGTTTAATTCGTCTTGTAGTTGTCTTCTAACTTTTTGCTCACGCTCTAAAGCTATTTTTCTGTGCTCTTCAAATTCTTCTTCAATTTCTGCTAAAGACTTATTGGCATCTCTAGTAATTGCGTTACTATTTTTAAATTTGTAGATAAAAAATAGTAAAAACGCTAGTAGACCACCAATAATAGACCACATTAAAATATTATAACCAGATTTACTCATTAGCATTCCGAATAAAGACATGCTGTCTTTTTCTTCGTTGGTTTGGTTTAATGTGCCTTGTGTGTTGGCTAAGCTCGTTTTTAATGTAGCAATTTCTTTCGATTGGCTAGTAACAACAGCTTGTGTTTCGGCTAGTTCTTTATGAATTGTTTTTAAAGAATCAATAGTATGTGCTTGTAGCGTAAGGAACATACTACGTTTAACCGCTTCATAAGGTTGTCCGTTGGTTCCTTTAAAATTACCAGATTTTCTTAAAATGTATTCAAACTGATTATCTATGGTACCAGTATTTAATGAAAGTTTGTCTTCTTCTTCGTTGTTTTCCGTTTGGGCGCTAATGGATGTACAGAATAAAGATATAGATAGAATTATAATAAATTTAAAAGAATTCATTTAGTAAATTAGTTTGGTTTATTTTTTACGAAAATAAGAAATTATGTTTATTTAGATGCTAAATACTCTTCAAAATGCTTCGGGATAAATGCATTTAACATAAAATTTTTTTAATTAAAAAGCCTCACAAAAGTGAGGCTCTAATATATACGTTGCTAATTAAAATTTAGATGTTACTATTAATAATAAGTATGTCTTCTAACTTTTGCTATATATTTTGCTAAGCGAACTACTTGATGGCTATACCCGTATTCATTATCATACCATATATATAAGATGGCGTTTTTACCATCTTCTCTCACAATAGTTGCTTTACTATCATAAATAGAAGGAGCAGAGCAACCAACAATATCACTAGATACTAATTCGTCACTTAACTCATACTTTATTTGTTCTACTAAATCTCCTTCTAGTGCATATTTTTTCATGATGGTATTTATACCTTCAATAGAAGTTGGGTTTTCTAGCTCTAAATTTAAAATAGCTAAAGATCCGTTAGGCACAGGAACTCGAATAGCATTAGAAGTTAATTTTCCTTCTAAACTTGGTAAGGCTTTACTAACCGCTTTTCCGGCGCCAGTTTCTGTAATTACCATATTTAATGCTGCTGCACGACCACGTCTGTATTTGCTATGAAAATTATCTACTAAATTCTGATCATTAGTATACGCATGAATTGTTTCTAAATGTCCAGATTTTACGCCGAAAGAATCTTCCATTGCTTTTAAAACGGGTGTAATTGCATTGGTGGTACAAGATGCTGCAGAAAAAATATGTACTTCATCTGGATTATGCTCGGTATGGTTTACACCATGCACAATATTTGGTACTCCTTTTCCTGGAGCAGTAAGTAATACTTTATCTACGCCCTTAGATTTTAAATGTCTGCTTAACGCTTCGTTATCTCTAAAAGCACCAGTATTATCAATAACTAAAGCATTATTAATATCGTATTTTGTATAATCTATATCTTCTGGAGCGTTTGCTGAAATAATATTTACAGTGGTACCATTAATAATTAATGCGTTATTTTCTACATCTATAGAAACAGTTCCTGAAAAATCACCATGTACAGAATCGTTACGTAATAAAGAAGCTCTTTTTTCTAAAACGGTTGCATCCACAGCGCCGCGAGTAACAATTGCTCGTAAACGTAATTGGGTTCCTTTACCTGCTTTCGTCATTAATTCTCTAGCAACTAAACGACCAATTCTTCCAAAACCATAAAGCACAACATCTTTAGGTGTAATAGCTCCGTTTTTACTAGCATCTTTAAGCTTGTCTGCAACAAATGCTGTAGCATTATTGTACTTTCCTTCTTCTATATGATATTCATATGTTAATTTACCAATGTCTAATTTTGCAGGAGGAAGGTCTAATGTGTTAATAGCTTGCGCAATTTCTACAGAATCAAAAATAGAAATAGGCTTTTGTACAAACTCACAAGCGTATTCATGTAGATTTAAAATGTCACTAACATTTTTATCTATTAATTGATTTCTAAAAATAACCAGTTCGATAGATTTATCGTACCAAAGGTCGCTAACTATTTTAATAAATTCTACAGTAGCTCTACGTCTATCTGCTTGAAAAGCTAATTCGCTTTCATAAGTTTCGTTAATAGGCATGGTTAAATATTTTTTTGTGTTGTTAAATTTTTTGCAAAAGTAGTATATTTCAAACGTTTTCGTAGCTTATTTTAAATAAAATAAAAACGCTCTAGAAAAGACTAGAGCGTTCGTAATAAAATGGGTTTACCAACGGGATTATCTAAAATTATATCTTTCTTTTTCCCCTTTAGAATTTATTAGTTCAATACGTAATAATGCATTGGTATGTCTGTTTTTAATAATCGCTTGTACATCTTCAATACTATTTACTTTAGTATCATTTATTGCAGTAATAATATCACCGACTTGTACACCATTATTCATCCAATAGCCCAAATAGTTTTCATTACTCGTCAATTTGGCGATTTTCACCCCATTATCGGTGTTGTATTTTTTTAGGTCTTTAGGTTTCGCGTTTTTAATAACACCTATTATAGGAACCGTTAAAGTTTCGTTTTTTAGTAAAGTTACTGGAAATACTTTTTGCTCTCCATTTCTTAAAACAGTAACATTTATAACATCATTAGGGCTTTTCGAATTTAAAAATCCTTTTAGATCGGAAAACTTTTTAATCTCGATATTCTCCAATTTCTGAATAATATCGCCACTTTTTAATCCTGCGATATCTGCGCCAGAATCTTCTTCTACTTCTTCAATATAGAATCCTTCTGAAGTATTTAATCCGAATTTCTCAGCATAACCAGCACTAATAGGACTTCCGGAAACACCAAGGATTCCGTTTTGTACATTACCAAATTCCATGATATCTTGAACCACTTTCTTTGCAATATTACTTGGTACAGCAAAAGAATAGCCAATATAAGAACCAGTTTGGGAGGTGATTGCAGTATTAATTCCTATTAAATCTCCATGTGTATTTACTAAGGCACCACCAGAATTCCCAGGATTTACAGCCGCATCTGTTTGAATAAAAGATTGGTTACTTAAACCCGATAAATCTCTAGATTTTGCGCTTATAATTCCTGCAGTAACCGTAGACGTTAAGTTAAATGGATTACCAACAGCTAAAACCCATTCGCCAATTTTTGCTTCGTCACTATCGCCAAAAGTGGTAAATGGTAATTCTTCGTCTGTTTCAATTTTAATTAAAGCAATATCTGTTTTTTCATCAGCACCAATAATGGTCGCATCATAAGTTTTGTTATTATTTAAGGTCACAGAAAGCTCTCTAGAACCAGCAATAACATGGTTGTTGGTTATAATATAACCATCTGGCGAAATAATGACTCCAGAACCAGTACCTATTTGCGCACGCTGTGTTTGTCTGCCGTAAAATAAATCTTCAAAAGTCATTTGACTAGAATTTACGGTCGTGTTTTTTACGTGTACCACAGTATGAATTGTCTTTTCTGCTGCCGAAACAAAATTCACATCTGTTTCTGCAATAAAACCAACGTTGCTTGTATGATTTACAGGAACGGTAAAAGGTTGTTCTTGGTTTGGTTGTATTACAACTTGTTGTTCCTTTTCAATAAAAGTTTTATAAGCACCTAGAGTAATTGCTCCTCCTAATGCCGAAACGAATAATAGGGATAAAATCTTTTTCATAGTAATATATCTGTTTAGTATAAAAGGTTAACGATTAAAATTAAAAAAATGTTGTTTAATAAATTCAACTTTAACGCGTATTTAACACCTAAGAATACAGTTTAATATTACTATATTTGTCGTAATAATTTCTATTTAATGACACACACTTTTTATAAATATCAAGGAACAGGAAACGATTTTGTAATGCTTGATAATCGTCTAAAAACGTTTAATAAAAAAGATACCAAACAAATCGCTTTTTTATGTGATAGACGTTTTGGTGTTGGAGCCGACGGATTGATATTACTAGAAAATCATGAAACTGCAGATTTTAAAATGGTATATTTTAATGCAGATGGAAACGAAAGTACCATGTGTGGAAATGGAGGAAGATGTATTGTCGCTTTTGCAAAATTTTTAAACATTGTAAAAGACCATGCAACTTTTGAAGCTATTGATGGTATGCATGATGCTATTATAGAAGGGGATATTATTAAGCTTCACATGCAAGATGTGGAACAAGTAGAAAAACATGCAAATCATATTTTTTTAAATACAGGATCACCACATCATGTGCAAAAGGAGGCTAATCTTAAAGGATTGGATATAAAAACCGAAGGCGCAAAAATTAGATATGGCAGTCCTTATAATGAAGCAGGAACGAATGTCAACTTTGTTTCGAAAATAAACGAAGATACTTTTGCTGTTCGAACGTATGAACGCGGTGTAGAAGACGAAACTTTATCTTGTGGAACCGGTGTTACCGCTGTTGCTCTAGCCATGCATTATATTGGTGAAACAGAAAAAAATCTAATAACCTTACAAGTAGAAGGAGGAGAATTACAAGTGTCTTTTGCTAAAAAAGGCAATGCATATCAAGATATTTGGTTAATAGGTCCTGCAAAACAAGTTTTTAAAGGCATAATTTCATGATTACATTAAAAGGCGAGAACATCTATTTACGAGCTTTAGAACCAGAAGACTTAGCGTTTATTCATACGATTGAAAATGACGAAAGTATTTGGGAAATTAGCAATACCATAACCCCATATTCTAAATATTTAATCAAACAATATTTAGAGCATGCACATAAAGATATTTACGAAGTAAAGCAATTGCGATTAGTTATTTGTGGTTATGACGATGTTGCTCTTGGTATGATTGATGTTTTTGATTTCGATTTTAAAAACCGTCGTGCAGGAATTGGTATATTGGTAAAAGAAGAAGCTAACAGACAAAAAGGTTTTGGTAAAGAAGCCTTGCATTTATTGGTTAATTATTGTTTTACACATTTAGGTTTACATCAGTTATATTGTAATATTTCGGAAGACAATACCGCAAGTCAGAAGCTTTTTACCAATCAAGGATTTCAAGAAATAGGATTAAAAAAGGACTGGAGTCTAGTCAACAATAAATTTAAAAACGAATATATCTTTCAACTCATTCATAAATAAATGTACTTTAAAAAAATACTTATAGCAGTTTTAGTCATCGGTTTAGTAATAGCTGCATTTTTTGCAAACTTTGTATATAAAGCAATGTTTAAAGCAAATACCGCTTTTAATAATGAAGAAGCTTATATATATGTTTCTAGCAAAGCAAATTATAATGATGTAAGAGAGCAACTAGTTCCATTATTAAAGGATATGGAATCTTTTGACGCTTTAGCCGAAAAAAAGAAATACAATACAAACCTTAAGGCAGGAAGATTTGTGGTTTTAAAGGGAATGAATAATAACGAAATTATTAATTCTATCCGAAGTAAAAACATGCCGTTAAAACTAAGTTTTAATAATCAGGAACGTTTAGAAGATTTAGCTGGTAGAGTTGCTTTTCAAATAGAAGCAGATAGTATTTCCGTTTTAAAAGCAATGCAAGACGAAACGTTTTTTAATGCAAATGGTTTTACTAAGGAATCTGCTTTATCGATGTATATTCCGAATAGTTATGAAATATATTGGAATACTTCCGCAGAAGGCTTTAGAGATAAAATGTTAAAAGAATATCAGAGTTTTTGGAATGCTTCTAGAAATGAAAAACGAAAAGCACTTAACCTTTCTATTAACGAAGTAATGTCTATTGCTGCAATAGTACATAAAGAAACGGCAAAGGTAGACGAGAGACCTCGTGTTGCTGGCGTATATTTAAATAGAATTAGAAAAGGAATGCCTTTACAAGCAGATCCAACGGTTATCTATGCAAAAAAACTAAAGGAAAATGATTTTAATCAAGTCATTAAACGGGTTTTATATAAAGATTTAGAAATCGATTCTAAATACAATACCTACAAATATCCAGGTGTTCCTCCAGGACCAATCACCATGCCTGACGTGTCTGCAATAGATGCTGTTTTAAATGCGGAAACACATAACTATTACTATTTTGTTGCCAACGTGAAAAACTTTGGATACCATAAGTTTGCAAAAACGTTGAGTCAGCATAATGCAAATAGAAATGAATATGTACGTTGGATTAATAGCCAAGGCATAAATAGGTAATCTTGAAAATACTTTTATACCTACTATTCGTTTTATGTATAACTACAAGTGTATTCTCACAATCTGGAATTCATAAATTTCTTACACCAAGCGATTCTTTAAATGTACCAAGACGAAATGCTTTAGTAATTTCGGAAGCTTCTGTAATCGGGTTATCCTTAATTGGTTTAAATCAATTGTGGTATGCCGATTATGAAAAATCAAAACTACATACACTTAATGATAATGACGAGTGGCTTCAAATGGATAAGTTTGGTCATGTATTCTCTTCCTATCAAGTAGGTAGAGCAGGAGCAGAGCTTTTACATTGGAGTGGTGTAGGCAAAAAAGATCAATTGCTTTATGGCGCAACTTTAGGTTTCGCATTTCTAACCGTAGTAGAAGTTTTTGATGGTTACTCTAAAGAATGGGGTTTTTCTTGGGGAGATATGATTAGTAATGCGGCAGGAACTGGATTGTACGTCGGACAAGAATTGCTTTGGAAAGAACAGCGTATCACTTTAAAGTATTCTTTTCATCAAACAAAATATGCTTCACAAAGACCAGATAAGTTAGGCGAAGGATTATTAGAAGAAATTTTAAAAGATTATAACGGACAAACCTATTGGTTAAGTGCAAACGTGAGTTCTTTTTTTAAGAATGATAAAATACCAAAGTGGATAAATGTTGCTTTTGGTTATGGAGCAGATGGTATGCTTACCGGAAATGAGGAAACTGTAGATGTTGCATTTTTAAATCCAGACAGAAAACGACAATATTATTTAAGTCTAGATATAGATTTAACCAGAATAAAAACAAATTCACACTTCTTGAAATCTGTTTTTAGTGTTTTGAACGTAATAAAAGTACCCTTTCCTACGTTAGAATTTAACGATAAAAATGAATTAAAGTTCCATGCTATCTACTTTTAGATGTACTTAGTCGACTAATTTTTGAATAAAAGATATAAACGTCTAATTTTGAATTAGAAACGTATAAACTACTGGTTTTCAGGTTTAAAATAAAAGTTGTATATTTGCACGCTGAAAAATTGTAAGTGATTATTACTATTAATTATTACTGAAAAATTATTCGTTATGATAAAAAATATTGGAAAGTTTACGCTATTACTAACCATATGTACTTTATTAAAATTATCGTTTTCTTCGGAAGCGGTTATGGATTTAATAAATTACGAAGAAGAAGAAGTGGTTGCTACCATAGAAGTGTCAGATAAAGTATTTGCCTTTCGTACACCTACACCAAGTGAAAAATTCAAACCAACTTTAGGAAAGTCTTTTATCGGTTTTAAAGAAGCATTAGCTTTTAAAGAATCTGGAGGAGATTATTTTACCGTAAACAAATTTGGTTATTTAGGAAAATACCAATTTGGAGCAGAGACTCTAAAAATGATTGGTATCTACAATCCGAATCAATTTTTACAAAACCCAGAATTACAGGAAAAAGCATTTGTTGCAAATGCACAACGTAATAAATGGATTTTACGTAGAGACATTAAACGTTTTAATGGTATGACCATTAATGGTATTTTGGTAACCGAGTCAGGAATTCTAGCTGCAGCGCATTTAGCAGGACCTGGAAGCGTAAAAAAATACTTAAGAAGTTACGGTGAAACTGGTTTTGAAGATGCCTTTGGTACTTCGATTAAACATTACATGAAAAAGTTTTCAGGTTATGATACTTCGCTAGTAAAAGCAAATAAAAAAGCAAAAGCTAGTACTATTTAGTAACTAGCTTTTATGTATTATAAAAATGGTTGGTCTTTTATGAAGGTCAACCTTATTTTTTTTCCATTCGTTTACAGATTTCGTCTTTATATATTCGGTTGGTAATGTAATGTCACAAGCAACACAAACTTGCGTATTACTTTCCAAATATTGACACATGTCTTCTAACATTTTATTGTTTCTGTACGGCGTTTCAATAAAAAGCTGTGATTGATTTTTTTCGAAAGAAAGGCGCTCTAATTGTTTTATCTCTTGTTTCTTTTCATCTTTATCAATAGGTAAATATCCATTAAAAGTAAAGCTTTGTCCGTTCATTCCGGAACTCATCATTGCTAATAATATAGAAGAAGGTCCAACCAAAGGAACTACTTGTATGTTTTTATCATGTGCAATTTTTACTATATCTGCTCCAGGATCTGCAACGCCAGGGCAACCAGCATCCGATAGTAGTCCAACATTTTTTCCTTGTAAACAAGGTTCTAAATAACTTGGCAATTCCATAGGATCTGTAAACTTGTTTAAAGGAAACAAGGTTAGTGAAGCTTGTTGTTTTCTTGGTGCAATGCTTTTAATAAAGCGTCTTGCATTTTTTTCGTTTTCAACAATAAATGTGTCTACTTGCTCTATTACTTTTTTTACTGAAATAGGTAAAACTTCTAAAGGCGCATTGTCGCCTAATGTTGTAGGTATAAGGTATAATTTACCGATAATATTGTCCATTACTCTTTAATAAATTTACTCGTTTTTTTGCTTCCGTTTTCGGCATTAATTTCAATTAAATACAATCCGCTTTGCATTTCTTTAGTCGATAAAGTGGTTATAGTTAAGTCTGGTTTTAAAATAGATTTAACTAGTTTCCCGTGCAAATTAAATATATTAATTTCTTTAATTACCTGTGTTGTGTTTCTAAAATCTAAATTTAAACTATCTTTTACTGGATTCGGATACATTTTTATATTAAATACGTTTTGTTCGTTTACACTTAAATCAGCATCTATTATTTTGTAAATAATTCCTGAGTTAAGCCCAGCAATATATAGCTCGCCAGTAACGTCTTCTCCAAAAGCAGAAAAACCATCACTACCAAAATCTTCTATAAACGTTAGATTAAAATTTGTTCCATCTCCTTGTACATAACCAATTTCATCACTACAGTAATCGGCAAAAAAATAGAAGCCTTCCAGCGTAGGTTGCGCTGTTCCTCTATATCTATAACCTCCGGTAATCGAGCATTTAAAGGCGCCGTCATTACTATGTGTATATTGCGCCACAGGGAATGTTAATGTGCTTGTAGCAGGGCAATTTGCTGTGTTGTAAGGTGAATCTCCTTCATAGCAGCGCCAACCGTAATTGATTGGAGCGCTTCCATTGGTAACCATATTAATTTCTTCAATTTGGCTTTGTCCAACATCGGCTATCCAAATATCACCTGTGTCTCTATCAAAAGACCACTTCCAAGGGTTTCGTAGGCCATAGGACCAAATTTCTTCCTTTATGCCTTCTGTATTACTAAAAAAGGGATTGTCTGCTGGTATCGAATAATTCAATCCGCCAGTTACAGGATTATCCACATCTATACGTAGTAGTTTTCCTAAATGGGAAGTTAAGTTTTGTGCTCTGTTTTCAGGGTCACCACCAGAACCTCCATCTCCTGTAGAAATATATAAATAGCCATCGGTACCGAAATGCATATCTCCACCATTGTGATTACCGTATGGCTGACTAATATTCATAAAAACTAATTCGGAATTGGGGTCTGCTGTATTTAGTGAGTTTCTTGTAAATCTAGAAATTACCGTGTCTGCACTATTATTTATATAGTTTACAAATAAATACCCATTGGTAGAATAGTTTGGATGAAAAGCTATGGCTAATAAACCTCGTTCTCCACCACTATTAGTGACAATAGGATTGATATTTAAAAATGGCGTCGTTGCTAAGGTGCCGTCTGCATTAATGATTTTAATAACACCAGCTCTTTCCGCAACAAAGAGTCTATCATCACCTGCGTGTTTTACGTTTACCGGTTTGGAAAGTCCGCTAGCAAAAAGTTCAATATTTATATTTTGAGAGAAACACGGAAAAGAAAACAATGCTATTATTAAGAGTATAATAGATTTCATGTGGTACTGTTTTAAGGAGTTGTGCTTTAAATTACAAAATATATAAACTAAAACACTTGGTTTTCAATGTTTTAATTCTTTAAAACTTTTTCCTTTATAACATCTGTAGCTTCGTCTAGCATTTTAAAAACATTTTCAAAACCTTGAGCGCTGTCGTGGTAAGGATCAGGAACATCGTAGTTTTGATTGGGATATACTTCGTTTAAAATGAGTTTTACCTTAGCGATATCATTTTCATTTCTAGCAAGTTTTACCACGTTTTTAAAGTTGGAATTGTCCATGACGTAAATTAAATCAAAAACATCAAAATCGGAAACATCAAATTGTCTACCGCGTTGATTGGTGATATCAATACCATATTTTTCTGCAACTTGAATAGAGCGTTTGTCTGGTAGGTCACCAATATGATAATTTCCTGTTCCAGCAGAATCTATAGTAAAATCATCGTTAAGTTTAGCACGTAAAATACCTTCTGCCAAAGGAGAACGACAAATATTACCAAGGCAAACCATTAGTATTTTAGTCATAATATTTTATTTGAAAAATGCGGTATTTGAAATTTAAACCGAAAGCTTTTTAGTTAAATCTTCTACGTATTTTCTAAATTGTTTATCTGTAGAAGATAAGTTGTTAACCGTTTTACAAGCGTGAAGTACAGTGGCATGATCTCGTTTACCAATTTGCGAACCAATACTTGCTAGTGAAGCTTTAGTCAGTTTTTTGGCAAAGAACATGGCTAATTGTCTCGCTTGTACAATATGACGTTTTCTAGTTTTAGATTGTAGCGTATCTACATCCATTTGAAAATAATCGGAAACTATTTTCTGGATATAATCTATAGAAACCTCACGTTTTGTGTTTTTTACAAACTTTTCAACGACTTGTTTTGCTAAGTCAATAGTAACCTCTTTTTTATTAAAAGAAGATTGTGCAATTAAAGAGATAATTGCGCCTTCAAGCTCTCTAATATTAGATTTAATATGTTTTGCAACATACTCAATAATATCATCCGGCATTTCTACACCATCACGATATAATTTGTTTTTTAATATAGATACTCTGGTTTCAAAATCTGGCGTTTGCAATTCTGCAGAAAGTCCCCATTTAAATCTAGATAATAAGCGTTGCTCAATATCTTGCATGTCAACAGGAGCTTTGTCACTAGTTAAAATAACTTGCTTTCCGTTTTGGTGTAAATGGTTAAAAATATGAAAGAATACATCTTGTGTTCCAGATTTACCAGATAGAAATTGTACATCATCAATAATTAAGATGTCTATTATTTGATAAAAATGAATAAAATCATTTCTGTTATTTTTCTTAACCGAGTCTATGTATTGCTGCGTGAATTTTTCAGCAGAAATATATAAAACTGTTTTTTCAGGGTATTTATCTTTAATATCTACACCAATAGCATGTGCTAAATGTGTTTTTCCAAGACCAACGCCTCCAAATATTAATAAAGGGTTAAAAGATGTTCCTCCTGGTTTGCTAGCTACAGCTAATCCTGCACTTCTAGCTAAACGGTTAGAATCTCCTTCTAAAAAGTTCTCGAAATTATAGTTCGGATTTAGTTGCGACTCAATTTTCACATTTCTAATTCCGGGAATAATAAAAGGGTTGCGTAATTCGCGATTTTTATTGTTTAAAGGAATATCGACATCTTGCGCTTTTACAGAAGATCTATTCGAACTAGGAATTCTTTCGGTAAAAGGTTGTTTATTACCATAAGTGTTTTCCATTTTAATAATGTAAACTAGTTTGGCTGTTTCGCCTAACTCTTTGGTAAGTGCAACTTTTAGGATTTTCACATAATGCTCTTCTAGCCATTCGTAAAAGAATTTACTAGGTACTTGAATACTCAAAGCATTTTCTGCAAGTTTAACTGCAACAATTGGCTCGAACCAAGTTTTATAAGCTTGCGGCTGAATATTATCTTTTATAAATTCAAGACAATTATTCCAGACCGATTGCGCAGTAATACTCATTATTTATAGTGAAATTTATTGTTAGTTAAAAAAAGAGGAATTGATTTCCTCTCGTTGATTATAGCTCGGCAAATATGTGAACAAATTTATTAATAAAAAAATATTTTATAGTTGAATATTAGGAAATTTTATTGCATGTTTAAACCGTTACCGAAACTACAAAAAAATAACGAGATATTAGTATGAATGAGAATGAAATTTTTATAAGAATTAGATATGGTGAAACCGATCAAATGGGTGTTGTTCATCATGGCAATTACGCATTATACCTAGAAATGGGAAGGACAGAGTGGTTAAGAACGTTTGGTATTTCTTACAGTCAAATGGAAAGGGAAGGTGTTATGCTTCCTGTGATTTCTATGTCTTTAAATTATAAGAAATCAGCCTATTACGACGACGTTGTTAAAGTTAAAACACAACTTAAAAAAATACCTTCCGTAAAAATAGAATTTGAATATGAAATTACAAACGAAGCTGGTGAGATTTTAGTACAGGCGAATACCGTTTTGGCATTTATTAACATGAAAACGAAAAGACCGATGAAATGTCCAGATTATATTTTAGATAAACTGTAGAAACTTCTCGTTATACGACTTCGATTTTTATTTCGAATTGATTGTCGAATGTTTCAAATACAGATTCAGAGTTGTTTTTTCTTACAGAAATAAAAACTTTACAGTCCAATTCTAAAATTTGGTTGGTAATATTTAGGTTTTTCTCTTTGATTATACGCATCACTTTATTCATGTTTTTGTATTCAAAAGAGATGCAGTATTCGATATTTATCGTTTTTGTAATAATTTTGGAAGCTTCTAAAGCCATTTGTGCTCCAGTTCGATACGCATTTATTAATCCGCCAACACCAAGTTTTACGCCTCCATAATAGCGCAATACAACGATTAGGATATTGGTAACAGCATACGATTGTATTTGTCCGTAAATAGGCATTCCAGCGCTATTATTAGGTTCTCCATCATCATTTGCTCGGTAGGAAAACTGTTTTTCGTCGGTTCCAAATTGGTACGCATAACAAAAGTGACCTGCTGTGTGGTGTTGTTTTTTTAAATCTTCCAAGTGCTGTTTTACTTCATCTTCATTCTGAATAGGAAAGGCATAACCATAGAATTTGGAGTTTTTATCTTTAAACAAAACTGCTTCAGAAGGTGTTGTAATGGTTTTATAGGTGTCTTTTTCTTCCATTTACGCTAAAGTAACTAATACAATAGAAATTATGGCAAGCGCAATTCCTATCCAATTCTTTTTTTGTAATTTTTCTTTAAAAATAATAAGGCCGATTAAAGTCGACAGCATAACGATAGCTACATTATTTATGGTAAAAAGAGTAGAGCTTTCAAAGCCTTCAAATTGTAACGCTTTTAAAAGCATGTAAATAGAATAGTAGTTCGTGATACCTAAAAGGATACCGCCAAAAATACTTTTGTAGTCAAATGTAAATTTTCCTTTTATAGCTTGAATGCTAAGTAGTACTATTCCTATTAAACCAGCAATACAAAAAATGGTTGCAGAAAATATTGGAATGCCATTTTGTGAAACATAGCTTGTTTCAATATACTTTATCGAGGTATCTATGGCGCCAGATCCAAAAAACAATAAAATAGGAAGCCATAAATTTTTAATATTAAACGCTTCGGTTTTCGATTTTGCCGAAGTTAAATACACTGCAACCAAAGCTAGAATTATACCAACTCCTTTTTGCCAACCTAAACTTTCGTTATAAGCATACAAACCAAAAATAATAGGAATTACAACGCTCATTTTACTAGCCACAGAAGTAACCGTTAGTCCGTTTCGTTGTGCAGTTAATGCCATAACATTAAAAATGGAGATGAACAGAAAGCCTAAACCAATAGCGCCAAAAAACCAATCTTCATTTAGGATTTTAGTAATATTTACGGGTTCTTCGTACATGAGAACACCTGTTAAACAAGCTGTAAAATAGTTGGCAACAATAGCTTGAAGCGTATTGATTTTGTATTTCCCAAGCAGTTTAAAAATAATGAATATTAGCGTAGATGCTAAGATGCTGAGTAAAAGGTATATCAAAATAAGTCTTTCATAATGGTAAATAAATCGATGATGTCTTCCTTAGTTTCATCAATATTCCAAACGTGTATTCCTAGTTTGCTTGCAGCTTCGGTGTTTTCTAAGGTGTCGTCAATAAATAGTGATTCTTCTGCTTTTATATTGTTTTTGTTTAAAACGAATTCATAAATATTCGCATTTGGTTTTCGTAATTGAATTTCGTGCGAAAGATAAAAAGGATCAAAACAGCTTTTAAAATCTTCATAAAACGAAACATTTTCTTTTATCCAATCGATATGAAGTTCGTTGGTATTGCTTAATAAAATAAGTTTATACTTTTTATCTGCAGCTAATTGTTGGATGAATTCTAATCGCTTTCGCGGAAAGTCTTTCAGAATAAAATTCCATGCATCTATAATTTCATCCGCAGTTAACTTCGGAAAGTTTTCTAGGTAAAACTCTAAAAATTCTTCCGTGTCCAATAATCCTTGTTCATATAAGGTATTGATGGCAATTACGTCTTCCGGAAGCGTATCTACCTTAAATACGTCTAAAGCATTTTGCATGGCTCCGGCTTTATCTAGGTTGATGAATACGTCTCCAAAATCGAATATTAAATTTTTAATCATATTTATTTCCTGCGTAGACAGGAATCTTTTTAATTATTAGTAAATATTTTAAGAGTATCTTCTATTAACTTTTCTGTAGAAGCAAGATGTCCATAAAATTTTGGTGCTTTAACGCCTTCTTTAAATAGTATGTTTCCTGTAAATACTCGAGCTTCATCCCAAAGATTTTCATCTATAAATAGTTGCAAGGTTTTAGAACCACCTTCAATAATTATAGAATTTATGTTTTCCTTATGTAAATGAGTGCAAATAGCTTTTGCATTATGGTCTTTAAAAGTGATGGTTTCGGCTTGGTCATTAAAAATTGCGTACTCCTTAGATAGTAAGTTGTTTCTGTCTAAAACTATGCGAATCGGATTGTTACCGGTGTAATCTCTAACCGTTAAACTCGGGTTGTCTTTAATAACGGTATTGGTACCAACAAGAATTGCTTGTTCTTCTGCGCGCCATTTATGTACTAATTGGCGAGATATCTCATTGGTTATCCAAACAGGTTTGTTTTCATCTTTGTATTTGGGAGCGATAAAACCATCCGTAGTTTCTGCCCATTTTAAAATAATATACGGACGCTTTTTGTTATGGAATGTAAAAAAACGTTTGTGGTGCTTTTTACAGTCTTCCTCTAGAATACCTACAGTTACATTACAGCCAGAATCTCGTAGTTTTTTAATTCCTTTACCTGCAACTTCCGGATTATCATCTACACAGCCAATGACCACATTCGGTATTTTATGAGTAATAATAAGATCGCTACAAGGCGGTGTTTTTCCAAAATGGCTACACGGTTCTAGTGTAACATATAAGGTGGATTCTTGTAAAAGGGTTTTATCTACAACAGCATTTATTGCGTTTACCTCGGCATGATTGCCACCATAAGCACTAGTGTAGCCTTCGCTAATAATACGACTATTGTGTACAATTACAGCGCCAACCATAGGATTTGGTCTTGTGGTTCCTAGTCCGAGTTTTGCAATTTGTATGCAGCGTTTTATGTAGTCTTCGTGTGTAATAATAAAAAGTTTAGAATTTGATTTTTACGTTTTCGGTTTGATCCACATCATACGTATGTGAAAAACCAAATACTTTATATTTAATTTGTCCCTTATACTGTACTTTCATTCTTTGTGAGAGAAAACTTCCTAATAAACCACTTAAGCTTTTATCACTAAAAAGACTGTCTGTAGGAACATTTGCTTTTAGCGGAATAGAAAATTCTTTTTTTGCTGGCACTTTAAAGCTTTCTGTGGTAACCGTTGCCATTTGGTTGTTGTTAACAAACACTTTAATTTCGTCTGTTTTTAATTCACCACTAATATCGTTTTTATTCAAAAAATACGCATCTGCAGTAAGTGTAATGAATTTAGAATTAGAATCGTCTACCTTTATATTGTCGACTCTTAAAAATTCTGGTTTTTCTTTAACAGAACAACTTATAATAGTAAGGATTACTGTTAATAAGATTATAAACTTCTTCATTTCAATTTTTTTAGATTTAATGTATCTTCACCAGCAAAAATAATATTTAAAAGTGAGGAATAGCAATATCATTATAAGAGAAATTGAACAAAAGGATAATGCGCAAATAGAAGCGGCTATACGAGGTTGTTTTCATGAATATGAAATCCCTTTGGTAGGTACTGCTTATGAAGATGCAGAAACGCCAAGAATGTTTGAATCTTATCAAAATAATAACGATGTTTATTATGTTGTGGAATTAGATGGAAAGGTTTTTGGGGGAGCAGGAATACAGCCTTTAAAAGATTTTGAAACCGAAATATGCGAGATTCAGAAAATGTATTTTGCTCCGGAAGTAAGAGGAAAGGGAATAGGAAAGCCTCTTTTTGAGAAATGTATGGAAGCTGCTAAAGCAATGGGATATAAACAATGCTATTTAGAAACGATTCCGAATCTAAAAGCGGCAATTCATATTTATGAAACTTTCGGGTTTAAGCATTTGGAAGCTCCTTTAGGAAACACAGGACATAACGCTTGTGGTATTTGGATGCTGAAAAATCTGTAATTGATAATGGAATTAATGAGGTTAAAAGAAATACAAAATATATTTCACGAACAGTTAGATGCTATTTATGGTGTAGACGAAGTAAATAGTTTTTTCTATTTGCTAATCGAAGCATGCTGTGATTTTTCTAGAATGAAACTAGCACTTGAACCAGGAAAAACGATTACTAAAGCGGAAGAAGAAGCTATTATTAATGCGTTAAAAAGGTTGAAAGAAGAAGAGCCGATTCAATATATTTTAGGCGAAACAGAATTTTACGGTTTGCCTTTTAAAGTGAACAAACATACGTTAATACCAAGACCAGAAACGGAAGAGCTCGTAGACCTTATTTTAAACGATGTCAATTCGAGCGCATTCCAGAAACCTATTTCTATTCTTGATATTGGAACAGGAAGTGGTTGTATTGCTATTTCGTTAGCTAAAAATTTACCTAAAGCGAAGGTTTATGCTTTAGATGTTTCCGCGAAAGCGATAGAACAAGCAAAAGAAAACGCAGCATTAAATAATGTAGAAGTGGTATTTATAGAAGCAGATATTTTAAATGAAAAGTCTTGGGATTTGGCGTTTTCTAGTTTGGGATTTGACATCATTGTATCCAATCCGCCATATGTTAGAAACCTGGAGAAACAAGAAATGAAACCTAACGTTTTAAATAACGAACCGCATTTGGCGTTGTTTGTAGCCGATAATAATCCGTTACAATTTTATGAAGCAATAACAACATTTGCGGTAGATCACTTGAAACCAAAAGGCGAATTGTATTTTGAAATAAACGAGTATCTTGGTGCAGCAATGATTGCTTTATTAGAAGAGAATGGTTTTGAAGCTATAGAATTAAAGCAAGATATTTTTGGAAAAGATAGAATGCTAAAAGGAATAAAGATTAACGATTGCTGATAAGAGATTGTTGATTTCAGATTTTGATTAAGAAAATAGATCCTTATATCCATCTGTTGACAGAAAGGTTTTTTAGGGAAAGAGATAAAAGAATTAAATGAATACAAAAGAATACATACAAAACTTACGTAGCGAGCTTCGTGAGCACAACTATAATTATTACGTTTTAGATAATGCGACTATTAGTGATTACGATTTTGATATAAAATTAAAAGAACTACAGGCCTTAGAAGAAAAACATCCAGAATTTTTTGATGCCAATTCGCCAACTTTAAGAGTGGGAGGAACGGTTACTAAAAACTTCAATACGGTTGTACATGCGCATAGAATGTATAGTTTAGATAATTCGTATTCTCTAGAAGATTTACAAGATTGGGAAACTAGGATTAAAAAGATGGTGGATGGCGAAATTCAATACACCTGCGAATTAAAATATGATGGTGCATCGATTAGTTTGACGTATGAAAACGGAAGTTTACTTCGCGCAGTAACTCGTGGAGATGGTATGCAAGGAGATGAAGTAACAGCAAATATTAAAACGATTAAATCGGTACCATTGCAATTAAAAGGAAGCTATCCAGCAAAATTTGATATTCGTGGAGAAATTGTTTTGCCTTTTGAAGGGTTTAATAAGATGAACGAAGAGCGCATTGATATTGGGGAAGAACCATATAGAAACCCAAGAAATACAGCTTCGGGAAGTTTAAAACTTCAAGATAGTGCGGAGGTTGCAAAACGACCATTAGAATGTTTGTTGTATAATATTACAGGAGATAATTTAGGGATTGCTACACAAATGGAAAGTCTAGAGAAAGCAAGACAGATGGGTTTTAAAGTTCCAGAAGCCGCCAAACTAGCAAATTCTATTGAAGCCGTTTTAGAATTTGTAAATTATTGGGATACAGAAAGACATAATTTGCCATACGAAACAGATGGCGTAGTAGTAAAGGTGAACGATTTACAGCAACAAGAAGAATTAGGATATACTGCCAAAGCACCACGTTGGGCGATGGCTTATAAGTTTAAAGCAGAGCAGGTTTCTACGCGTTTAAATAGTATTTCGTATCAGGTTGGAAGAACGGGAGCGATAACGCCAGTTGCCAATTTGGAGCCTGTAGAATTAGCAGGAACGACTGTAAAAAGAGCTTCTTTACATAATAGCGATCAAATTGAAAAGTTAGATATTCGAGTTGGTGATGAGGTGTTTGTAGAAAAAGGAGGAGAGATTATACCTAAAATAATTGCGGTAGATTTTACCAAACGACCAGAAGATTCACAACCAACCATATATATAACCCATTGTCCGGAATGTAACACGCTTTTAGAAAGAGATGAAGGGGAAGCCAAACATTTTTGCCCGAATTATAATGGCTGTACGCCACAGATTGTTGGAAGAATACAGCATTATATTTCTAGAAAAGCAATGGATATTGAAGGTTTAGGAGGAGAAACCGTTGCGCTTTTAGTGCAAGCAGGCTTGATTACAAATTATTCCGATTTATATACGCTAACTAAAGAACAGTTGATGCCATTAGAAAGAATGGCAGAAAAAAGTGCTGAGAATTTAATCAATGGCGTGGAAGCTTCTAAGCAAATCCCTTTTGAAAGGGTTCTTTTTGCTTTAGGAATTCGATATGTGGGAGAAACGGTTGCTAAAAAATTAGCCAAGCATTATAAAAGTATAGATGCAATAGAAAAAGCGACACAAGAAGAATTAGTAAATGTAGATGAAATAGGAATTAAAATTGCGGAAAGTGTTGTCCTGTTTTTTACTTCGGAAGAAAATAGAAATACGATTGAAAAACTAAGAAGTTTTGGAGTGCAATTGGAAGTTTCGGCCGAAAAATTAGCAAATCAAACCAATAAGCTAGAAGGCAAAATATTTGTAGTTTCAGGGGTTTTCGAAGTTGTTTCAAGAACCGAACTTAAAAAGCTAATAGAAGATAATGGCGGTAAAGTTTCGTCTTCTATTTCTGCTAAGACCAGTTATATTGTAGCTGGAGACAAAATGGGGCCAAGTAAAAAAGAAAAAGCAGAGAAATTGGGAGTGTCCTTAATATCTGAGCAGGAATTCTTACAAATGGTTCGCTAATTCCGGTGTTTTTTCAGAGGTAAACCGATAAAAGTTATTTATTACCGATAAATTACATTTTTTATTTATATTTGAAAGTTGATAACTTCACTTTTTAGGGTGCTTAAATTATTTTATGTTAGCTGATTATCTTGGTTTTACACTTTTAGGTCTACTAGATATTTCTATCTTTTCTATTTTAGAATTACTAGTTGTCCCGGTAATTACTGTGATTTATTTTATATCCAGAAAAAAGAAGTCTTTGTTTTTTTTTCTCTTTTTAGTTAGTTATTCTTCTGCAGATATTTTGCATATAATGGATGATGATAATTTATCAGAAACGCTATATTTTGTATGTAATATACTTTATGTTGTTTCCTTCTTTTTTTTGTTGTTCGAAATTTTTAAGGCTTTGGATTTTAGAGTCCTTATTAAGAAATTTTTAATTCAAACTATTGTATTATTTGTTCTTGTAATCTATCTGTTCACCGTTTTGTATGGAATAATAGACCCTATTTTGTTTGATTCTAAGGTTCTAAATTTGGTGCGTTTTGTAGAGCATAGCTATAATTTTATATTGTTAGTTTTGTTGGCTATCTCTTTTTTGAATTTTCTTGAAAATGATACCCGGAAATCCTTGTTTCTGTTTATAGGTTGTTTAGCAATAAGTTTTTCAGATTTTTTATTGATTGGCTATTACTATCTGTCGGACCTTGAAATTTTAAATTATATTGCTATCGCGTTAAATATATTTGCTTTTGTAATGTTTTACCTTCAAACAGATTTAGAAATAAACTCAAAAAAAAAAGGAGCTAATATTTTTGCGTAATTAATTTCAGCGCATCTTGTCTATCCCAGTTCAGAATATTCCGGATACTATAAAAGAGACTACTACAGTAATAGATAGTGCACCACTGTCTGGATTAGTTGTAATCCCTAGTTTTTAGCTATATTATAATGGCCTCCCGTTGAGGTTATGGATAGCGTTGCTCTAATGCAAGCCTTATTGAAATACCAGCGATAAGTTCTAAAATCCTTAGTAAACTTCTAATCTGATTTTTTCAAAAATAAATGCACTATCCAGATGTGTTGTACATTTAAATTGTAAAGATGGTCTTTAAAGGTATAGAGATAATTATGTTTAATTTTAAAGGCAAGTGTTTTTTCAAGTTTAAATATTTTAAAATGAAATGTTTAGTAGAAAGTGGCTTTAGCTTATTATATAGTTGAAGAATTTTACTGTAAATCAAATAAAACCTATGTATTTCATCGATTAAATGTGTAATTTATCCGTTGTAAGTAAATTTATTTTATATTTGCGATAACCTACTTATGATTATGATTCTAAAAAATTGGATAAATAAATTTCCAAACAAAATGTTTTTAGGCATATTGTTTGCCCTTATATTAATTAATGTAATTGCTACTATTAGTGAAAATGATTTGTTTCAGCAATTAACAAAACCTCTTTTTGTTCCTGTATTTTTAATCTATTTTCTATTAAAGAATAAGCAAATTACAATGGGTGTTTTTGCTTTTTTATTATTTTCTTTTATTGGAGACTTTACTTCTGTTTTTACCTATAATTTAATGCTTGTTAATATTTCTAGTTTAGCGTATTGCTTAAGTTATGCTAGTTTAATTGTAGCGGTAGCCTCTAGAATTAAAAAGTTGCAATTAGATAAAGTGATTAGTTCGTATCTAATTTTTGTGTTTTTAATTAACGCGTATCTGTTATACATTCTTTTTGACGTCATTAAGTATTATATTCCAGATAGTGTCGAGGTGACTTTATTTGGTATTAAAAGTACTGCTTTAATAGCGCTTGCTTTTGTTTCTTTTGTAGATTATTTAAACTCAGAAACTAAAGAATCTATTCTGTTTTTAATTATGGTTTTATGTTTTTTGTTTTCCGATGTGTTACATTACATAAGCACCTACTATTTATATAATTCGAGCTTTGTAATGATAGATCGAGTTTTACATTTAGTTGGTTTATTCTTTCTATTTAGTTATATATTAGAAAGGAATAAAGAAGAAAAAAGGGTGGAAGTTAATACCGTTATTCTTTCTTCATAAAAAGAGAACAGATTTACACTAAAATAGAAGTTCCTTTTGCGGCTTTGTTTTTGTCGGCATCAAAATAGAAGTCTATTTTTCCTAGATTAATTCCGTAGCAACCCACTTGATTCACTAAAACATTTTCACCTATGCTGTTTTTGGCAATGGTTGGTTTTGGTAAAAAAGTATGAGTATGTCCCCCAATAATTAAATCGATATCTTTTGTTGCTTTAGCAAGGTTTAAATCACTAATTTTCTCTGTGAAATTTTTATAATGATATCCTAAATGCGATAGACATATAACTAAATCACATTTTTCGTTTTCTTTTAAAATTCGGCTCATGTCTTGCGCGATTTCCGTAGGATCCAGATATTTCGTTTCTTTATACATGTTTTTGTCTACCAAGCCGTTTAGCTCAATACCTAAGCCGAAAACACCAATTTTAATGCCGTCCTTTTTAAATATTTTATACGGTTTTACAAAGGAGTCCAGTACGGTATTAGAGAAGTCGTAATTAGCAGATAGAAAATCGAACTTAGCATGAGGTAATTGTGCTAATAAGCCATTTATGCCATTATCAAAATCATGGTTTCCTATAGTTGCAGCATCATATTTTAACATGCTCATGAGTTTAAATTCTAGCTCGCCACCATAATAGTTAAAATAAGGTGTTCCTTGAAAAATATCTCCAGCATCTAATAATAAGGTGTTTGGGTTTTCGTTTCTAATATTCTGTATTAAACTAGCTCTTCTGGCAACACCTCCTTGGTTTGGATTTCTTCCATCTTCTGGTCCAAAAGCATCAATATGGCTATGCACATCATTGGTATGAAGTATCGTTATTTTTGTTGCTTTGCTTCCAGAGGTAAACGATTGTAAGCCTAAACCTCCTAATGTGATTAATGCCGCTGTTGCAGATGTTTGTTGTATAAAATCTCTTCTTTTCATCTGGTTTATTTTAATTGAATAAATCTGTCATCAATAACAGGGTTAATGGTATCTTTTTTAAGGAAGTAATCTAATAAAGCATTTCTTACCTTGTAGTTTAAAACATGTAAGCTGTCATTGGTTTGAAAAAAGGTCATTCTATCACCACCATGATATAAATAATCATTAGTAGCAACATAATAGGTTTTTTCGGCTTCAATAGGTTGATTATTTATAGAAGCATAAACCGCATTAAAATCTTTATCTAATTTAATTTTTAAACCAGAAATAGGATGTGCGCGTTTCGCTTTACTTAAATAATTTATTAAACTGTCTTGAATCGTTTTTCCCTTCATTTCTAAAACTACAAGGCTGTTTTCAAAAGGCATAATCTCATAAGCCGTTCTGGTAGTTATGTTTCCTTTAGATATAATGGCACGAATTCCTCCATGATTAAGTAGAACCACGTCTACGTTATGTCCGGTTCGTTTTTTAAATATCGTGCTGGATTCTTCAATAACAGCATCTGCGAATAGGTTACCAATTGCGGTGTTGAAGTCTCCATCTGTCTTCGTGTAGGTATCTACAGCATAAGAAATGACGCTATCTAAATTCTTATTAACATGATCTCTATATGGTTTAACAAAGTCTTCAACCTCTTGATTAATTTCGAGGCTATCCTTAATGTTTATTTGTTTTCCTTCAATTTTAGTAAGGAATAGTTTTTCTTGTTTGCAACTATATATAAAGAGTGCAAAAACAATTAAAAAAAGATGTTTATAATTCATGTGTAAAGGAATAGGTTTTAATAAACAAAACTAACTACTTTTGTTACCTTTGTAAGAAAGTATAAATATAAATGATTTTAAAGGGTTTTAAACAAAATTCTACTAAAAAACATCTTAGTAAATTATTAAATTCTAGACAGGTATTTCTGAATAAGGACAAGATCGCTAGTCTAGGAGTCATTATAAATATAGATGAAATTGATGATTTTGAGTCTTTTAGAAAGCTAGCAGAAACAATTCATGTAAGGCCAAATAAACTTAAAATTATAGCGTTTACTTCTAATAAAAAAGAAGATATAAGTACTTGGGATTTTTGTTTTAATCCGAAAGATTTAAATTGGAAGGGAAAAATAACAAATAAGGAGCTTCAAGTTTTTTTAGATACGCCGTTTGATGCTTTAATTAGTTATTATGAACAAGATGTGTTAGCGCTTAAAGTTTTAACAGCGACATCTAAAGCTAAATTTAAAATTGGTGTTTTACAGTCGGATAATAGATTGAATGATTTTATTATTAAAACCAATTTAAAACAGTTTGATGTATTTAAAAATGAATTAATAAAATACCTTAATACATTTAATAAAATAAGTAATGAATAATAAATTTGTAGGTACGGGAGTTGCTTTAATAACACCTTTTAATGAGGATTTAAGTGTAGATCACAAATCTTTAGAAGATATCGTGGCATATAACATAGAAAACGGAACCGATTATCTTGTTATAAGTGGCACGACAGGAGAAAGTGTAACGATTACAGCAGCAGAAAAATTAGCGATAACGAATACAATAATTAAGGCAAATAATGGTAAGTTGCCATTAGTTATAGGAATTGGAGGGAATAATACCGCGCAAGTTGTGGAAGAGATTAAAAATACAGACTTGTCTAATATGGATGCTATTTTATCTGTATCTCCATATTATAGTAAGCCTACGCAAGAAGGTTTGTATCAGCATTTTAAAGCAGTAGCAGAAGCGTCACCAGTTCCAATAATATTATATAATGTTCCTGGAAGAACAGCTAAAGATATGTCGCCAGAAACGACTTTGCGTTTAGCAAAAGATTTTAAAAATATTATTGCCGTTAAAGAAGCAGGAAATAATGTACACCAATATTTACAGCTACTTAAAAATAAGCCGGAAGATTTTTTAGTGCTTTCAGGAGATGATGATTTGGCATTAGGAGTGATATTAGCTGGTGGAGCAGGAGTAATCTCTGTACTTGGTCAAGCGCTTCCTAAAGATTTTACTAAAATGATTAATTTAGGCCTAGAAGGGAAAGCTAAAGAAGCATATGCTTTGCACTTTAAGTTAATGGAAATGACCGCTCTTATTTTTGCTGAAAATAATCCTGCAGGAATAAAAGCAGTTTTTGAAGCATTAAAAATGTGTAGCGCAAAGGTAAGATTACCGCTTGTAGAAGCTACAGAAGAATTAAAAGAAAAAATGGAAGAAGCGCTGAAAGTATTTGTTTAAAACCTGAGTTTGACCTAATGTTTGTTTTCAGTTGGAATGAATTTTTATTCAATTTGCAGTTGTAATTTTGAAAGACTAACTAGTTAATTGGATATATTATAACAATAATTGGGGAGAATTCACCAAATCTTTTTAGAAACCCAAAGAAAATGCAATCTTATCGTATAAAATTATTATAATATCTCGATATTCTTATAATTTCACACTTCTGATCTCACTTTTTCTTAGGATTCTGAAAATTAAATCTTAGGTCAAACTCAGGTTTAAAAGTTAAATATTACTTAAACCTTTACATTCCTTGATTTCATCAATTATTTTAGCAGAATAATATATTTTTAAAATCCATAATAAAAGACTAATTTTGCATTCTGTTTTAAAATCAAGAAATAAGTGTAACTAATACAAGAAACATTAGAACACTTGATTCTATTATAGAATTGCATGAGATAGTTAAAAACAGTAACGTTAACAAATGAATAAATTAATTTACATTTTATTAGTAGGCTTAGCATTAAGTTCATGCAGTCCATATCAAAAAGCTTTAAATGGCGAAGATATTTCTTCGAAATTTAAAGTAGGAGAAGCCATGTATAACAAAGGGAAATACATGAAGGCTAGTAGGTTGTTTGAGCAAATTATGCCACAATATAGAGGGAAACCTCAAGCCGAAAAACTTTCGTTTTTACACGCAGATTCGTATTACAAATCTAACGACTATTATTTAGCAGGTTATCAATTTGATCGTTTTGCTTCCACATATCCTAAAAGTGAAAAAGCAGAAGAAGCACAATTTCTTTCCGCTAAAAGTAGCTATATGTTATCGCCAGCGTACACTAAAGAGCAACACGCAACTAAAGATGCTATCGAAAAGTTTCAAGTGTTTATTAACTCATATCCAGATTCGGAGTTTATTGTAGAAGCAAATACGCTAGTACATGAGTTAGATGGTAAATTAGAACAGAAATCTTTTGATATTGCATATCAGTATTACAAAACAGTAGGATACACTAGAGACTATAACGCAGCAATAAAAGCTTTCGATAATTTTATATTTGAATTTCCTGGGTCTAAACTTCGTGAAACCGCTTTGTTTTACAGATTAGATTCTGCTTACCAATTGGCTATTAATAGTGTGGAAAGAAAAAAGGAAGAAAGACTAGTAAAAGCAAAAACATATTACCTTTCTTTTGTAGGTAAATATGCAAATTCAAAGCATAGCGATGATACAAAAGATATGCTAGAAAATTTAGAAGAAGAATTAAAAAAATACAGTACTAAAAGTTAATATACTATGGATTTAAAGAAGATTGATGCACCTACAAGTACAACAACGTACAATAGAAATGCAATAGATGAAGCTACGGGAAACATCTACGAATCTATTTCAATTATCTCTAAAAGAGCAGAGCAAATAAATTCTGAAATTAAAAAGGAATTAATTGAAAAATTAGAAGAGTTTGCAACGTACAATGATAGTTTAGAGGAAATCTTTGAAAACAAAGAGCAAATTGAAGTATCTAAATTCTATGAGAGATTACCAAAACCACACGCTTTAGCAGTTAAAGAATGGTTAGATAATAAGATTTACCATAGAAATACAGAAGAAGACAACCAGTAAAAAAAGAAGATGTCTATATTAAGCGGCAAAAATGTACTATTAGGAATAACTGCTGGTATTGCTGCTTATAAAACAGCTTCATTAGTAAGGTTATTTATTAAAGCTGGAGCAAACGTAAAAGTTGTTATGACTCCAGCTAGTAAAGACTTTATAACGCCTTTAACCTTATCTACACTTTCTAAAAACCCAGTATATTCTTCTTTTACAAATGAAGAAGAGGATAACGGTGTTTGGAATAACCACGTAGAACTTGGTCTTTGGGCGGATTATTTTATTGTAGCACCAGCTACAGCAAACAGCATGTCTAAAATGGCAAATGGTGTTTGTGATAATTTACTTTTAGCAACATATCTCTCGGCTAAATGTCCCGTTTATTTTGCGCCTGCAATGGATCTAGATATGTATAAGCATGCATCTACATTAGCATCCTTCAAAAAATTGAAATCCTTTAATAATATAATTATTCCTGCTGCAAGTGGAGAACTTGCTAGTGGTTTGGTTGGCGAAGGTAGAATGGCAGAGCCAGAAGATATTGTTTCCTTTTTAGAAAAGGATATTTTAAGTAAACTTCCGCTTCGTGATAAAAAAGTACTAATAACGGCAGGGCCAACATACGAAGCTATAGATCCTGTGCGTTTTATAGGTAATCATTCTTCAGGAAAAATGGGATTTGAGTTAGCTAAAGCAGCAGCTAATTTAGGCGCTCAAGTATTCTTAGTTACCGGGCCAACACACCAAAAAGTAGCACATAGTTTAATACAAGTAATTCCTGTAGTTAGCGCGCAAGAAATGTATGATGCGGCACATGAGTATTTTAAATCGGTGGATATTGCAATACTTTCTGCTGCCGTTGCAGATTACAAACCTAAAAAAGTAGCAACTCAGAAAATAAAAAAGAAAGATACTACGTTAACCTTAGAGTTAGAAAAAACAAAAGACATATTAGCATCTTTAGGAGAGATTAAAGAAAAACAATTTCTTGTAGGCTTTGCGTTAGAGACTAATAATGAGCTTGAAAATGCAAAAGGAAAACTAAAAAAGAAGAATTTAAACTTAATTGTATTAAATTCGTTAAATGATGAAGGAGCTGGTTTTAAAAAAGAAACCAACAAAGTAACGCTTATAGATGTTAATGAGAATATTACAGAATATGCTCTGAAATCTAAAACAGAAGTAGCAAAAGATATTTTTAATCAAATTATACAACAAATACATGCGTAACATACTATTAGGTCTTATAATGTGTATTAGTTTTGCAGGATTTTCGCAAGAATTAAACTGCAAGGTAGTAGTAAATGCACAGCTAACAGGTAATGAAAACTTACAAATATTTAAAACGTTAGAGAAGCAACTTAATGAGTTTGTAAATAAGACAGAGTGGACGAAGAAAAAATTTGGACCACAAGAACTTATAGAATGTAGTATGGTTATTAATGTTACAGGGCAGAGTAGCGATTTATTTACCGCATCGATACAAGTGCAATCTGCAAGACCAGTTTACGGATCCACCTATACCACTCCCGTTTATAATATAAATGACAAAGACTTTTCTTTTCGATATTTAGAATTTCAAAATCTTATATATAATGAGAATCAATTCGAATCTAATTTAGTTTCTGTGATCGCATTTCATGTCCAAATGATATTAGGTTTAGATGCAGACACTTTTAAATTAAGAGGTGGCGATGCATACTTTAAACAAGCGCAGAACATTGTGAGTTTCTCGCAACAAGAAAGTTTTAAAGGATGGAAATTAGAAGACGGTTTACAAAGTAGATTTGTTTTAATAGATAATATTTTATCACCAACATATAAAGACTACAGAGAAGTTTTGTATGATTACCATAGAAAAGGATTAGATACTATGAGTGAAAATGATAAAGAAGCTAAATCTGAAATTGCAAAAGCAATTATTAAAATGGATGCAGTACACAGACAAAGACCAAACTCATTTGTATCCCGTACTTTCTTTGATGCTAAAGCAGATGAAATTGAACAAATTTTCTCTGGAGGACCAAACGTAGATATTAGTGAATTAATGGGGATCCTAAATAAAGTGGCGCCAATGCACTCTAGTAAATGGCGAAACATTACCTTTTAATTTGCCATTCTTACTAGCGTAGCAATCTTTGTAAGTACCTTTATCTAAAAACTTTTTATTGTCTACTGAACACTGAATACTAAAAAAATGCTAAGCTCACTCTCCATAAAAAACTATGCTTTAATCGATGAACTTTTGGTTGATTTTAACCAAGGGTTTACTATTATTACGGGAGAAACTGGAGCAGGAAAATCGATTCTTTTAGGCGGATTATCTTTAATTTTAGGAAAACGGGCAGATTTAAGTAGTTTAAAAAACAAAGATCAAAAATGTGTTATAGAGGCCGTTTTTAATATTGAAAGCTACCAACTAGAAAATCTATTTAAAACCGAAGATCTCGATTTTGAAAGCCAAACCATTATTAGAAGAGAAATACTTCCTTCTGGTAAATCTAGAGCGTTTGTAAATGACAGTCCTGTTAATTTAAACTCTTTACAATTGTTGGGTAAACATTTAATAGATGTACACTCGCAAAACCAAACCATGCAATTGGTAGATGATGATTTCCAGTTTCAAATAATTGATGCTTTAGCAAATAATAAAACGAACTTAGAAAAGTATCAAACCGAATTAAATGGTTTTAAAAAACTTCAGAAAGCATTAAAAGAACTTCATAATTTACAAGCCGAAGCATTAAAAGAACAAGACTATAATACCTTTTTGTTAAAAGAATTAACCGAAGCTAATTTAGTAGATGGTGAATTAGAAACGTTAGAAGAAGAATACGAAACCTTGAATAACATGGAAGAGATTCAAGAAAAACTAACGCATTCTCATCAATTACTACAAGAAGAAGATTTAGGTATTCTTAATATGTTAACGCAATTAAAAAATACATTACAAAAACTATCTACGTATGCAAGTACCTATCAAAACTTATACACAAGAGTAAATAGTAGTCTTATAGATTTAGACGATACTTTTGCAGAAATAGAAACACTTCAGGAAAACTTAGACGCAGATCCCAAAAGATTAGAAGTGGTAAATGCAAAGTTACAAACGTTGCATAATTTGATGCAAAAACATGTAGCGGAAAATGTTTCGGAGTTAATTAGTATTAAAACGGAATTAATAGAAAAGGTTTCTGCTTCCGAAAATCTAGAAGAAAGCATCCTTCAGAAACAAAAAGAAATAGAAACAATAAAGGGTAAACTCGATGGTATTTCTGAAAGTCTACATAAGAACAGACAAAAAGCAATTCCGAAGCTTACCAAAGAACTAGAACGTATTTTAAACGATTTAGGAATGCCAAATGCACAATTTAAAATAGAAGTAGCATTGGTTAAGGAATATATGTATAATGGGAAAGATCAATTATCCTTCTTGTTTTCAGCAAATAAAGGAGGACAGTTTAATGCGCTTAAAAAAGCAGCGTCTGGAGGAGAGTTAGCAAGAATTATGCTAGCCATAAAATCTATATTATCCAATTATATTCAGCTGCCAACTATTATGTTCGATGAAATTGATACCGGAGTTTCTGGTGAAATCGCAAATAAAATGGCAGATATTATGCAAGATATGAGTAAAACCATGCAGGTATTTGCTATTACACATTTACCGCAAATTGCAGCAAAAGGACATACACATTTTAAAGTCTATAAAGAAGATGTCGATGAGGTAACCACTACCAATTTAGTGAAGCTAAATCATGACGATCGTATTGTAGAAATAGCGCAAATGCTAGGAGGAATAGAAGTTTCTAGCTCTGCTATGGCGCATGCAAAACAGTTGTTGAATTAAGCAACATACTATGTATGCATAACTAATACCAAATGAATAGGTAGCCCATAAATATTAATTTAGTTACCTTTGAATAACAATTTATAAAACTAACAATACCAAAATAACATATTACATATGTACAATTTATTAAAAGGAAAAAAAGGAATCATCTTTGGTGCATTAGATGAAAACTCGATAGCTTGGAAAACCGCAGAACGTGTTCATGAAGAAGGAGGAACCTTTGTATTAACAAATGCTCCTGTTGCTTTACGAATGGGAACTATTAATGCTTTAGCAGAAAAAACGGGATCACAAGTAATTCCTGCGGATGCTACTTCTATAGAAGACCTAGAAAACCTTGTTGAAAAATCTATGGAGATTTTAGGAGGTAAAATAGACTTTGTTTTACATTCTATTGGTATGTCTATAAATGTTAGAAAAGGAAACGCTTATACAGATCAGAATTATGATTGGACACAAAAAGGAACAGATATTTCTGCAATGTCTTTTCATAAAGTAATGCAAACCTTATATAAAAAAGATGCAATGAATCCTTGGGGAAGTATTGTAGCGCTTACGTATATGGCAGCACAACGTGTTTTTCCAGATTATAATGATATGGCAGA
The DNA here is from genome assembly GCF_053601575.1 of Lacinutrix sp. MEBiC02404. Classification (NCBI taxonomy): domain Bacteria; kingdom Pseudomonadati; phylum Bacteroidota; class Flavobacteriia; order Flavobacteriales; family Flavobacteriaceae; genus Lacinutrix; species Lacinutrix sp. MEBiC02404. The sequence goes on along the minus strand of NZ_JBSHNV010000183.1, from coordinate 38,743 downwards.
TAATAAAGCATATCTAGAAAGTGTTGCTCGTAGTTTTGGGTACTTTATGGGGAAAGATAAAACAGTTCGTGTAAATACCATATCACAATCACCAACACCAACAACTGCTGGTTCTGGTGTTAAGGGATTTGACGGTTTTATTGCATATGCAGATAAAATGTCGCCTTTAGGGAATGCAACCGCTTTAGATTGTGCAAACTATACCGTAGCTATGTTTAGTGATTTAACTAAAATGGTGACCTTACAAAACTTGTTTCATGATGGAGGATTTAGCAATATGGGAGTAAGTAATGAAGTGATGGAAGCTTTTATGGAAAAGTAGTTCATTTTATGAAATTAGGATAAAAAAAAGGCTTTGTGAAAACGAAGCCTTTTTTTTATGTTTAAAATTTATAGTTAGCTATACAATGTATTTTATCGTAAAAATCGGAGTATTAACGATTAGTTAAGCTTTTGGTAAAAGATTTCAATTATTATCAATAGTTTTAGTGCTTATGCTAATAATTAATCAACAAAAACCAATTTAACATGAAAAAAATTACGTTATTACTTTTTGCGATGTTTGCCTTTGCTTGGCAAGCTAATGCGCAATTCACAGAGAATTTTGATACTGAAATTCCAGCAACTTGGACAGTAACGGATGTCGACGGTGGAAATACTTGGCTTCATGTGACCACTGAAAATTACTTAGGTGCTGGTCATGCTCGTATTTCTTATGATTCTAATGCTCATGACGATTATTTAATTACACCACAATTCACAGTTACTGCAGGTGCTTCGGATAGAGTGTCTTTTTGGGCCGCAATCTCAAATAATTGGACAGAAACATTTGAAGTTAGATTATCCACTACAGGTTTTGCTCCAGCTGATTTCACTACCGTTTTGGGTAGTGAAACGGTAACTAGTAACGTGCCAGATTATGTACAATATACATATGATTTATCATCCTATGATGGTATGACTGTTTATGTCGCAATTAGAGCTACAGGTAATAATCAGTTCTATTTGCATATTGATGAGTTTGTTAATGATGCAGCTCCAACGTGTACTACAGCAGTAGTAAATAGTGCAACGGTAACGTCAGATTGTTCAAATGCACAATTTAGCGTGGATGTAGATGTAGCAACAGTAGGAGATGGTGCTAATGTTACCGATGGTTTAGGAGGTTCTTTTCCTGTTGTTTTAGGAGTTGTAACTGCTGGACCTTATGCAACTGGTACTACAGTAACTTTAAATTTGGAGCATACAGATGCTGCTTGTGATTTCTCTCTTGGAGATTTTAGTTACGATGATTGTCCAACACAAGTTATTTGTGGGACACCAACAAATGCTACTGGTTGTTATGAAAATAGTAGTAATTTAGATTGGTTGTTTGCAAGTTCAGATGGTACTAGTGGATTAAAAATCACAGTTAATTCTGGAACAGTTGAAAGTTCGTATGATGAATTTATTGTATATGACGGAGTAGATGCTACGGCACCAGAATTATATAACGGTTATGGTACTGCTGGAGATTTAACTGGATTAACATTTAATTCTACAGGTACTTCACTATTTGTAAGAATAGCAGGAGATTCATCAAACTCTTGTGGTAGTGCACAGCAAACTTCAATAGATTTTAATGTAGAGTGTCTATCTTGTGCTCCTGCAACAGTAACAGCAACATTGGTTGACGATTGTGCAGCTTCTGGAGGATTTAAGATTGAAGTAGATATTACAGATTTAGGTTCAGCGACGTCAATGACAGCTTCAGACGACCAAGCAAGTGCTTCGCAAACTTTAAACGCGGCAGGAATGTTAACTTTTGGACCTTATACAAACGGAACAGTTGTAGCTATAACGGTTGCTAATGATCAAGACGCAGTGTGTTCTTCATCATTTAATGGTTTAGTTCAAGATGCTTGCCCAGCAACAAATGATGAGTGTGCAAACGCTATAGATTTAGATTCCGTAATGAATGTAGATGAAGTAACATGTACTTTAACGTATACTGGTAGTAATCTTGGTGCAACTAGTTCTACAGGAGAAGTAGCTCCTAGTAGTACTTGTACAAATGCTACATCAGATCCAAATCCTAGTGATATTTGGTTTACTTTAACTGTTCCTGCTTCAGGAGGGTTTATTTATGATAGTATTGTGGGGCCTGGATATAGTTCTATTGTAGAAGTGTACACAGGAACTTGTGGTGCTTTAACAGCTTTAGATCCTGTCGTTTGTAATAGCTCTTTAGACGAAAAAATATTTGAAGGCTTAACTCCTGGAGATACAGTATATTTAAGATATTGGGATTATGGTAGTAATGATGAAGGTGCATTAGAGTTTTGTATTAAGCCAACACCTACATGTCCAGAACCAACTGCTGGTTCTGCAACTGCAATTACAGATTCTTCTGCTGATTTAGGTTGGACAGAAGGTGGAACTGCAACAACTTGGAATGTGGAATGGGGAACTGCTCCATTAACAATGGGAACAGGAACTATGATTACTGGTACCATGACAAACCCACAAGTATTAACAGGATTAACTGCAGAAACGGATTACGAATATTATGTACAAGCAGATTGTGGTGGTGGAGACACTAGTTCATGGTCTGGACCATATGCATTCTCAACTACAGAAGTATGTCCTGCACCAACTGCAGGTTCTGCAACTGCAATTACAGAAACTTCTGCTGACTTAGGTTGGACAGAAAATGGAACTGCAACAATGTGGAATATAGAATTAGTTGATGTTGCTGGTGGAGGAACTGTTACAGGAAATGCAACAGCTTCAGGGGTTACAAATCCTTATGCTGCTACTGGTTTAGTAGGAGATAATTCTTATGCGTTTTATGTGCAATCAGATTGCGGTGGTGGAGACACTAGTGATTGGTCAGGACCATATACGTTTGCAACACCTTACGTTGCTGTAATACCAAGTTGTACTAGTGGTGTTTTCTTAGATGGAGGAGGAGCCGGTAGTGATTATCCAAGTGGTGAAAATGTTACATATGTAATTGCGCCAGACGTTGCAGGTGATGCTGTTACGGTTACTTTTACTGCTTTTAGCTCAGAAAATAATGGAACAACAAGTTGTTGGGACGGATTAACAGTTTATAATGGTCCAGATGCAACAGCTGCTACTATTGATCCTCCAGGAGGTGGAACAATTTGGTGTTGGGATAGAGATGATTCTATAAACCAAGGAACAGGAGATTTACAAGGTATGTCTATAACATCCACACATGCATCAGGAACTTTAACCTTTGTGTTTACTTCTGATAGTAGTGTAACAAGAGAAGGATGGGAAGCTACAGTAACTTGTTCTACATTATCTACGCAAAGCTTTGATAACGATTTAGCATTCACTTACTATCCAAACCCTGTATCTAGTGCTTTAGTTTTAAAAGCTCAAAAAGATATAAATAATATAGCTGTTTATAACATGTTAGGTCAAGAAGTACTTCGTACTGCTCCTAATGCTATGAATACAGAAGTTAATATGTCTTCTTTACAAACTGGAGCTTACTTTGTTAAAGTAACTATAGGTAATACTACAGAAACAGTAAGAGTAATTAAGAACTAATTTTTAGATCTTTAAATAATATTATTAAAAGCCACCTTTTTTAAGGTGGCTTTTTTTTGCACCCATAAAATTAAGGAAAAATGTATTTAATCGTAATTTTTGTCATTTTGTCGATTAGTTGGGTTTTTGGTAAAACCTTTCAATTATTATCAATATTTTTAAGTCTTATGCTAATAATTAATTAATAAAAATAATTTAATATGAAAAAAATTACTTTACTATTATTTGCTATGGTTGCCTTTACTTGGCAGTCTAATGCACAATTTACAGAGAGTTTCGATACCGAAATACCTGCTACATGGACCGTTACAGATGTTGATGGAGGTAATACATGGGTTTATAATACTACTGATAGTCATTCAGGAGCGGGGCATGCCAGAATTACTTATAATTCAAATGCACATGATGATTATTTAATTACACCACAATTTACAGTAACTGCAGATGTCTCAGACAGAATATCTTTTTGGTCTGGAATTTCTTCTAATTGGGCGGAAACATTTGAGGTTAGATTATCTACAACTGGTTTAGCTCCTGCAGATTTTACGGTAGTTTTAGGTGATGAAGCTCCTTTAACGAATGTACCAACTTATACACAATACACGTATGATTTATCAGCTTATGATGGTATGCAAGTGTATATTGCAATTAGAGCTACAGCTGCAGATAAATTCTATCTACATATTGATGAGTTTGTAAATGATACGCCACCTACTTGCCCTGCACCAACAGCAGTAACTGCTGGCCCTACATCTATTACAGATGCAGACATTTCTTGGACTGCAGGAGCTAGTGAATCAGCATGGAACTATGAATATGGTACTGCTGGATTTGTACAAGGTGCTGGTACAACCGGTACTACTGCGGCAGCAACTTTAAGTCTTTCTGCCTTAGCTGGTGGAGATTATGATATTTATATACAAGCAGATTGCGGAGCAGGAGATTTAAGTGCTTGGGTTGGACCAATTAGTTGGACGCAGCCAAGTAATGTTGGTGATGTTTGTGCTTTACCAATCGCTGCGACTTTAGAAGCTAATTGTGCAACAGCAACGCCTAATACTATTGATTACGCGGTTGCTACAGCAGATTTAAGTGCTGTTACTTGTGCTGCTGCTGGAAGTAATGGTGCGTGGTATGAAATTACTACAACCGATTCTGGTGCAATTAGAGTTTTAACAACAGGAGATGTTACTGGAATGGTAGTATATACAGACTGTGGATCTGAACTGTATTGCAATGGCGCATTAGTTCCAGAATTTAGTTTAACTGGATTTCTTCCAAACACAGCATATTTAATCGCAATCTGGAAAGAAGCAGCTACTACAGGAACTTCTACCGTTTGTTTTGAAGATATTACTTGTAATTTTATACTTGATTTTACTGCTACTAATATTACAGAAACTACAGCAGAAATTGGATGGACAGAAAATGGTTCCGCTACTGCTTGGGATATTGAGTATGGAATAACAGGATTTACGCCTACAGGAACACCAACACTTAATGATGTTGGAAGTAACCCATATACGGTAACTGGTTTAACAGGGACTACTACTTACGATTTTTACGTTCGTGCAGATTGTGGAATGGATGATACAGATGTAAGTATTTACAATGGACCTTACACATTTACTACATTAGCACAAGCTCCTGCTAATGATAACTTGGCAGATGCTATAGCAATTAATTGTGGAGATACAGTTTTAGGGAATACAACATCAGCTACTTTAGATGAAGATGATGCTCCTGACGCCGCGCTAGGTGCAGATACAGATTCTCCAAATGTATGGTATAGTTTTATGGGTACAGGAGATAGTGTTTTATTAGATACTTGTATGGCTGGAACAGATTTTGATACAGAAATATTAGTATTTACAGGTGCTTCTGGTGCTCTACAATTAATAAGTGATGGATATGATGAGTGTGGTGGTGCTGGTGGTTATGCTGCACAAACAGATTTTATCTCTGTTGCAGGAACGCAATATTGGATCTCTATAGAAGGATATAATTTTGGGAATACAGGTAATTTTGAATTAACAGTTACATGTACGCCATTATCTACACCAGAGTTTGAAAATGGTTTAGCATTGACCTATTATCCAAACCCAGTGAATGATATTTTATCATTGAAAGCACAAAAGGATATTGAAAACGTATCTGTTTATAACATGTTAGGTCAAGAAGTACTTCGTACTGCTCCTAATGTTGTTAATGCAGAGGTTAATATGTCTGATTTACAATCTGGAGCTTACTTTGTTAAAGTAACTATAGGTAGTGCTACAGAAACAGTAAGAATTATCAAGAACTAAGTTTTAGATCTTAGTATAGAAAAAAGCCACCTTCGGGTGGCTTTTTTTATGTTGTAGATTTTATAAAAAGTAAACATTTTTTTTTCTGAGGTATTTTGCTTTTTACTAAAAAGACGTTCTAGTCGTATTTTCTATAGTATTGGTAACTAATAATAGGAGTATTGCATTCATTTAATCCGATTTTTAAACTCCTTTAAGTAAAAAATATTTGCTCTTTATCGAAGATTTAAGTGTTTTAGCGATTTGTAATTACTTTCATTTATTTTGTTATTTAATAATAATACATTAGAAGGTAAATCCTAAATAACCAATTTAATATGAAAAAAATTACCTTATTTTTTATGTTTGCTATTTTAGGGGCTTTTACTTTTAGCTCTTATGCGCAAACTTTAAACCAAAACGCCTCGTGGCCTAATGCAGCCTGGTCTGTTACGGGAACGTATAATACGGATCCGCTAGCGTTTGAAGCAGATCCTACTACAACTGCTAATTTCGCTTTCGATGATGATGATGCGGGAAGTGGAAGTGATGATATTATTGCTGCAGAATCGCCAGTAATTGACTTAACTGCAGCTTTTAATGCAGGAGAAACATGGCTTTCTATTTCTGGAAACTTTGTTTACAATTATAATGATGATGACATTTTGCAATTCGAATATTGGGATGCAGATGCAAGCTCATGGAACATTATTGGACTTCCTATAGATACAGATACTACTGCGCCTCCATTAGATAATTTTTGTTCAGGAACTTCAGAAGCATATACCTCAGAGATCCTTAATATTGTGGGATTTAGTGCTACACAATTATCCGGATTTAGATATAGAATTTATTTTGATGATTTAGTAGGTGGCGCAGGTTACGAGTGGGGATTTTGTTTTCAATCTCCAACTATTAGCTCAGAAACACCTCCAGCTTGCCCAGATCCATCGGTCTTAACTGCAACTGGAATACTAGATACAATGGCAGATTTATCGTGGATTGAAAGCGGAAGTGCAACAGCATGGGATGTTGAAATTGTAACAAGTGGATCGGCAGCAACAGGAACACCAACAACTGCTGGAGTTACCAATCCATATACGGCAATGACACTTACAGAAAATACATTATATGATTATTATGTCCGTGCTAATTGTGGTGTGGATGGAACTTCTGCTTGGGTAGGTCCTTTCACTTTTAGAACGGCTTGTGCTGCAATTGCAACACCTTATACAGAAGATTTTGAGACATTTACTACAGCAGGGACTGCATTTACTACAGAAAACTGTTGGGCAGGAACAGGTGGCGCCTATTTTTGGGAGTCTGCTCCGGGAACCGATACCGGTTCTGCAGGAACAGGACCAGATCCAACTATTACAACAGGTAATTATTTCTATACGGAAGCTACCGGAGGAGCTAGTGGTGATATCACAGATTTAGTCTCTCCGTTAGTAGATTTATCTAGTCTTACGACACCTTCAGTAGCATTTAATTATCATATGTTTGGTATGCAAATGGGAACATTAGATGTTTTAGTGAACGGAACAACAAATGTATTTACTATTTCTGGTCAGCAGCAAACGAGTGCTACAGCAGATTGGGAATTAGCAGTAATAGATTTAACAGCCTTTGCTGGTCAATCCATTTCTATAACCTTTAGAGCGACAAGTGCTGGTACTTATGAAGGGGATATGGCAATTGATAATGTGAATTTTAATGAATTGCCGGCTTGTATACTTCCAAATGGATTAACAGCTACAAATATTGATGGTTTTTCTGCCGATTTAGGTTGGACAGAAGGAGGAACCGCTACATCTTGGAATATCGAATTAGTAGATATTACAGCAGCTGGAACAGTAACAGGTACCGCAACTAGTTTAGGAGTTACAAATCCTTTTAATGTAACAGGACTAGTACCTGCTAACGACTACGAATTTTATGTACAGGCAGATTGTGGTGTAGATGGCGTATCCGATTGGGCTGGACCATTTGCATTCACTACAACAATAGCATGTCCCGAGCCTTCTATGCTTACGGCAACTAATATAATGACAACATCTGCCGATTTAGGTTGGACAGCAGGTGCATCAGAAACCGTATGGGATATTGAAATTGTTGATGTTACAGCAGGAGGAACCGTAACAGGTACAGCAACAGCTTTAGGCGTTGCAAACCCTTATAATGCTTCAGGATTAGTAGATAATAATAGTTATACGTTTTATGTAAAAGCAGATTGTGGAACAAATGGAGCATCGACATGGGTTGGCCCATTTGCCTTTGTAACTGCTTGTAATGCATTTACAGCACCATATACACAGGATTTTGAAAGTGCAGGTGCGCTTCCAGGATGCTGGAATCAAGGTGGTGATGAAGATTGGAAATTCGCAAATACGGGAGCAGGAAATCATATTGGAAATAATGGAACATTAAATGGAAATACTACTTCTGGCGGTTACTTTGCTTGGGTAGACGATTCTGATCCTACTGCAACAAACGCAGAATTAAGTTCTGCTTTGGTAGATGTATCCGGACTAACAACACCAGCATTATCTTTCTATGAAATTAGAGATAATGAAGGGTTTGGTAACGCAACTTTAACGGTATCGGTTTGGGATGGAGCAGCCTGGAATACAGTAGGTACCTATGCTACCAATACCATTGGATGGGAGCAAAAAATAATTGATCTTAGCGGATTAACATTTACTGGGCCTGCACAAGCAAGATTTTCAGTAGCAGATTCAGGGAGTTTTTACGATGATGTAGCAATCGATGATGTAACTTTTGATGAATTACCAACATGTTTGGATCCATCGATGTTAACAGCTATAAATATTACAAATAGTTCTGCAGATTTAGGTTGGGCAGAAAACGGAACAGGATCTTTATGGAATATTGAATTAGTAGATGTAACTGCTGCTGGTACTGTGACAGGAACGGCAACAGCAATAGGAGTTTCAAATCCTTATTTATTAACAGGTTTAACAGAGAACAATGAGTACTCGTTCTATGTGCAATCCGATTGTGGAGCAGGTGGACTATCTGCATGGGTTGGACCTTTTGCGTTTACGACTTTAGAAACTTGTCCTGCACCATCTGGTTTAGGTGCTACTGGGATTACACTAACAACAGCAGCGTTAGAATGGACAGAAAATGGAGGAGCTACTTCATGGAATATTGAATTAGTAAACAATACTGCTGGAGAAATGGTAACCGGTACTGCAACAGAAACGGGGGTTACGAGTCCATATAGTGCTACAGGTTTAGTAGGAGATAGTTCGTATTCTTTTTATGTGCAAGCAGACTGTGGATCAGGAGATGTGTCTGCATGGACAGGACCATTTACTTTTGCAACGCCTTATGTAGCTGTACCAGCTTCATGTTCTAGCGAGATATTCCTAGATTCAGGTGGAGTAACAGGAGATTACACCAGTGGTGAAAATGTTACATATACTATTATGCCAGATACTGCTGGTGATATTGTTTCCGTGCTTTTTAATGCTTTTAGTGCTGAAAATAATGGCACCGGTTGTTATGATGGGTTAACCATTTATGATGGTCCCGATGCTACGGCAACAACAATAGATCCTCCAGCAGGCGGATCAATATGGTGTTGGGATAGAGATGATGCAACGCCTTCAGGTTCTGGTGATTTAGAAGGTATGACAATAACATCTTCACATGCATCTGGAGCTTTAACATTTGTGTTTTCTTCTGATGGCTCAGCAACAAGAGAAGGTTGGGAAGCTACAGTGATTTGTACTACTTTATCGGTAGATGATTTTGATAATGGTTTAGCATTTACTTACTTTCCAAATCCAGTAAATAATAGCTTGGTGCTAAAAGCACAAAAAGAAATGGATAATATATCTGTTTATAACATGTTAGGTCAAGAAGTACTTCGTGCTGCTCCTAATACTGTTAATGCAGAGGTTAATATGTCTGATTTACAATCTGGAGCTTACTTTGTTAAAGTAACAATAGATAATGCTACAGAAACTGTAAGAGTTATTAAGAACTAATTTTAGATCTTTATATATTAAAAAGCCACCTTTAAGGTGGCTTTTTTTATGGGTAACACCTACATTTGTGTTATGCAATTACAGTTTTCTTTTATTATTCCTGTGTATAATAGACCTCAAGAAATTGAGGAGTTACTACATAGCTTTACATTGCTAAAAACAAATGTAAAATATCAAGTTGTTATTATTGAAGATGGTTCTACCATCGCTTCTAAAGAGATTGTAGAAAAGTATAGGGAACAACTAGATATAGCCTATTATTTTAAACCCAATTCTGGTCCTGGGGATTCTAGAAATTTTGGGATGCAAAAAGCAACCGGAAACTATTTTATTATATTAGATAGCGATTGTATTTTACCAACAACCTATTTAACCGAAGTTATTACTAGTTTAGAAAAAGAATATGTGGATTGTTTTGGTGGTCCAGATGCAGCAGATGCTTCTTTTTCAAATCTTCAAAAAGCAATCAATTTTGCAATGACTTCTTTTATTACTACTGGCGGAATTAGAGGAAATAAAAATAGTGTAGATACCTTTCAGCCAAGAAGTTTCAATATGGGTTTGTCTAAGGAAGCATTTGATAAAACAAAAGGATTTGGGTCTATACATCCTGGAGAAGATCCAGATTTATCTATACGTTTATGGGGACTTGGTTTTAAAACAAAACTAATTCTGGAAGCTTATGTATATCATAAAAGAAGAATTTCGTGGTCTAAATTTTATAAACAAGTGTTTAAATTTGGTATGGTTAGACCCATTCTTAATACCTGGCATCCACAGACAAAAAAAATAACGTATTGGTTTCCTAGTCTTTTTAGTTTAGGATTAATTCTAGCTATAATTTTAATCTTTTTTAATTTTCAAGCTTTACTATATGTTTATATATTATACTTTGGTTTGGCATTCCTTTTAGCTATATTAAAAACAAAAAATATTAGAATAGCAATACAGGCTATGCTAGCAATTTGTATTCAGTTTTTTGGTTATGGTTATGGGTTTTTAAAATCGACAATACTCGTTGGTGTATTAAAGAAAAATCCGGAAGTTCAATTTCCAGAATTATTTTTTAAAAAATAATGATAAAAAAAATTAAATCTGAAATTATATCGTTTGTAAAAACTAAAAAAATTAATGTTTTTTTATTGTTTTTAGCATTAGCATTTGGTATTTTATTACTAACAAAATTATCTAAAAGTTATACCAATACATTTGTTTTTAGTATTGATAAGATTAACATTCCAGAAGAAGAAGTAATTATTAATGATAGTAGTCAAGTGCTAGAAATCACATTAAAAACTTTTGGTTTTGATTTGTTGCAGTATCATTTTTCTAAACCTAAAATTAGTATAGATTTTTCGAAACATATAGATAAAACAGACTCTGCTTATATTTGGAGTAAAAACAAAGCCTTTGCGGCATTACATAAACAATTTAGCAAAAAGATAGAGCTAGTTAATATTGTTCCGGATAGTTTGTGGTTTACTTATGATGTAAATGCCGTTAAAACGGTTCCTATTAAATTACGCTCTAAAATTAGTTATAGTCCTGGGTATAATCTTACGAATGCTATTGTTTTGCAACCCGATTCGGTTAAAATCATAGGAGCAAAAGCGATATTGGATAAAATTAATCAAATAGAAACAGATACTGTGGTGCTAAGTGATATAAAACAGAATATTTCTAAATTCACAAATTTAAATTTTCAAGGCTTAGATAAAGACTTAAAATTTTCTATTAATAAAGTTCGATTAGAAGCTAAAGTAGAAAAATATACAGAAGGCACATTGCCAATTACAGTACAAATAATTAATGTGCCAATAGATATCAAGCTTAAGCATTTTCCTAAAACAGTCCATGTTTCTTATTACACCAGTTTGGCTAATTTTAATACTATAGAAGCTAAGGACTTTAGAGTTATTTGCGACTATAGTAAATTGGTAAAAGGGCAATCCTACTTAGTTCCAGAAGTGGATAAAAAACCTGAATTTGTGAAGCACTTTAAAATTAAGGAAGAGTATATAGAGTTTATTATAGCAGAATAAAAAACAGAACTAAAAAAGGATATATACAGAAAATTAATACATGAAAATAGTTGGTCTTACAGGAGGGATAGGTAGCGGAAAAACTACCGTTGCAAAACAGTTTAAAAAACTGGGTGTGCCTATTTATATTGCAGATGATGAAGCTAAAAAACTCATGAATAAGTCTAAAGTTATTCGGCGAAAGCTAATCGCGCTTTTTGGTGAAGATGCGTATAAAGACGACACGTTAAACCGACCTTATTTAGCAAAAATTATTTTTAGTGACGCAAGTGTACTAGAAAAAATGAATGCGATAGTACATCCTAAAGTCGCTAGTCATTTTAAAAGATGGTTAGAAAAACAAGATGCACCTTATATCATTAAAGAAGTTGCTATTCTGTTTGAAAACGGAAGCTACAAGCAATGCGATTACATCATAACAGTTACTGCAGCAATGGAAACAAGAATAGAGCGTTTGCTAAAAAGAGACGAAACTACAGTTTCTAAAATTGAAGCTATTATGAATAATCAATGGCAAGATGAAAAGAAAATAGCATTGTCTCAATTTGTTATTTATAATAATATTCTAGAAAACACCGTTATTCAGGTACAAAAAACACATAATCAAATACTTAAATCTATTAAAAGTCTATAATTTTAACATTTGTGTTAATGTAAGGTTAAAAGGGATAACACCTAAATGTTAAAATGTTAATTTTGACGGGATGAGCAAAAAACTATTCATCTTATTAATTGTTTTAATGAGTTTATCGCTTATAGGAATTATTTCTGTACAAGCATATTATATAAAGAACTCCGTAGACAATAAAAAAGAGCAGTTTAACTTTAATGTAAAAAAAGCACTAAGTTATACAACATCGGCTATAGAAAAAAAAGAGCTAGATAAGTATTACACGATGTATCAGCAACTCGCAGACCAGCAAAAACAAGCAGATACTGTTGCTATTAGAAACTTATTTATAGTACAGCAAAATCAAAACACGAACGAAACAATAGTGTATAAAAGTGGGATTTTTGAAAAAAATTACACCTTATCAACAGCGTTCTTTGACATAGGTTTAGATAGAGATAGTATTAATATTCAGAAAATATTAAGCAATTCGGAAACCAAAATTTATTCTAATTCTAACGGAACAGATACCGATTTAAATATGAATCCTGTTTTAAGTATTTCTAATTCAGGAAGACTTACCGAAGCAGAAAAAATATCTTTTGAAAAGGCTTTTAGAACAATAGCAAGTAGAATGCCAATTCATCAAAGAGTTTCCAAAAAAGAAATTAATAGATTGTTGGAAAAACAGCTTAATGAAGATAATATTAATATAGATTTTCAATATGCAATTTATGATAATGATCTAGCAACAAAAGTACATAGTGAAGCTTTTGAATTACAAAATGCATCCACTTTTAGTGTGCCTATTTTTGAAAACGAATTAAATAATAATAATTATAGGTTGCTGGTTAATTTTCCAGAGCACAATAGGTTTATCTGGTCTTCTATAATTACCATGATGATTTTGTCTGTAGTATTTACAACGATTATTATTATAGCATATGCAAGCGCCTTATTACAACTTTTTAAGCAACGTAAAATCTCTGAAATTAAAACAGATTTTATAAATAATATGACGCACGAGTTTAAAACGCCAATTGCTACTATTAACTTAGCTTTAGACGCGATACGTAATCCGAAAATTATAGACGATAAAGAGAAAGTACTACGGTATCTCGGTATGATAAAAGAGGAAAACAAACGGATGCATGCGCAAGTAGAAAATGTACTAAGGATATCTAAACTTGAAAAAAATGAACTAAACATTAGTAAGGAAAATGTAGACTTGCACGACTTAATAGAAGATGCAGTTACACATGTAGAGTTAATTATAGAGGATAAGAAAGGCTACCTAAAAACAAATTTAGCAGCCAAAAAAACTTCGGTTTTAGCTAATGACACACACTTTATTAATGTAATAGTAAATATTCTGGATAACGCAATTAAGTATTCTCCAGAAGCACCAGAAATAGAGGTTTCTACAGAAAATGTAGGAGACAATATTTTATTAAAAATTAAAGACCATGGAAGTGGTATGAGCAAAGCAGCTCAAAAACGTGTATTCGAAAAATTTTATAGAGAACACACAGGAGATATACATAATGTAAAAGGACACGGATTAGGTCTTGCATATGTGAAAAGAATGATAGATGATCATCAAGGTCATGTATCTGTAGAAAGTGAAAAAGACAAAGGAAGTACTTTTATTATAAGACTTCCGCTAATATCATAAAGCTATGAATGAACAACAAAAGAGGATATTATTAGTAGAAGACGACCCCAATTTTGGAACCGTTTTAAAAGATTATTTAATGATGAATGATTACGAAGTTACGCATGCCAAAAATGGTATGGAAGGCTTTGAAAAATTTAAGAAAGACGATTTCGATTTATGTATTTTAGACGTAATGATGCCTTATAAAGATGGTTTCACACTAGCTAAAGAAATACGTGAGAAAAACACAGATGTGCCAATTATTTTCTTAACTGCAAAAGCAATGAAAGAAGATGTACTTAAAGGCTATAAAGTTGGTGCAGATGATTATTTAAATAAACCATTTGATAGTGAAGTGCTTTTAATGAAAATTAAAGCAATTATACAACGTAAAGCTTCTGATACCGTTACCGATAGTAAACAATTTGAGTTTAAAATTGGAGGATTTGATTTGAATTCTAAACTTCGTTTTTTAACGTATAATGGCGGAGATCAAGTAAAATTATCTCCAAAAGAAAATGAGCTTTTACGTTTATTAGCTTTACATGAAAATGACTTAATGCCAAGAGAATTGGCGTTAACTAAAATTTGGAGAGACGATAATTATTTTACTTCTAGAAGTATGGATGTGTATATAGCAAAGCTACGTAAATACCTGAAACTAGATCCAAAAGTAGAAATACTAAATATACATGGTGAAGGTTTTAGACTGGTAGTGAATACCGAAGCTTAAATCTTATCCGTATTACCAATAAAAAAATCTGGCGTTTACGCTGGATTTTTTTGTTTCCTATTGTTCTTAAAAAGGTTTAAAAGGTATTTTAATAGGAGTTGCTCTTCAGTTTAGAGATAATAATTCCGATATCTTTTTCTTCAAATCTACTTATTAATTTTAATGCAAATTTTAGAATCTTCGATTTTGGAGATTTAATAATTTCGGAAAGCTTTAAAACAAGTATATCTATTTTATCTATAGCTTCTGCATTTACATTATTTCCTAAAGACCATAACAAGTTAGAACTGTTCCAGGCTTGTTGTCTTGCTTTTCGCATGCTAAAATCTATGATTTTTTCGTCGGTATTCTCCCCAAGGAGATCTAGCAAAAACATTGCGTGAGATACTTTGCTCAGTCTGTCCTGCATTTCATTAACCATATTAAACAGAATATCATTTACTTTATTAAAATCGTTTTCAATGGCTATTAAGCTGGCACCAGCCATTGTTATACTTGTAGAAACGCTCAAGTCTAAATTAATATGCGCATTCATACCTAGCATAATGTGCTGTAAAATGGTAAGACTGTCGTTTTTAGTATCGAAAGCAAATTTCCAGCATTTAGGTATTGGTTTTTGCTTTGTATAATTACTATACGCGTCTAAATACAGGTTTGCAAAAGCGACATCTAGTTTTTCTAAACGCGCATTATCTTCAAAATTTTGTAGTAGTATTTCTTTTTGAATTTCGGCAGTAGTTCTTCTATATATAAAAGCAAATAAACCAACTCTATCATTATTGGAAATTGCTAGTTCTATAATTTTATCTAATTGATCTAGAACTTCTTGAATGGTGGTTGGTCGCTGCATTACATGGATTATTATCCAATTAAGATAATAAATTGTTAGTAATTATAGTTCCTTTTTGTCTGTAGACTTTTCAATAGAACTTGCATGATCTTTAATTATATACCATTTTCCTTCTATTTTTTGAAGTGCATAACTAACATGCATTCTATTAAAATAGGGTTCGCCATTTCGTTCTGGTTCTCGGTATACTATTTCTGTAATGGCAATACCGAAGTCTTTACCAATTTCGGTATTTAAAATTTTGGTTTCAAAGGTCCAAGGCATTTCTACCGCAAACCAGTTTTTATGGTATTCCATAAAAGCATCCACCGTATTTGTTATTTCTGTATTTGGCAGTATGAGTTGCATATTTCCGTTTGGAGATAATGTGCTTTTTAATGTCGTTAAGTCTTTTTTCGTAACAGCGTTTAAATGCTTTTGCATGGTTGCAACAAAAAACATTTCGTTTTGTACTTCGTAATTTATAAGCGGATTTTTTTGTTCTTTTTTCCCACAAGAAATAAAGATGAAAGTAGTTAGAACTAAAAGTATGTATATATTACTCTTTATTAATTTCATCGGTTATTTTTTTAATTACAGCTTCGGAAGCTGTTAAGTAATCAAACCACAAGGTTTCTTGATTTCTTTTAAACCAGGTAAGCTGTCGTTTTGCAAATCTTCGCGAATTCTTTTTTATTTCGCTAATGGCAAATTCTAAAGTCCACGCTTCACTAAAATAATTAAAAATTTCTTTATAACCTACTGTATTTAATGCGTTTAAGTTTTTGTGTGGTGTGAGTTTGTTTACTTCGTCTAGCAATCCTTCTTCAAGCATGATATCTACACGTTTATTTATTCTGTTGTAAATAATTTCGCGCTCTGCTGTTAAACCTATTGTAATGGTTTTAAAAGGTCTATTATTTTTTTCTTTATTTAAGAAAGAGGAATACGGTTTTTGAGTACCAATACAAACTTCTAAAGCGCGAATTACACGTTGTGGATTATCTAGAGCAATAGTGTTATACGTAATTTTATCTAAGGTTTTAAGCTGTTCTTGAAGTGGTACTAAACCTTCTTTTTCTAATTGGGTATTTAGGTTTTCTCGGATGCTTTTATCTACTTCCGGAAAATGATCTAATCCTTTGGTAACCGCATCTACATACAAACCAGAACCACCAACCATAATAACGATATCATGATTTTTAAATAGATCTTCTAATTTTTGTAAAGCATCTTTTTCAAAAGTACCAACGCTGTATGGTTCGAGAATAGATTTATGGTGAATAAAATGATGGGTAGCTTCGGCTAATTCTAATCGCGTAGGAGCAGCAGTACCAATTTGCATTTCTCTAAAAAACTGTCTGGAATCTGCGGAAATAATTTCGGTATTAAAATGTTTTGCAAGTGTAATGCTGAGGTTTGTTTTACCAATAGCAGTTGGACCTACAATAGAAATTAATGTTTTATGTGAAGTTGTTGGTTTGATAATTTATGGATTTGATGTAAAGATACTTGTTATTCGTAATAAACAAAAGCGTTAAGGATTGAAGTGGCATCCTTTTTTGTTTAGAGGAAGGTTGCTGCGGTAGCAATAGATCTAAATAGAAAGACCAATCATCACTTAAATAAGTTCTAAGACAAAAAAGATATAACGGAAAGCCTGGTGCTACGAAGCTTTTGCGTAGTAGTAAACGCCCAAAAATTAAATATGTAATTGATGTCCGCAAGAATAGCAAAACTCCGCATTGTCTTTGTGCCCTTCTTTACTACAACTAGGACAAGCTTGTGTATTGGTATGTACTTTTTTATCTGGTCCCATCGTTTTAGTTAGCTCTGAAGTTACAATTCCAGTTGGAACCGCAATAATACCATACCCTAAAATCATAACAATAGATGCTATAAATTGACCAATTGGCGTTTGTGGTGCAATATCACCATAGCCAACCGTTGTAAGGGTTACAATACACCAATAGACGCTTTTAGGGATATTAGTAAAACCATTTTCTTCACCTTCTATCATGTACATAATGGTTCCTAAAATAATAGATATAATCACTACAGCAAAAAGGAAAACCGAAATTTTTACACGACTTGCTTTTATTGCGGTTAGTAGATTATTAGAGGCTCCTAAATAACGAGCGAGTTTTAAAATTCTAAAAACACGTAATAAACGTAAGGCACGTAAAGCGGCAAGTGCATGCACACCACCAAATATTAAGGATAAATATTTTGGGATGGTAGAAAGTAAATCGATGACACCATAAAAGCTAGTAATATATTTTAGTGGCTTTTTTACGGTAATAATTCTAGCGACATATTCTAATGAAAAAAGGATAGTGATAACCCATTCTGAAATATTTAGAAGGTTATGATATTTTATATCAATACTTCTTACGCTTTCTAGCATTACAAGTATAATACTAGCAATAATGGTAATTAGTAAGACTACATCAAATAATTTACCAGCAGGCGTATCTGCTTCATAGATAATTTCTTGAAGTTTAAGCCGCCATTTATTTACTTTATAAGTAGTCATAGTGTCAAAAGTAGTGAAAAAGTTTGTTAGTTTCTTTTTAAAACAATGGTAGCGTTGTTTTGTAGGTTAACAACGGTACTCATTATTTCTTTTAAATACGGGTAAAACTCGTTTACATATATGGCTTTATTGAAATTAAGCTTAAAATACATTATAATTTCATTATTTTTAACCGTAGTATTAAATATCAATCTGCCTGCGTTTTCTGGTAATTGAAGCATAACCTCTTTAGGTGATTCTACAATTTCGAAGGCATCATCAACTTTTATTTTGTAGGAATACACATAGGCATCTTTATAACCAAAATCGATAGGATAGGATCTTTCTTGAAGTTTAAAAGGGTTTTCTTCAAAGAATTTAAAGATAAAAGGATCTAGATAAATATGGTCTCCAATTTTTTCTACTTCGTAATTAATTTTAAAATTTTCTTTAAAATCTAAACTGTTTATTTCTGTTGTTTCTGCTTGATATTCCGAAAATGTAATGTTTTCGTATTTATTTGCTAAATTCTTTTCATGTTGGCTGGGATTTTCAAAATAGGATTCCTTTCTGGATAATCCATGATATCCTCTGGTAACAAAATCAACTTCTCCAGTTATATTTAATTCTTTATCTAGACTCAAGTTTACGCGGTAACTGGTATTAGAAGTGTTTGCTGCCTCGATATTTACCCATTCACTTTTATTTTTAAAATCTAAAAGTCTTCCGTATTGATTTAAGCATCTAAACGGAACTTGCCCAAAGTATAAATACTTGTTGGTTGCATCTAGTAAATAGGTTTTATTATTAATGGTTGCTTGAACAATTAGATAATTAAAATCGGAAATCACAGGATAAATAGTCGTTGGTAAACCATTGTTTCTTGTTGAAAGAAGTATTGGTTTTACATCTATATCGCATGCTTTTAGTAAATTATGTAATAAGATATTAATTCCGGAAACATTACCAGATTTCTTTTCTATGACTTCTTTTACCGAAACATCACTAAAAATGCTGTAAGTGTTATTCCAAGTATAGTTGTTTTGAATATGTTTATATATTAATTCTGCTTTTTTTAAAGGATCTGTTTCATTTAAAATAGCAGCATTTAATAGGTCTTCTTTATTTATATTTTTATTTAATTGTTTTCCTATATTTTTATTTCCTTTAATTTCACTATCTGTAGTTTTCCATGTTTTGGTAATATTATCTACAACACCATCAAAGCCTTGAACTAGTTTTAATTCATATTCTATTCTTGACAAATAATTGTCTTTAGTGGTCATGTAGTCTTCTTCAATAAAAGCAGGAACATCTTTCATGATATAGATGGATTCGGTACAATCTGAAGATCCGCCGCGACCAGCTTCTAGACAATCTCTTGTTATAGTCGATTCGTTTTTAGTTAACGGAATGGAGCCAACTAACTTGATGTGATACTCATAATTTGCAGGAATACTCGTATTATATTCGCTATATAATTTTGGAATATCACTCTGAAACGCCCAATTTTGATATTTATAAATAAAAGGCAAAGTTAAGGTGTAACTATAGGTGATTACTGTGCCTTCTTTAACATTAGGAAGTGTGAATTTTACGAGGGTGTAGTTGTCGTTATATTTTTCGGTATAAATCTCATTTTCTTTAAGCTTTGTTGTTACTACTTTGCCATTTATAAGACTATGAGACGTTGCGAAAAGTTTCGTTATTTTTTCTTTTTTCGTATCCGAATTATAAAGATAAACCGTTAAGGTAGCTTGGTTAAATCCTTTTCTATTTAAGATTTTTAATTTTTGTTTGAATTCGTGTTTTAGCAGAAACGAATTTTCATCAATATAGCTTTTACCAAACTCATAAAGAACTAACGCATTTGCTGTAGAATCTTTTTCAAAGGTATTGGTTTCTATGTCGCTTCTTGTAACTGTGTAATCTTTGGAATTAAACGAATGGGATTGACTAAAAATACTAGCAGTACTAATAAAGAATAATAGCAGATAAATTTTTTTCATTCTAATCTAAAGTTAAAACTTTCAGTCTTTTATTTCGTCTTAAATAACTTTTAATAATATGTTGTGTATCTCTATTATTTTCCATCGGAGTAATTACAGATTCTAACACATCGATATTGTTTATTTGATAGTTTAAACTATAAAAACCAATACCTTTAAAAACACCATTTTGTATTAGTATGGCTGCGCGTTCATCTACTTCGCGGCCTCTATCTATGATGACAATGTTTTCGTTGGTAAAAGCGTTTTTATCTATAAGTTGTTGCACACGTTTGTTGTATGTTTCTGGATCTTCTTCTTGCACACAAGCACCGTCGCAGCTTTTTACGCTGTAATTAAAACAACTTGTTTTTGTTTCGTATAAACCGGTAAGTTTCTGACAAAGGTTATATTCTTCCGTTCTACTAAACATAAAGTTTTTGGCGCTTTGTCTATTGCTAAATGTCGTTATTGGTCTTTTTCTGCCATCCACTTTATCAATAGTTAAATTGATGTAACCTTTTTCATCTACAAAACTATAAAGCGCGTGCGTAAAAACCGTTTTTCTTAATGCTCTGTTGAAAATAGGTTTATTTTGTTTTATGGCTTCGCTTTCTTTTAGTAAAGCAACTAGTTCACTACCGCAAGCTTCATACGTTACCGTTGCAACTTGTAGTTGTATTTTTTTAGCTTTATGCGTGGTGCCTGTAAAATGCTGATTAACACGTTTTCTTATATTTTTACTTTTACCAATATAAATAATTTCGCCATCTGCTTTATGCATAAAATAAACGCCAGTGATAGAAGGTAAACTATCTATAATATTTAAAAGCCTGGATTCTACCTGGTTTTTTGGTTCTTGTCTTATCGATTCTTGAATGATATTTTTCTTCAAATCTTTATCCAATAACATTTTAAATAGCTTCACGGTGGCAAAGGCATCTCCAGAAGCGCGATGTCTGTCGGCTATAGGGATTCCTAATGCTCTAGTAAGTTTTCCTAAACTGTAGGAAGGCTGATCTGG
Source organism: Lacinutrix sp. MEBiC02404 (assembly GCF_053601575.1). Classification (NCBI taxonomy): domain Bacteria; kingdom Pseudomonadati; phylum Bacteroidota; class Flavobacteriia; order Flavobacteriales; family Flavobacteriaceae; genus Lacinutrix; species Lacinutrix sp. MEBiC02404. The sequence continues at coordinate 17,477 of NZ_JBSHNV010000183.1, read as the reverse complement.
AATAAGGTCTTTAGAAAGCTCTACAGTACATAAGGTTTTTCGTTTAAATTCGAAGCCTAAGCGTCTAAACTCTGTACGTAAAATTCGGTAATCAAATTTTGCATTATGTGCTACAAGAATGGTGTCTTCTGTAATTTCTACTATTCGTTTTGCTACCTCGTAAAATTTTGGAGCGTTGCGCAGCATATTGCTGTTTATTCCTGTTAGATTAACTACAAAAGGTTGTATTTCTCGTTCTGGATTTACTAAACTTATAAATTGGTCTACTACTTCGTGACCGTCGTATTTGTAGATAGCAATTTCTGTAATTCCTTCTTCATTATACTTTCCTCCGGTGGTTTCTATGTCTACTATTGTGTACAAATAAGTGCTATGTGTTTTACTTTTGAGTGTAAACTTGCAGTGTTTACTTAATTATTATAATTTCTATTGCCAAAGATACTACTTCCAACGCGAACCATGGTGCTCCCGCAATCTATTGCTAACTTAAAATCACCGCTCATTCCCATGGAAATGGTGGTGAGCTCTGTGTTTATTTCTTTTAAGTTATCGAACGTTGTTTTTAGCGTACTAAATTCTTTTTTAATTTGTTCTTGGTCTTCGGTAAAAGTAGCCATTCCCATGACTCCAACAACGGTAACGTTTTTTAATTCTGAAAATGCTGAAGATTGTAATATTTCGGAAGCTTCATCGGCAGTCATTCCAAATTTAGAATCTTCGGAAGCTATTTTTATTTGTAACAAGCAGTCTATATTTCTATCGTGTTTTGCTGCTTGCTTGTTTATTTCTTTTAGCGTTTTAAAATTCTCAACACCGTGAATTAGGCTTACAAAATGCGCCATGTATTTCACTTTATTACGTTGCACGTGACCAATCATATGCCAAGCAATATCTTTTGGCATTGCATCAAACTTATCTACCATATCCTGAATCTTGTTTTCGCCAAAAATGCGCTGTCCAGCTTCGTATGCTTGCATTATGTCGCTTACAGGTTTGGTTTTAGAAACCGCAACAAGGGTTACGTTTTCTGGGAGTTGTGATTGTATGTCTTGTAGATTTTTTGTTATGCTCATCTGTATTTTTTCCTTTTAAATAGATTACTCAATTGCACTCGCAATGACAACGAATGCCTGATTTTTTTAACCTTTTGACTTAAACTAAAACTCATAAATAGTTACGCCACTTCTCAGTTTCGGTTCAATATACGTGCTTTTTGGTGGCATTTTTAAACCCTCGTCTGCAATTTTTTTCATTTCATTTATAGTAACAGGAACCATACCAAAACCAACAGCAAATGCACCACTATCGATACTGCTTTTTAAATTGATAATATCTGTCTTTCCATTTAGATACTTTATGCGACTATCATTTCTTAAATCATCAATACCTAAAATAGGTTGTAAAATGGTTTTATACAACAACTGTGCATCTAATGCATCAAGTGAGTTATTGAAATTGTAATTCGTTTTGCGTAAATATAAAGAGTAAAAATCGCCATCTAAATACATGCTGAAATGATGTTTTTTACTTGGCTTGTATGGAATTATTCCTCTTTTTTCAATTCGGAAAGCCGTATCTAATTTAATTAGAAAAGTTTCTTTAGTTAAACCATTTAAATCTTTAATTAACCGGTTGAATTCATGAATCCGTAATTCCGATTCCGGAATTAAAAAGCTCATAAAAAAATTATAAGGCTCCGTTCCGTTATGCTTTGTGTTATTTTCTTTTAAATCTTTACTTAATAAATAGGAAGAGGAACAACGATGATGACCATCTGCAATATAAATGGTCTCCATTTTTTTAAACTCTTGAGAGATGGTTTCAATTATGGCTTCGTCTTCCACTTTCCACAAATAATGTGTATCTCTGTAGGTTGTGGTGAATTCGTATTCAGCGCGTTTCTTTTCGGTATTTTTTAAAATGGAAGCAATTGTTTTATTATCTGGGTAGGTGAGTAGTACTGGTTCTGCATTAAAGCCAACTGTTTTTAGATAGTCTTTAAAAATAGTCTCCCGAAACTCTAAAGTGTCTTCGTGTTTTTTGATGATGTCTTTTTCATAATCTTCCGCACTCGCAGCAGCAATAATACCATGAAAAACTTGCTGTTCGCGATCTACAATTTTATAAATATAAAAGGATGCTTTTTCGTCTTGCACAAAAATGTTATCCTCTTTAAATTCAGAATAACGATTTTTTACTAACGTATAGCGTTCTTCTCCCGTAATTTCATGCGCATATTTATAGCCGGGATTTACAATATGTAGAAAGGAAAACGGATTATAATCTAATCGTGCTTCACGTTCTGCTTGCGTGTAAGTTTGGTACGAGCGTGATGCTACCAAACTTACTTTATCCCGCGTTGGTCTTACTGCTTTAAAAGGAATTATTTTAGCCATGTATTATATAAAGTATTCAGTACTCAGTAATCCATGTTCAGTGTACAGTAAATAGTGAACAGAACTTTGTTATTTTGAACCAAATTTACTTGGATTTTGAATCATATAGTTAATTAGTTTGCCCACTTCAATGCTTTTCGCTGTCAATTCATTAAAAGTTTCTTGATTGATGTATTCACAAGCTAACGAGAATTCTAGCCAAGTTTGAGTTTCAGAGTTTTCTGCATCACTATCCGTTAATTTACTAATAAAATGTTTTAGATATAATCTTTTTCTATAAGCTTCCGCTAGATTAGCACATACACTTCTTGAAGATCGTCTAATTTGATCTGTTAAAGAATACGTTTCTTCTTTTGGGAAAGATTTAGAAATGTTGAAAATTTTCATTGCTAAATCGAATCCTTTTTTATAAGCTAATAAATCTTGAAACCTTAACATCTTTTATTTTTGAACTCATTTCTAGTTTGGAAACTTACTGAACACTGAACACTGAACACTGAACACTGAACACTGAACACTGAACACTGAACACTGAACACTGAACACTGAACACATTCTATTTCAAAAACTGCTTCGCTACATGCTCCGCTTTTCTACTCTCGGAATAATCATAAAAACCTTCACCAGATTTCACTCCTAATTTCCCTGCTCTTACCATATTTACTAATAACGGACAAGGAGCGTATTTCGGATTTTTGAACCCGTCATACATCACATTCAAAATGGAAAGACAAATGTCTAGTCCAATAAAATCTGCTAATTGTAAGGGGCCCATTGGGTGCGCCATTCCTAATTTCATAACCGTATCAATCTCTTCCACTCCGGCAACGCCATTGTATAGCGTTTCGATAGCTTCATTAAGCATTGGCATTAAAATTCGGTTAGCAACAAAACCAGGATAATCATTCACCTCTGTTGGTGTCTTACCTAGTTTTCTGGAAAGTTCCATAATGGTATTGGTAACTTCGTTACTGGTATTATAACCTCTAATAATCTCTACCAACTTCATAATTGGTACCGGATTCATAAAGTGCATACCAATTACTTTATCGGGACGATTAGTAACCGCAGCAATTTGTGTGATGGAAATAGAAGAAGTGTTGGATGCTAAGATGGTGTCTTCCGCGCAAGCGTCGTCTAACTGCTTAAAAATTTTAAGTTTTAAATCTACATTTTCTGTTGCTGCTTCTACTACAAGTCCAACATTTTTTACACCTTCAGGAATGCTCGTAAAGGTGGTGATATTTCCTAAAGTTTTTGCTTTATCTGCTTCTGTAATTCTTTCTTTAGCAACCATTCTATCTAGGTTTTTAGAAATGGTTTGTATCCCTTTTTCAAGAGAGGCTTCGCTAATATCTATCAGTTGTACGTTAAATCCCGATTGTGCGAATGTATGCGCAATACCATTTCCCATGGTTCCAGCGCCAATTACTGCTACGTTTTTCATAAAAAAAATATATTTTTTTGTTCCCATGAAAATGGGAATCTTGTTAATGTTTTTCCTATCCTTAATCCTTTCCAAAGGAAAGGAAACCGTTATTTGTATATTTTACCATTTTACTGTCTTTTCATGAAAAGGAAAGGAAACTGTTATGTATTGATGAATAGTTCTTCCAATTGCGTGTCTTTCCCTTAGGGAAAAAGTACGATTGGGATTTCTAAAACTGATCAATTATCATCGTTGCAACACGTAAAGCTTCTGTACCATCATGTAAGGTTACAATTGGTTTTGTGTTGTTATTTATGGCATCTGCAAAAGATTCTAATTCGTCCAGAATAGCATTGTTACCATCTACTTGCGGATTATCAAAATAGATTTGCTTTTTAATGCCTTCTGCGTTTTGTAAAATCATATCGAAATCTCCAGGTTCTTTTGGAGCATCTTTCATTTTAACTACTTCACATTTCTTTTCTAAAAAGTCTACAGAAACATAAGCATCCCGTTGAAAGAAACGCGTTTTACGCATGTTTTTCAAAGAAATTCTACTCGCAGTTAAGTTTGCCACGCAGCCGTTTACAAATTCTATTCTGGCATTTGCAATATCTGGAGTGTCACTAATTACCGAGACACCACTTGCGCTAACGTGTTTTACTTTAGATTTTACAACACTTAAAATAATGTCTATATCGTGAATCATTAAATCTAAAACTACAGGAACATCTGTACCACGAGGATTAAATTCGGCTAAACGATGTGTTTCTATAAACATTGGTTTGTCCAGCATATCTTTAACCGCTATAAAAGCAGGATTAAAGCGTTCTACATGGCCAACTTGTCCTTTTACACCATATTCAGCAACTAAGGTTCTTAGTGTTTCGGCTTCTTCCACCGTATTGGTTATTGGTTTTTCAATAAAAATATGTTTGCCTTTTGCAATCGCTTTTCTAGCACAATCGTAATGAGAAAGCGTAGGAGTTACAATATCTACAACATCTACAGCTTCAATAAGCTTGTCAATAGAATTGAAATAAGTGTACCCAAATTCGGCAGCTACTTTTTTTGCGTTTTCTTCATCGGCATCATAGAAACCTACAAGATTATATTTATCAGATTGATGAAGTAGTCTTAAATGAATTTTCCCAAGGTGACCAGCACCAAGAACTCCAGCTTTTAGCATTCTTTTACGTTTTTAACAAAAATAAGATTTTTAATTTTTTAATTGTTAATTCTTGGCAATCTTTTTAAAGGAATTCATTTTAAGAAATCCTTAACTACCCTTTAACGGAAATTTGTGATTTGTGCGAAATCTATTGTTAAAGTTTAGTTCGTAGATATAGTGTACGACTTATAAGAGCACACATTGTTTAACTTAAAATTTATAGAATCATGAAAAAATTAATGATAACATTAAGCGCAGTATTTTTTATTACAACAACTATTTCTGCAAGCAACGGGACACAAACTTTACAAGCGAACGACTTAAAAACGAAATTAGAGACATTTAAAAACAACTATAAAAAAGATATGTATTTATGGGAAGTAGAAAGTAATTATGGTACAGCAACGGGTTATTCTACATCTCTTGAAAAAGCGAAAGAAATGGTTGCTTTAGTTGGTAAAGAAGATGTTACCACTTATAAGATAATTGTTTCCAATTAAACTTCTTTATAATAAAAGACAAAGCATCAAGTTGTTATAATTTGATGTTTTTTTTTGCTCTTTTATTCATGGTCTTTAAAATGTTTGTTTAATTTTAGCATTCTAAACTAACTCACTTTTTGAAAGATACATTTAAACATCAAGGATTAAGACAAAAACTAGTAGATGTTCTAGTTGCTAAGGGAATACAGGATAAACAGGTGCTAGCTGCTATTAGAAAAATACCGAGACATTTGTTTATGGATTCTAGTTTTTTGGACCATGCATACCAGGATAAAGCGTTTCCTATTGGTGCAGACCAAACGATATCACAACCTTATACGGTTGCTTTTCAATCGGAATTATTACAAATAAAACCCACCGATAAAGTTTTAGAAATAGGTACAGGAAGTGGTTATCAAACTGCTGTTTTGTGCGAATTAGGCGCAAAAGTGTATAGTATTGAAAGACAACAAGAGCTTTTTAAAAAGACAAGTAAGTTTTTGCCTAAGTTAGGCTATCGCGCAAAGAAACTCATTTTTGGAGATGGTTATAAAGGGTTGAAAGAAGAAGCTCCTTTCGCAAGTATTATTGTGACTGCTGGTGCTCCATTTGTCCCAAAACCATTATTAAGTCAGTTGGCAGTTGGCGGCCGATTAGTAATTCCTGTTGGAGATGACGTGCAAACCATGACTTTATTTATTAGAAATGGAGAAAAAGAATTTGAAAAACACGAATTTGGCGAGTTTCGTTTTGTGCCCTTATTAGAAGATAAGAACTAATCTTTTCTATAGTTTTAGAAAACGAAGCAATATGAACACAAAAACAATATAGGTTTCCAAATGAGATTCAGAAATTTGTTTTTATGTTTAAAGGAACTAATTCAGAAGAAAAGTTTTAATAATTAAAAGCAGTTAATTATTAAAACTTTTCTTGATTCTGGCTAAGTCCCGTTTATTATCACTGTCTTTCATCGTCTCTCTCTTATCGTACAGTTTCTTCCCTTTTGCTAAAGCAACAACTAGCTTGGCTAAACCTCTTTCATTTAAAAATAAACGTAACGGAACAATCGTTAAACCTTTTGTATTCACGTCTTTTTCTAACTTTTTAAGCTCGCGTTTATTTAATAAAAGTTTGCGTTCTGCTTTTGGCGCATGATTATAGTAGTTACCATAAACATATTCTTGAATGGTCATGTTGATAACAAACAGCTCTCCTTTCTCATTAAATTCGCAAAAACTTTCTGTAATAGAAGCTTTACTATCTCTAATAGATTTTATTTCGGTACCAGTTAAAACAATTCCAGCGGTATACTTATCGAGTATCTCGTATTCGAATCTTGCCTTTTTGTTTTTTATGTTTACTTTGTTTTGCATGTACGCCAAAATTACATAATTTAATTAAGTACTAAAATGTTATTAATTGATTAATTTCGCGACAATCTAAAGAAACTTATATTTCATGCAAAATTTAAAATACCTAATTGTGGTTTGTGTCCTATTTATAGCTTGTAAAACCGAAAAAGTCGAAACAGCAAATACTATTATTGAGAAAGCAATAGAAGTCGCTGGTGGCCAAAAATATGGAGACGCAGAAATAGTATTTAATTTTAGAGATAAGCAGTATACTGCCATTCGTAAAAAGGATATATATCAATATGAACGCGAGTTCAAAGATTCTACGCAGGTAACTCGTGATGTATTAAATAATAAGGGTTTTAAAAGATTTATCAACAATAAAGAGATGGTAGTTGCCGATACCATGGCTGTAAAATATGCAGCATCTGTAAACTCTGTGCATTATTTTGCTTTACTACCTTACGGCTTAAACGATGCTGCGGTAATTAAAGAAGATTTAGGAGAGGTTTTTATTAAAGGAAAAAAATATCATAAAATTAAAGTGACTTTTAAACAAGAAGGTGGCGGAGAAGATTTTGAAGATGAGTTTTTATATTGGATAAACACTAAAACTTTCACGGTAGATTATTTAGCGTATTCGTATCAAGAAGATTCTGGTGTTGGCATTCGTTTCCGCGAAGCGTATAATGTGCGAACTATAAATGGATTGCGTTTTGTAGATTATAATAATTTTAAACCAGCAGACGAAAGCCTTAATCTTTTGGATACAGACAAGGCTTTTGAAAACGATACACTTAAATTGCTTTCTAAAATAGAATTGAAAGAAATTACCGTAAAATAGAGTTCCTTTTTACGGTAATAACAACGAATGCTTAAGCTAAATCTAAAGCAATCTCTATCATATCTTTAAAAGTAGTTTCTCTTTCTTTACTAGTAGTGGTTTCACCTGTTACTAAAGAATCAGAAATAGTAAGAATAGTAAGTGCATTTACATTATGTTTTGCTGCAACCGTATATAAGCCTGCAGTTTCCATTTCTACACAAAGCACACCAAATTTGCTCCACTTTTTGTAGGATTCAAAATCATCTGCATAAAACTCGTCACTAGTAAAAACGTTTCCAGCTTTAATGGCAATTTTTTTTGCTTTTGCAGCATCTACCGCTTTTTGAAAAAGTTCAAAACTCGCAGTAGGAGCGTAGTCCGCACCTCCAAAACGTAACTCGTTTACTCCAGAATTAGAAGAAGCAGCCATTGCGAAAACCACATCTCTTATTTTAATATGTTCTTGGTATGAACCAGAACTACCAACACGAATCAAGTTTTTAACACCAAACTGCGTAATCAGTTCATGGGCATAAATAGAAATACTAGGAACTCCCATTCCGGTTCCCATTACCGAAACGCGTTTCCCTTCATAAGTTCCAGTATAGCCCAACATACCTCTTACTTCGTTAAAACAAACTGGGTTTTCAAAAAAAGTTTCGGCAATCCATTTTGCGCGTAAAGGATCTCCTGGTAATAAAATAGTTTCTGCAATATCGCCTTTCTTGGCTCCAATATGTATGCTCATTTTTTTTGTTTAAAAGTTGTACGTGTACTAAAAAGTATTTAAAGTTGAAATAGTTCTTACGCTTATGATTAGTAGTTGTTTTCTTCGGAAGACATTCCTGTTACAATCGCAATTCCGTTAGAAGTTCCTATTCTATTCACACCAAGATCAATATACTCTAAAGCCGTTTTAGTATCTCTAATTCCGCCGGAAGCTTTTATCTTAGTGTTGCCATTTGCAATAACAGATTGCATTAGTTTTACATCTTTAATCGTTGCGCCTCCAGTTCCAAATCCTGTAGAAGTTTTTATAAAATCTGCACCAGAATGTATCGCAAGTGCACTGGCTTTTAGGATTTCTGACGCTTCTAAATAACAAGTTTCTAATATCACTTTCAAAGTGTGATTAGGCATTACTTTTTTTACAGCTTCTATATCTTTAGAAACGGCATCAAAATCTAAGCTTTTTAGAAGTCCGATATTGATAACCATGTCAATTTCATCTGCTCCATCTTTTAAAGCTTGTTTGGTTTCTTCTACTTTTGCATTGGTACTCATGGCACCTAAAGGAAAACCAATAACGCTGCATGCTTTTACATCCGAGTTTTTTAATTGCTCTTTAACTAAAGGGATATAGCATGAATTTACACATACCGAAAAGAAATTATGTGCTATAGCTTCTTTACAAATTTGTATAATGTCTTCTTTGGTTGCTGTTGCTTTTAAAAGCGTGTGATCGATGTATTTGTTTAATTTCATTTTAGCTTAGAATAGTCATTAAAATTACTTTATTTTTTTTAAAACGGAGGCTGTTTTTACGAATTTTTATCTAAAAAATTGGATTAAAAAATAAGGTTTCAAACTATGACTTTTGTCAGCTTTTAGGGCGTTTTACATAATTAATTTTGTTTAAAATTTAAACCCAATTATTATGAGAAAATTATTTATAACCGCCTTAATTGCAAGTTTCGCTTTTATTTCAACGAACGCACAAGAGAATATTTCAATAGAAGATACAGGTTTTACAAAATTTCAACTCCGAGTGAGAGCTTTAGCAGTTGTTCCAAATGAATCTGCAAATATAGAAGCTATTGGTGGAGATGTAACTATTACAAACGATTACGTTCCAGAATTAGATTTAACTTATTTTTTTACTAAAAACATAGCAGCAGAATTAATTTTAGCAACAACCCAACATGATGTGAAAGCGATATCTACTGCGGCAGGAGATATTCCGTTAGGCGATGTTAGATTATTACCTCCAACGTTGACATTACAATACCATTTTAATGGCGATATGGTGCATCCTTATGTAGGAGCAGGAGTGAATTACACTTTGTTTTATGATGAAAATTCTGGTCCTGTAGCAGATAAAGTGGAATATGATAACGCTTTTGGTTTTGCTTTTCAATTAGGATTTGATTTCGATATTACCGACAAATGGTTTATTAATTTAGATGCTAAGTACTTATTATTAAACACAGATGTAACTGTAAATGCTACTACCGCATTAGGCGCTACAGTTGGTGCTGATGTAGACATTAATCCTTTTATGGCAGGTGTTGGTATTGGTTATAGATTATTTTAATATTCATGATTTCTTATAAAAGGTCGCTATATGCGGCCTTTTTTTTGTTTAAAAATTATTTATATGAAAGGACTTGCATATATTTAAGCCTAAATGATAGTATATAATTATGCAAGATATAAATGCCGTTAAAGAATACGATTTAATTTGTGTTGGAGGAGGAATTATGAGCGCAACATTAGCGCTTATTTCAAAAATATTAAAACCAGATTTAAAAGTTTTAATTGTAGAACGATTAGATGCCGTGGCGCAAGAGAGTTCTGCAGCATGGAATAATGCAGGAACAGGACATTCGGCACTTTGTGAGTTGAATTATTGTCCCGAAAATGAAGAGGGTTCTGTCCTTATTGAAAAAGCGATAAAAATCTGTGAACAGTTTGAGTTTTCTAAACAATTTTGGAGTTATCTAGTCGAAGAGGGATTACTAGAAAATCCCGAAGCGTTTATTACTTCTGTACCACATCATAGTTGGGTTTTAGGAAAAGAAAATGCGGATTATTTAGAGAAGCGTTTTCATACCATGAAAGATCATTTTATGTTTAATACTATTGATTTTACTAGAGAAAAAAGTAAAATGGCCGATTGGTTTCCTTTAATAATGCATAATAGGAAAGAAGACGAAATCATGGCTGCTTCTCGAATAGATCGAGGAACAGAAGTGAATTATGGCGCACTTACAAAAGCACTTTTTAAAATTCTAGAAACGAAATATAATACACCTGTACATTGTAATATGGAAGTGCAAGATGTTGATCCTAGCGCAGATATTGATTGGACCGTAGAAATGAAAAATCTAGTGACCCATGAAAAACATAACCTAGAATCGAAGCATGTATTTATTGGAGCGGGAGGAGGAAGTTTGCTATTATTACAAAAAGTAGAAATCGATGAAAAGGAAGGCTATGGCGGTTTTCCAATAAGTGGCGAATGGTTGGTTTGTAAAAATGAAGAAATTATAAAACAGCATAACGCAAAAGTATATAGTAAAGCAGGAATTGGCGATCCGCCAATGTCTACGCCGCATTTAGATACTAGATATATTGATGGTAAACGCGAGTTGCTTTTTGGACCTTTTGCTGGGTTTAGTCCGAAGTTTTTAAAAGAAGGTTCTAATCTAGATCTATTTAAATCGGTGCAATTGGATAATATTTCACCTTTATTGGGCGCATTCTGGCATAATTTACCTTTAACGAAATATTTAATCGAACAAGTAACTTCTTCCCATGAAGATAGAATGGAAGAATTACGAAAATTTGTTAAGGATGCTAAAAGTGAAGATTGGGAAATTCTAGTGGCAGGTCAACGTGTTCAAATAATTAAAAAGGATGTATTTGAAGGCGGTGTTTTACAATTTGGAACAGAAGTAGTAAGTAGTAAGGACGGAAGTATTACTTGTTTATTAGGAGCATCTCCTGGAGCATCGACTGCAACATCTGTAATGTTAGAAGTTTTAGAAAAAGCTTTTCCTGAAATTTTAAATACTTCCGAAGGAAAAGAATTATTGCATAAAATTGTTCCTATGTGGAAGAAAGAAGTGGATGCTACTTTGTTTCAAGAACAATTAGAGAAATCTAAAAAAGCATTGCGATTATAAAGTTTCTATTTCTTAAAACTGCTTCGCGTTTTAGGTCAAACGCTCCTAATTTATTTTTAATAAATCCACCTCTCTTTAACTAAAGAGAGGAGCAGGTTCTAACTGTGATTTGGATTACATGATAATTATACGTTTTGACTTTTTAATGTTTCGAGATTTTAGAAATGTAATTAGCTCTCCTCTTACGTTTAAGAGGAGAATGAATTTTGGTTTTCCATAGAAAATCGGAAGAAAGAGGAGTTTGTTTTTAAATAGTATAAAGCATGTATCTTGATAAAAACAGCTTCGCATTTTAGGTCAAACGCTCCGAATTTATTTTTAATAAATCCACCTCTCTTTAACTAAAGAGAGGAGCAGGTTCTAATTATGGTTTGGATTACATGATAATTATACGTTTTGACTTTTTAATGTTTTGAGATTTTAGAAATGTAATTAGCTCTCCTCTTACGTTTAAGAGGAGAATGAATTTTGGTTTTCCATAGAAAATCGGAAGAAAGAGGAGTTTGTTTTTAAATAGTATAAAGCATGTGTCTTGATAAAAATAGCTTCGCATTTTATGTCAAACTCTCCGGATTTCCTTTACATAAAATCCACCTCTCTTTAGCTAAAGAGAGGAGCGGGTACTAACTGTAATTTGGATTACATGATAGTTATACGTTTTGGTTTTTTAAATATTATGAGGTTTTAGAATAGAAAGAAGCTCTCCTCTTACGTTTAAGAGGAGAATGAATTTTGGTTTTCCATAGAAAATCGGAAGAAAGGAGAGTTTGTTTTAAATAGTATAAAGCATGTGTCTTGATAAAAACTGCTTCGCGTTTTAGGTCAAACGCTCCGAATTTATTTTTAATAAATCCACCTCTCTTTAGCTAAAGAGAGGAGCAGGTTCTAATTATGGTTTGGATTACATGATAATTATACGTTTTGACTTTTTAATGTTTTGAGATTTTAGAACTGTGTTTAGCTCTCCTCTTACGTTTAAGAGGAGAATGAATTTTGGTTTTCCATAGAAAATCGGAAGAAAGAGGAGTTTGTTTCTAAAAAACGAGAGGTGCAGATTTGCGCTAAAACTTCGCTAAACAGGATATTTTATGGAAAGATTATTTTAATAAATAAAGTTTAAAACCACGTAGAAACCCCTGTTTTTTATAAAATACAATAAGCAATTATTTTCTCCTCTATTAAATTAATATACCTTTCGAGTGCTAATAATTAATTTAATTATATTATGAAAAAACAAAACACTTATTTTTTGATGCTATGCATTGCGCTTAGCCCAAATTTATTTGCACAACAAGACGACCCAGGTAGTAGTTTTGCTCCTGTAGATACCAGTGTACAAGTGATTGCCGAAGATTTAGTTGTTCAAGGAAGTTTAGCAATTGGTTTTGATGTTACTTCAGCAGAAAGCTTTGGTTTTGATACCTTTAGGTTAAAAGAAAACAACCTAAGAATTCATTTTGATGATACTTCTGGTACTGGGACTTTTCCAGATAATGACTGGAGAATTTCCATTAACGATACTGCTAATGGAGGTCTTAACTATTTTGCAATCGACGATGCTACGGCGGGAACAAATCCTTTTCGCGTTTTAGCAGGAGCAGGAAATAATGCATTATATATAGGGACAGCTGGTAATGTTGGTTTAGGAACAGCAGCTCCAGCAGTAGAATTACACGTTACAGATGGAGATTCGCCAACAATGCGTTTAGAACAAGATGGTGCTAATGGCTGGACTCCTCAAATTTGGGATGTTGCAGGTAATGAAACCAATTTTTTTGTAAGAGATGTTACGAATGGAAGTTTACTTCCTTTTAGAATACAACCACAAGCAGCAACAAATTCTCTATATATTGCAGCTACAGGTAATGTAAGTTTGGGAGATGCTTCTCCTTCAGAAAGACTAGAGGTAAATGGTAATGCTGCAATTACTGGTAATACATTTATTGCTGGTCAAGCAGGAATTGCAACGATTACGCCAGATGCTAATGCGTCTTTAGATTTAGCTGCAACAGATAAAGCTTTATTATTAAACCGCTTAACAACGGTTGGTCGTGGAGACTTAGCTACTGCGGGAGCGGTTGCAGGAATGTTAGTGTATGATACCGATGAAAATAAAACCTATTATTTTGATGGAACCAATTGGGTAAATCCTTCAGAAGACAATCAAAACTTAGCTTCTGCTTCTTTAACAGATACCACTTTAACGGTTGCTATTGAAAATGGAACTTCCGTAGCTGTAGATTTAGCACCAATTTTAACACCTTTACAAGCTGCAATTACAGATTTAGAAAATGAAAATACTGCGCAACAGGCACAAATTGATGCGTTAATAGCTAGAATGGATGCAGTTGAAGCTTGTGCTTGTGATGGAACTTTAAGTATAGAAAGTCCTTCTGATGATTTGAATGGGAACGCGAGTATTCGATTAAACCAAAATATTCCAAATCCGTTTCAAGTAAATACAACTATCGATTATTATATTCCAATGCAATATAAAACTGCAAATATTCAAGTGGTTTCTGCTTTAGGTCAAGTTGTTTATGATATTCCTATCACGCAATTTGGTGATGGTTCTGTTACATTAACAAAAAATAATTTACAATCTGCAGTTTACTTTTATACACTGTATGTAGATGGAAGAAAAATAGATTCTAAGCGTTTAGTAGTAGACTAATAACTATTAGCTCGTTGTGCATTATAAATTAAAATCTTTAAAACGTCAGTTCGAGTGATTTTGAGGTACGAAAAATTGTATCGAGAACTAAATATTAGTTAAAATTCTTATTCTCGATACAAATTTCACTCATTTTCAATCGTGAAATTCACTCGAATTGACGAATTTCATCAAAATACACAACTGGTTAAATCATAAAAAAAAGCAGCGCTCGTCTTAAAAAGATTCGCGCTGTTTTTCAACTAACTAACCAACTTATTATGAAAACGTAGAAACTTTTAACTTATTTTACGTTAACAATACTTTGTGATTTATTCTATATAAAAGTGTTTTCCCATAAAGAATATATTATTTTATACTTCTTCAGCAACCAAACTATTTTGGTTTCTAAAAACAAGTTCTCCATCAAAAGCATCTAAGAGAATAATACTATCTGTAGTTACTGTTCCTCCTAGTATTTCTTTACTTAAAGCGTTTAATACTTCTTTCTGAATTACTCGTTTTACAGGTCTTGCTCCATACTCTGGATCATAACCTTTGTCTGCTAAATAATTTATAGCTTCTTGTGTCGCATCAAAAGTAATGCCTTGTTGTGCAATCATTTTAGTGATTCCTTTTAACTGTAAACCAACAATCTGAACAATGTTTTCTTTGCTTAAAGGGGTAAACATAATCGTGTCATCTATTCGGTTTAAAAACTCCGGTCTTACCGTTTGTTTCAGTAAAGCTAATACATCTACTTTTGCTGCTTCTATTGCTGAATCTACATCTTTGGTAGCTTCAAAACGCTCTTGAATTATCTGACTTCCCATATTGGAGGTCATAATAATTATGGTGTTTTTGAAATCGGCAACACGACCTTTATTATCAGTTAATCTTCCTTCGTCTAATACTTGTAATAAGATATTGAAGGTATCTGGATGTGCTTTTTCAATTTCATCTAAAAGAACCACAGAATACGGTTTTCTTCGTACCGCTTCCGTAAGTTGTCCTCCTTCGTCATAACCAACATATCCTGGAGGTGCACCAACAAGTCTACTTACCGCATGACGTTCTTGGTATTCACTCATATCTATTCTAGTCATGGCACTTTCATCATCAAAAAGATATTCTGCCAACGCTTTTGCTAATTCTGTTTTACCAACACCTGTTGTACCAAGGAATAAAAAGGTTCCTATAGGTTTTTGCGGATTTTGTAAACCAGCTCTGCTACGACGCACAGCATCACTTACAGCAACAATTGCTTCTTCTTGACCAACCACACGTTTGTGCAATTCGTCTTCTAGTTTTAAAAGTTTTTCACGATCACTTTGCAGCATTTTAGTAACCGGAATACCTGTCCATTTTGCTACAACATCTGCGATATCTTCATAGGTAACTTCTTCTTTAATTAAAGAACTTTCGCTTTGGTTTTCTTGCAGTTCTTTTTGCAGTTTCTCCAATTGTTCTTGTTCGTCTTTAATTTTTCCGTAACGGATTTCAGCTACTTTACCATAATCGCCATCACGTTCTGCTCGTTCCGCTTCTAGCTTAAACTCTTCAATATTAGACTTTGCTGTTTGAATGTTATCTACAACGTCTTTTTCGGTTTTCCATTGCGCATAAATCTCGTTGCGATCTTCTTTTAAATTTGCTAAGTCGGCACGTAATGCTTTTAATTTCGTTTCGTCCTTTTCTCGTTTAATCGCTTCAATTTCAATTTCTAATTGCATGATTTTGCGATCTAAAACATCTAACTCTTCGGGTTTAGAATTTATTTCCATACGTAGTTTAGAAGCAGCCTCATCCATTAAGTCAATAGCTTTGTCTGGTAAATAACGATTGGTAATATATCTTTCTGAAAGTTCTACGGCACCAATAATAGCTTCGTCTTTAATACGCACTTTATGGTGTGTTTCGTACTTTTCTTTAATTCCTCTTAAAATAGAAATAGCACTTTCGGTATCTGGCTCATTCACCATTACTTTTTGAAAACGACGCTCTAAAGCTTTGTCTTTTTCAAAGTATTTTTGGTATTCATCTAAAGTGGTTGCTCCAATGGCACGCAGTTCTCCACGAGCTAATGCGGGTTTTAAAATGTTTGCAGCATCCATTGCTCCTTGTCCGCCACCAGCACCAACTAGCGTGTGTATTTCGTCTATAAAGAGAACAATGTTTCCGTCGCTTTCTGTTACTTCTTTTATAACCGCTTTTAATCTTTCTTCAAATTCCCCTTTAAATTTTGCTCCAGCAATTAAGGCTCCCATATCAAGGGCAAAGATTTGCTTATCTATTAAATTTTCCGGAATATCGCCATCTACAATTCGATGCGCTAAACCTTCTGCTATTGCTGTTTTTCCAGTTCCTGGTTCCCCAACTAAAATTGGATTGTTCTTGGTTCGACGGGATAATATTTGAAGGATTCTTCTAATTTCTTCATCACGACCAATTACAGGATCTAGTTTTCCATCTCTTGCTAATTGATTTAAATTTTTAGCGTATTTATTTAATGAGTTGTAGGTTTCTTCCTGACTTTGAGAGGTTACTCGATCTCCTTTTCGTAATTCATCAATGGCTGCTTGTAAGCCTTTTTCTGTAACGCTTTGGTCTTTTAATATTTGCGCTATTTTACTTTTCGATTTAAAAATAGCGAGTATTAAATGCTCTATGGAAACATAATCATCGTTCATTTTTTTCGCGATAATAGATGCTTCATTTAAGGTTTTTCCTAATTCTCTAGATAATATAATATCTCCACCTGTAACTTTAGGAAAGCTTTCTAAATCCTTCTCTAATATTTGCTGAAGCATGGCAACGTTAACATTCAGTTTTTTTAATATAAATGGTAAAACGTTTTCATCTACTTCAAAAATAGCTTTAAAAAGGTGCTCGTTTTCTATTTGTTGATGACCATAACCTTGCGCAATTTGTTGTGCTTGTTGTATGGCTTCTTGTGATTTTATTGTATAATTGTTGAAGTTCATAGTTATGTTGTGTTTTATAATTTAGTATAAGATGTACATCTTTTAATTTTCTCTATTGTTATTAGTTTAAGGCAACAATCTTACCAGTTTAATCTGCAAGACAAAATGTCTGTTTTTGTGAATAATAGGGTGACTTTTTGTCTATTTCTGTAATTACGTTTACTGATAGTAAGTTTGCAAAAATGTTTCGACAAAAAGAATGATTTATATCAGTAAATGGATATTAAGGTGTTTAATTTAAAATTAATTCCATTTTCGAGGAAATAAAAAATAGAA
>NZ_JBSHNV010000182.1:0-72717 GCF_053601575.1 Lacinutrix sp. MEBiC02404 | reverse complement strand
ATATTATTGTTTCCGTAGCGGGGTGCAAATATAGATACCTTTTTCTTCTTGACAATACCTTTTTTAATCTTTTTTTTGATTATTTTTTTTGAAGCGTTCTAAGGCTTTAGTTTCAACCTTTTATAGCCTGAAGTTTTTTCCGAATTCGATGCCTGTAGTTTGATTTTTGCGTTAAGGATAGTAGCGATATCCTTTTTGGCAGTAATGAAACGTATACTTTATAAAATAATACTCCTTATATATAGACTACTTCTCTACTCTATATATAAGGTAACAAAAAGATATAGCGGATAGCCTGACGTTGGTTCACTCTTTAGTTAACCAACGGAACGCCCTGAAAATTACAAACCAAAACGCACTCCCTTCATTATTACTCAAAAAAAGGATGCACTACTCCTATTATATAACCCATTTCAATAGCTTGGGATTTATAAATTCTAAATTTATACCTATATATATATTGTGAGTGAATTTTTATACTATTATATTTGTCACTTACATTTAATATTACACAATGATACAGATTACTTTGCCTGATGGGAGCATAAAAGCGTTTGAAGAAAACACTACTCCTATGGATGTAGCTAAAAGTATTAGCGAAGGTTTGGCTAGAAATGTTATTTCGGCTAGTTTTAACGGTACAACCCTTGAAACTTCGACCCCGTTAACCACCGATGGATCTTTGATTCTTTATACATGGAACAACGATGAAGGTAAAACGGCATTCTGGCATTCTAGTGCACACGTACTAGCGCAAGCTTTAGAGAGTCTTTATCCTGGAATAAAACTTACTATAGGTCCAGCGATTGATAATGGATTTTATTATGATGTAGATTTTGGAGAACATATTGTTTCGGAAAAAGACTTCAAGTCTATTGAAAACAAAATGATAGAGATAGCTCGTGGTAAACATGAGTTCAAAATGAGAGATGCTTCTAAAGCAGAAGCTTTAGCTTTATATAAAGGTAATGAGTACAAAACAGAATTAATAGAAAACCTAGAAGATGGTACTATTACTTTCTGTGATCATGATACATTTACGGATTTATGTCGTGGTGGACACATACCAAACACTGGAATTATAAAAGCAGTTAAAATACTTTCTGTTGCGGGTGCTTATTGGAGAGGTGATGAAAAGAACAAACAACTTACACGTGTGTATGGTATTTCATTCCCAAAGCAAAAAGAACTTACTGCATATTTAGAATTATTAGAAGAAGCAAAAAAGAGAGACCATAGAAAACTGGGGAAAGAATTAGAACTTTTTACATTTTCTCAAAAAGTAGGTCAAGGATTACCATTATGGTTACCTAAAGGAGCTGCTTTAAGAGAACGTTTAGAAGATTTCTTAAAAAAGGCACAAAAGAAAGCTGGTTATGAAATGGTAATCACGCCACATATTGGTCAGAAAGAACTATATGTAACTTCTGGACACTATGAAAAATATGGTGCTGATAGTTTTCAACCAATAACGACACCTAAAGAAGGTGAAGAGTTTTTACTAAAACCAATGAATTGTCCGCATCACTGCGAGATATACAATAGCATGCAATGGTCTTATAAAGATTTACCAAAACGTTTTGCTGAATTTGGTACAGTATATAGGTACGAACAAAGTGGTGAATTACATGGTCTAACTCGCGTACGAGGTTTTACGCAAGATGATGCGCATATCTTTTGTACTCCAGATCAATTAGACAAAGAGTTTAAAGATGTAATAGATTTAGTTCTTTATGTTTTTGGTTCTTTAGGATTTGAAAACTTTACGGCACAAGTATCTTTAAGAGACCCTGAAACTCCTGAGAAGTATATTGGAAGCGATGAAAACTGGGAAAAAGCAGAGGCAGCAATATTAAATGCAGCAATAGACAAAGGTTTAAATTATGTTATAGAAACTGGCGAAGCCGCTTTTTACGGTCCGAAATTAGACTTTATGGTAAAAGATGCGCTTGGTAGACAGTGGCAATTAGGAACCATTCAAGTAGATTACAATTTACCAGAACGTTTTGAATTAACCTACAAAGGTAGTGATAACGAGCTACACAGACCGGTAATGATACATCGCGCTCCTTTTGGAAGTATGGAACGTTTTATAGCTATTTTATTAGAACATACTGCGGGTAATTTCCCACTATGGCTGATGCCAGACCAAGTAATTGTACTATCTATTAGTGAGAAATATGAAAAATACGCGAAAAAAGTTTTAAGTCTGCTAGAAAATAACGAAATTCGCGCATTGATAGACAATAGAAATGAAACGATGGGTAAAAAGATCCGAGAAGCGGAGATGAAGAAAATCCCATATATGATTATTGTTGGTGAAAATGAAGAGCAAGAAGGTAAAATCTCTGTTAGACAACATGGAGGAGAAGATTTAGGCATGATTAGTGTAGATGCATTCTCGGAAATTGTTGCGACAGAAGTAAATAAGACATTAAAACAATTTTAAAATAATAAGTTTAACTTAAATAGAAAAGTCATAGCAATACGTAGAAGAAGATCATCCTCGCCTAGAGTAATAAAAGAGGACCAACACAGAATTAACTCTAAAATTAGAGCTGAAGAAATTCGGTTAGTAGGAGATAATATTGAAGTAGGTGTATATAAAACAAAGCAAGCTTTAGCAATAGCAGACGAACAAGGTTTAGATCTTGTAGAAATCTCGCCTAAAGCAATACCACCTGTGTGTAAAGTTATGGACTACAAGAAGTTTCTTTATGAACAAAAGAAACGCGACAAAGCTTTAAAATCTAAGGCAACAAAAGTTATTATTAAAGAAATAAGATTTGGTCCTCAAACGGATGATCATGATTATGAATTTAAGAAGAAACATGCCGAAAAGTTTTTAAAGGAAGGAGCTAAATTAAAAGCTTTTGTATTCTTTAAAGGACGTTCTATAATTTTCAAAGAACAAGGACAAATTTTATTATTAAAATTAGCTCAAGATCTGGAAGAATTAGGGAAGGTAGAACAAATGCCAAGATTAGAAGGTAAACGTATGACTATGTTTATCGCTCCAAGAAAGAATAAATAGACAATAGTGTATACTATTGCATATGTGCTAAAACGAGTTTAGCATAAAAATAATAAGCGAAATTATAAAACCTAGGAAAAAAATGCCTAAAATGAAAACAAAATCTAGTGCCAAAAAGCGTTTTAAGCTTACAGGTACTGGTAAAATTAAAAGAAAGCACGCCTTTAAAAGTCACATCTTAACAAAGAAGTCTAAAAAGCGTAAGCTTAAATTAACTCATGATGGTTTAGTACATAAAGCAGATGAGAGAAACGTTAAAATCATGTTACGTATAAAGTAATATCGTTTTAATAGGTTAATACCAATTAATAACCCTGGAGTTAGGCAAACTAAAAGTGTCATTAAATTGATCGCCTACTACAAAAAACAATTAAAATTATGCCAAGATCAGTAAATTCAGTAGCAAAAAGAGCCAGAAGAAAAAAGGTTCTTAAGCAAGCAAAAGGTTACTTTGGACGTCGTAAAAACGTTTGGACAGTAGCAAAAAATGCGGTTGACAAAGCGATGCAATATTCGTATAGAGACCGTAGAGTAAAAAAGAGAACATTTCGTGCACTATGGATCACGCGTATTAACGCAGGAGCTAGAGAACATGGTTTATCTTATTCACAATTCATGGGAAAAGTAAAAGCTAACAATATCGAATTAAACCGTAAGGTTTTAGCTGATTTAGCGATGAACAGCCCAGAAGCTTTCAAAGCAATTGTAGATAAAGTAAAATAAGGCATTTGCCTAAATAATAACATATTTCGCTTATAAAGAAATCCGAATCTTCATTGATTCGGATTTTTTTTTGCCTTTTTTCAAAACTTCATAAACAATCGTATTGAAATATAATAACTATCTTTCGGTATAAAACAGCTTTCTCATGAATCGTATTTATATCCTTTCTATTCTATTACTATCCTTTACCATCACAACTTTTAGCCAAGAAGCCAAAGAGAAAGAAAAAGCCACTTGGGATGTTTCGAATCCCGAAGGTAATTGGAATTTTAAAGAAATTCCACTTTCCACAAATGAAGGCACTTGGATGAATCTGGATGTGAGTCCGGATGGTTCTAAAATTACATTCGATTTACTTGGTGATATCTATATCATGCCTATTCAAGGAGGAAAAGCTACCATTTTAAGAGCAGGATTGCCTTTTGAAATTCAACCACGTTTTAGTCCGGACGGCAAACAAATTTCATTTACAAGCGATGCTGGCGGCGGAGATAATATTTGGATTATGGATATAGATGGAAGCGACGCTAAACAGGTAACCAAAGAAAAATTCAGACTTCTTAATAATGCTATTTGGACTCCAGATGGCAATTATCTAATCGCAAGAAAACATTTTAGTTCGAAAAGATCTTTAGGCGCAGGAGAATTATGGATGTATCATAAATCTGGCGGAAGCGGATTGCAACTAACAAAAAAGAAGAATGACCAACAAGATGTTAATGAGCCTAGTCTGTCTTTGGATGGAAAACATTTATATTACAGTGAAGATGTTTATCCTGGCGGTTTTTTTCAGTATAACAAAGATCCTAACAAACAAATCTATGTTATAAATGCATACGATATGGAAACTGGTAAAACCGAAAGAATAACTGGTGGACCTGGAGGTGCAGCGAGACCACAAATTTCAAGAGATGGTAAAAAGCTAGCTTTCATAAAACGTGTTCGTACCAAAACTGTGTTATATATTCATGATTTAGAAACTGGTGAAGAATGGCCAATTTATGATACATTAAATAAAGACCAACAAGAAGCTTGGGCTATTTTTGGTGTGTATACAAACTTTAATTGGATGCCAAATAATGAAGATATTGTGTTTTGGTCTGGTGGAAAAATAAACCGGATTAATACCAATACCTTGAAAGTTACTAGTATTCCGTTTCAAGTGGACACAACTATAAAAATTGCCAAGGCTATCGAATTTGATACACCTGTTGCACCAGATACTTTTGACGCTAAAGTGATTCGTCATTTGGTAACATCACCAGACGAAAAGACCGTTCTTTTTAATGCGCTTGGTTATTTATGGACTATGAAAATGCCAAAAGGAACTCCGAAACGACTCACTAGTGGAACCGATTTTGAGTTTGAGCCTAGCTTTTCTCCCGATGGGAAAAACATTACTTATGTTACATGGAATGATGAAAACCTAGGAACTATTCAAACCATCTCTGCAAAAGGAGGAACTCCTAAAAAATTAACTAAAGAAAAAGGCATCTATAGATCACCTGCTTATTCTGCAAATGGGAACCTTATTGTTTTCAAAAAGCAACCTGGTAATACAGCACAAGGAAGAGCTTTTACAAAAAAGGACGGCTTATATACGATGGATACCAACGGAAATAATATTCAGTTTATAACTAAAGAAGGAGATTTCCCTATTTTTAATGCAGAAGAAAACCGCGTAATGTATCAAAAAGGCGGTATGTTTTTTGGAGCCATCACCAAAGAATTAAAAAGCGTAGATTTAAATGGAAAAGACGAACGTATTTTAATAAAATCGGAACACGGAAATAGAATCGTTCCTAGTCCGGATGGAAAATGGATTGCATTTATCCATCTTCATAAAGTTTATATGGCGCCAATGCCACAGGCTGGTAAGACCATAGATTTAAACGATACCTCAAAATTTGTACCTATTACGCAACTTTCCAAAGATGCAGGTATCAATTTGCATTGGTCTGCGGATAGTAAAAAAGTACATTGGACTTTAGGAAACACTTACTTTACTGCCGAAGCTTCGGAAGAAACCAAATTAACAGAAACAGGAATCCAAATTCCGCTTACTATAAAAACAGATAAACCAGAAGGAATAATAGCTTTGAAAGGTGCCCGAATTATTACTATGGAAGGCGATCAAGTTATTGAAAACGGAACCATTGTAATAAAGAATAATAGAATTGAAGCTATTGGAAGCGCTTCCGAAATCCCTATTCCGTCTCAGGCAAAAATTTATGACGTTACCGGAAAAACGATAATGCCAGGAATGGTAGATGTACACGCACATATTGGTGCATTCCGAGCAGGATTAACTACACAAAAGCATTGGCAATTTTATGCAAATCTAGCGTATGGTGTTACTACTTCCCATGATCCTTCTGCAAATTCGGAAACTGTTTTTGCGCTTTCCGAATTACAAAAAAATGGGACTTTAGTTGGACCACGCCTCTACTCTACTGGGTTTATATTATATGGTGCAGATGGTGATTTTAAAGCAACTATTAATAATTTAGAAGATGCGCGTTCTTCTATTCGACGCACAAAAGCATTTGGTGCATTGTCGGTTAAAAGTTATAATCAGCCAAGGCGAGAACAACGTCAGCAAGTATTACAAGCCGCTCGCGAAGAAGGTATATTTGTAGTTCCTGAAGGCGGATCTACATTTTATCATAATATAACGATGATTATGGATGGCCATACTGGCGTCGAACATAATATTCCGGTTGCTCCTGTTTATAAAGATGTTTTAGAACTTTGGGGAAATAGTAATGTTGGTTATACACCAACACTTATAGTAAACTATGGCGGATTAAATGGGGAAGTATATTTCTATCAGAACACCAAGGTTTGGGAAAACGAAAAGTTACTAAAGTTTATGCCTAGGAGTATTATTGATTCTAGATCTAGACATCGTACTATGGCACCAGAAGAAGAGTACAAAAACGGTCATATTTTAGTCTCTGAAACCTGTAAAGCGCTAGCGGATGCAGGTGTAAAAGTAAATCTTGGAGCGCATGGACAGTTACAAGGTCTTGGTGCACACTGGGAATTATGGATGCTACAACAAGGTGGCATGACTAACCATGAAGCACTAAAAGCTGCAACTATACATGGTGCAGATTATTTAGGAATGCATGCAGATATAGGTTCTTTAAAACAAGGAAAGCTTGCCGATTTAATTGTGATGGAAGATAATCCGTTGGAAGATATTCGAAATTCGGAGAGTATTATTTACACCATGATTAATGGTCGTTTATACGATACGGAAACGATGGATGAAATTGGAAACTATTCTAAAAAGCGAACACCTTTTTATTGGGAAAACAACAAATACAATGCAGGTTTTCCTTGGAATGAAGATAGTGCGAGTTTTACCCGAGGTGCTTGCGGCTGTCACTTAGGCACACATTAAAAATTAATAAAACCGAATCTTAATGGATTCGGTTTTTTTTGTTATACTATAGAAAACAAATTAAACAATATATGAAGCAGGTAAAAATGGTTATTACAGATATGGATGGTACCTTATTAAACTCCAATCATGAAGTTAGCCACAGATTTTTTGATGTTTTTAAACAATTAAAAAAGCAGAACATTTTGTTTGTTGCAGCTAGCGGAAGACCTTATTATAGTATTATCACAAAACTAGCGGCTATTAAAGAAGATATTATTATTGTTGCCGAAAATGGTGGATTAGTTTTAGAGCAAGACAACTTACTTTTATCTAATGCCATTGCTAATAAAAAACTGGCTAACCTTTTTACTATTGTAAATAGCATAGAAAACACTTTCCCGATGTTTTGCACGAAACACCAAGCGTATATTAAAAGAGCTTCAGAGGATATGATTCAATTGTTTTCGGAATATTATTCGAACTATACCATTATTGATTCTATGGACGAAATTAAAGATCCCGTGATTAAAATTGCGTTGTATCATGCTACCAATTCGGAAGCGAACATTTATCCTTTTGTAAAACATTTATCTCCGGAATATAATGTTGTTGTTTCTGGTAATCATTGGGTAGATATATCGGAAGCAGAATCTAACAAAGGGCATGCTTTACGTTTTCTTCAAAAAAAGCACGATATAAGTCCGGCAGAAACGATGGCCTTTGGCGATTACAATAATGATTTTGAAATGTTACAAGGTGCAAGTTATAGTTATGCTATGGAAAATGCCCACGAAAATATTAAAGCCATTGCTAATTATCAAACTACCAATAATGATGATTTTGGTGTAGAGCGTGTTTTAGAGGAATTAGTTTCCAAAGGCAGTTAATACTACATGCCTTCCGGAAGCATGATTTCTATGTTCACAAAGATAAATACCTTGCCAAATCCCTAGGTTTAATTTTCCGTTTGTTATTGGAATTTGAACCGAAGTGCCCATTAAAGATGCTTTAATATGTGCAGGCATATCATCTACTCCTTCATACGTATGTTTGTAATAGGGCTGATTTTCTGGAACCATTTTATTGATATGGCTTTCAAAATCTAGTCGAACTGTTGGATCTGCGTTTTCGTTTATGGTTAAACTAGCGGAAGTATGCTTTATAAAAACCTGTAATTGTCCGATTTGGATTTCACTAATTTCTAAAAAAGAAGCTTCTATCTGTTCGGTGATTAGATGAAAACCTCTGGAATAGGATTGTAATTTTATTTCCTTTTGAAAAAAATGCATAAAAACGGATTGTGTTTACTATTTAGATTCTTCGGTAATCTCGTCTATTGCAAACTTAAATTCTTCCCAATTAATGAAACCATCACCATCTTTATCATATCCTTCAATAAGTTTAGAGGAAACTAATCCGCGAATAAATCCGTTAATTTCTGCTTCTTTAAGCAATTTTACGATTTCACTTTTGGAAAGTTTACCATTACTATCTTTATCAAAGAAATGAAAAGCTTCTTCTGGAGTGTTAAAATTGTTTGTAATTAGGATTTGAATTTTGTTTAAGATAATTTCTTTAGTTGCCATATTATTGTTTTTTCAAAAACAAATACTCTCTAAAAACCATGTATTGAAAAATAATATAAAACAGTGCATTAAAAATCCAAATATCAATGTATGGATTTTCATATAATACTAAATCTAAGTTTCCGAATAAAAAAATAGTTATACTACAGCATAAATATAAAATTAAACCAATGGAAAAATTAAAATAATTATGTTGTACATCTAGGTTTTTAATAATAAAAGACAAAGCATAGGCTACTAAAATTATAGATGTAGAAACAATTTCATAGATATTAAAACCCCAAAACAACTGCGGATTGGAATAATACATGCTTGCTAAAATGCATATCTGTATACCAAAAACGACAACTATTAATTGTTTCCATCTTTTTTCTTTAAAAAGCTTATAAAACAGGGCACTTAAAAAAGCGAATTGAAAAACAAAATAGAAATGCGAAATAAATAAATTCAAATTAGGATGTAGAAACCCAATAATATGGCACGTAATTTCTATTACAGACAATGCTATTAAGTATACTAAAAAGACGTTATAAACTTTCTTTCTAATAACACCATCTTTTACAAATAAAATCGTGTTACCTAATAAAAAAGCTAACCCAATCAAACTAACAAGGAAACCAAATAATAAATTCATGATCTAGGGTGTATTTTTAAGCTTTTGATTCTTATTACAGGTACGGAAAGCTATTCCGCTTTTCTGTATCCATATAAGTAAGTAGGTGGTGCAAATTTATGTAAATAAAAGAAATATACTTAAAAATATACGAATTAAAAATAAATGCACTCGAAGGCTGCATACTTAATTGTCATGTTGTGTTTGTTATATTTCTTCTATAGTTGAAGTTTTGTTAGGATTTGCGTTAAGGATTGTAGTGGCATCCTTTTTTTATGTTTGTTCCTCTATTTTGCTTGGTATTTGCAAAATAGGGGAATAATAAGTAAAAAAAGATATAACGAAAAGCCTGCCAGTTCTTGCTCTTCTTAAAAAAGAGCGAGAATAGAACGCCATTATAATATTATAAAAAAGATTAAAAAAAAACAGTGACATATATCTATGACACTGTTTAATAATATAGGGAATCACTTCAATAATTGATTATTGATTAATAGCGGATGCAAAGTTAATTGTTCTTTGCATATATCTAATTAAATAGATTTAAAGTGCAGCAGTTTGTATGTAAACGACATTTTACATTGTTTTCTAAGCACAAAAAAGGCCGTATTGCTACGACCTTTTTCTACCTACAAATGATTAATGCTATTGTTTAATCACTCTCTTCGAAATTTCCCCAAACCTCGATTTTATTTTTAACAGATAGATACCTTGACTAAAATTAGAGAGATCTAAACGATTGTTCTCTTGATTGTAATTTTTATGTAATAATGCACGCCCATTCATATCATATACCGCTACTTCAAAGTCTGTATTTAATGTGTTTGAAATAGTAAGTACTCCGTTTGTTGGATTAGGATATACACGAATGCTATTTTGCATGTCGATTTGATTAACATCTAATGTTTGACTAGCTATAACTTCATTAGAAATGGTAGAACAATTAGATTGCCCATTCAATACAACTCTAAATTTAAGCATGGTAAGTGTGTCTAAATTGTCTCCTGCAAAAGTTAAAGTCTGCGTTGTTGCACCAGAAACATCTGGATCTGTTAATGAATCATCTAATTCCATCCATCCTTCTGGAGCAGGAGAACCATCTGGTGCTTCTCCTGTTAAAGAATACTCCCATTGGTATGAAGCAACACCTGAAGCTACAATGCTAAAAGACACAGTATTATCTGTATCAGAGAATGTTTGATCTTGAGGTTGCTCTACAATCAACGCTTGTGGAAGCATTGGAGAACCCGCTAAAAAATTACCTGTTGTTCCCGTTAATGGAAAACCTATTAACGTACCACTTATTGCATTTGAAGATGCATTAGTAAGCATAGACTCTGCTGTATTATCTTGAGCATTATCTCCTTGGTTAAATGGATAATATGCAACTAAGCCAATTTCACTAGATTGTAATTCACAATACTTAAAGTGGTCAATTTGCGATGCAGTTCTTGCAACATCCCAGATTCTAACTTCGTCTATATCACCAATGAAATCTTCTGTTCTAGCATTACCGCCAATTACAAAATTAGAAGATACATTTCCAAATGCGCCATTTGCAGTTGTAGAACTTATCAAAACTCCATCCACATATATACTAACCGTAGATCCATCATAACTAGCAGCAACATGTTGCCAAGTATTGGTTATTACTGTATTAGATGCTGTAACCGTTAAAATTGAAAAACTTGGTATATTCAATGCAACAACATAGTTATTACTATCTCTTCTTAATAGCATTTGAAATTCACTATTATTTGTTGGGTAAGAATAGTTACCAACAATAGTACCTAATCCTGTATTTGATTCTGGTCTAACCCAAGCCTCAAGCGTAACAGTATCTTCTCCAACAAAATGCGTTGTTAAATGTGTACTTAAATCTACAACATCTAATCCGTCAAAATTTAAATGTGTAGCTGGTAACGGATCATTAACGGTTACAACAACCTCTTCTCGTTCACTTTCGCAACCTGCATCATTTGTACTAACTACCCAATAAGAAGTATTTCCTAATGTTGCAGTACTTGGTGTTAGTGATGCATAATCACTACCTCCTGTTGCTACTGTATACCATAATAAACCAGTACCATTAGCGGCTGTTGTAGCATTTAATGGAGTGGCTGTATCGCCTTGATTATAGATTATTGGTGTTGTAACTGTTGGTGCATCTGGTGCATTATTAATAGTTACATTAACAGCAGTTCTACTACTTTCAATACCATCTATGGTTTGAGAAACGTAATAAGTTCCTGTTGCTAATACCGTTGTTGTGCTTAAGGCTGTACTTTCTGTTTCACTAATATACCACTGTAAGTTAGTTCCTGTTGCTTCTAAATTTATAACTGTTGCTCCCACGCAATATGCTTGATCGTTGGCTGTTGGGGCATCTGGTGCTTCTATAACAAAAGTTTTAAACCATAAATCAAAACTATTAATGGTAGTTCCATCTAAACCATACAGAAGACCATCTGCATAAGCAGCACCGCTAGTTAATGCAAACCCAATTTGTGTTACTCCATCTACTGCTGTAATATATGCGGTATATAGTTGTCCAGAGGTGACATTTACTGTTGTTGAAATAGAAATTTCATATTCGGTGTCCGATACAGTAGTTAATGTAAATGCTTCCGTAGCTAAAAGTGTCCCAGAATTACCTCCTCCTTCATAAATCTTTAACTCACAAGCCAAAGGAAAACTAGGAAGATTATAATATTGAAAATTAAATTGAGATAATGTACCATCCAATCCTGCTGTAAAGCCTTGTCCCCATCCTTCACGATCAATAGCAAAAGGACTATCGGTATTCGATTGATCAAGTGTTTGCCCATAAGACATAAATTGGCATAAAAATACCAATGCAAAAAAGTAAAATTTTAATTTCATAAATAATAAATTTGTTAGGTTATTAAGGACCACAAACGTAACCTATAATCCATGAAATACAAATAACAAGGGTTGAAATACATAACTATGTATGTAAACGACTACTTAAAATATTTTGAGAAGGATCTAGACAAAGGAATTTCTAAGCCATCTATAACGACTAATGTTGCTGTAATTCGCTGTACTTTAGAGGTATTTACCACATAAGACCTATGTGTTTGCGCAAATAATTTTGCTGGCAACATTTCTAGAATAGTACTTAGGGATTTTCGTACCGTGTACCGTTTTGAAATAGTTTGAATATTTACATAATTACCATCTGCCATTATATATTTAATATCGTTATAATCTAAACTAACCGTGTCATAGCCATCTTTAAACTGAAAAGTGTGTGTTTCTTTTTTCCGAATCGCCAAACTAATAGCTGCCAGTACATCCACTTTTTTTATAGGTTTTGTTAAATAAGCTTCCGGATTGGTGCGTAATGCTTCGTTCATCAATACAAAATCATGTTGCCCAGTAATAAAAATAACCGTTGCATTATCTTTTTTAGTTTTAGATAGCTCTATTCCTGAATTTCTACCATTCAAATTAATATCCATTAAAATAATATCGGGTAAAAAGGTATTCATTTCTATTATAGCAGTCTCTTTATCATTAGCCATTTTTATATTTTTGAAGTGTTCTTCTTGTAGCATTTCGAAAATATAATCGGCAATAATAATTTCATCCTCAACGATAAGGATTTTGGTGTTTTGTAAGCTAAGCATTATTAATTTTTTTTTCCAATGAAAATTTAAATCCGGTACTGGTTTCTATTTGATATTTAACCTTTAATTGTCGGCAGAGTTTATCTATTAGTTTTGGAGCTATTGTTTTATTCATTGCGGTTTTTCCGTTATCGGAATAATTGAAATATAACACATCGTTACTATAAGTTAAATCAAAATTAATTTCTTTGTATTCCTGATAATCAAAAGCGTGCTTTATAGAGTTTATACATAATTCGGAGAGTAACAATCCTAGATACATAGCGTAATCTGTATGGATTTCTACAGACGTTATATTAAAAGTTGTTTTAATGTTATTTTCTTTAAACAAATCAAAAAAGCTAAGTTGCACATCCTTAAGATAACTACTAATATCTATTTTTCTTTTATCTTCATTTTTATACAAATGTTTATGTAAAGTAGAAATAGCCTCGACTTTGGTTAGTATGTTTTTTAGTTGAAAACTCTCTTGTCTAGATGTTTTTTTTAATTGGTTTGAAATAAGAATAACTACCAATTGTAAATTATTATTAATACGATGATTGGCTTCACTCAATAAAAACTGATTTTCTTGAGATAAAGTTTGCAGACGTTTATTGCTATTTTTTTCTTTATTTAAAAAATAAGCGATTAAAAAAGCAACAACAATTACACATAAAAGAAGACCTACACTGACCAATAGTTTTGTTTTGTTAGTCGCTAAAGCCTTGTTTTTGTTATCTATTTCAAGCCTGTTAATTTTAATTTGATTTTCTTTATCTGTTAGTTTGTATTGCGCTTCTACATTTAATAACAATTCCTCCTTTTGTATTTCATTATACTTGGTAGTGAGTTCTAATCTGTGTTTTAAATACTCATATGCTTTTTCTGTATTATTAAGTCTAAAATACAAGTTTTGAATATTCTCATTAAAGATTATTTCATTGTATAATAAGTTATTATTTTTAGAAAAATCTGCTGCATATAAAGCCGTTTTCAATGCTTTGTCTAATTGATTGCTTCTTGCTAAAGCCATAATATAACTTATGTAAGCATCTGCTTCCTGTTGCTCCATATTATTACTTTTTGCAAATTCAATAATTTCCTCTAAATAGCGTATTGCCGTTTTATAATCTTTTTTACGTTCATAAACACCTGCAATCTCAAGTAAAGAATAAAACACATTATCTTTGTCCTTTATTTTTTTTGATAACTCCAGTGATTTATTGGCATAAAAAAGTGTTGAATCTTGTATATGATAAAACTCTGTAAAAAGTGCTGCTTTACGATTGTAATATTTAGCTAAATAAAGATCTTCCACCTTATTCTTCTTTAAAATAAGTGCTGCTTTATCAAGCTGAGCTCCAGATTCGACTAGCATAGTTCTCTTTCTAAAAAACTCTGCCATTTTTACATGATATAAAAACTTTAACTGCTTAGCATCAATATTTTTAATGCTCTCAAAAGCCTTAATGTAATAATCACTAGCTGTATCATAATCTAGTTTTAGTTTATAAACTTCTGCAAATCCTAAAAGCAAATGAATTTTCTGTTCCTCACTACTAGGTTCTATTAAGCGTTTAGCGTAATAGGTCATTGCTTCCTCTAGTTTATTTTCGGAAATTAAATTTTGACCAAAATCTACAATTTCATCCTTTTGAGAAAAGGACAATTGAAACATAAGCAATGAAATATAAAGAAAAAGATATCTCATACTAGGTTTTCTGCTTCTTCTTTTTAGCTGCAGGAAAGAGTACATTATTTAAGATAAGTCTATAACCTGGTGAAGTTGGATGTAAGTCTAATTCGGTTTTAGGATCCCCAACGCGATGGGTATAATCTTCAGGATCATGACCTCCATAAAACGTAAAAAATCCTTTTCCTTTTATACCATGAATGTACTTTGCTTCGCCATTGGTTTTATTTTCACCCATAACCAAGACGTTACTTTTAATTTCTTCGCGTGTAAAAGAAGTGGTTTGCCCCATAAAACCTTTAACCAATGCCGTGTGGTTTTGACATAACATACTTGGAATTGGATCCCATTTTGCAGAGTAATCCATCAGTGTAAAATAATCTACGGTTTTGGCTATTTTGCGTTTTTGCGTCATATCTATACTAGAAAACTCATATACATTCGGACTTTGTTCTAAGGTATAATCCTTAAAAGCAAAGGTTTTACTGTAGTCAATTTTATTTTGATAATTGGCATCGCTTCCATCGCCATCAAACATAGGCTCACAAATATCTAATCCTTGCGCAGAAAGTGCAATATCAAAACTATCTGTTGCACTACACATGGCAAACATAAATCCGCCACCAATTACATAGTCTCTTATTTTTAAGGAAACGGCTAATTTTTCTTGTGAAACTTTATCATAACCAAGTTTGGTTGCTAGTGCTTCTGCTTCCTTTTTTTCTTCAATATACCAAGCTGCAGTTTTATATGCTCTATAAAATTTACCATATTGCCCTGTAAAATCTTCATGATGTAAATGCAACCAGTCATATAATAAAAGTGCATCCCCTAAAACTTCTTCATCATAAATGGTTTCATAAGGAATTTCGGCATAGCTCAAAACCATAGTTACTGCGTCGTCCCAAGGCAATTTTCCTTTTGGACTATACACCGCAATTTTTGGTGCTTTTTCTAATACGACTGCTTCCATGTTTTTACTCGGACTACTAATTTCTTCGAGAATACTTTCCGCTTTAGCGTTCGATAATATTTCGAAAGAAACACCCCGTATTTGACATTCTCGTTGAATTTCCTGAGTATCTGGCACAAGAAAAGATCCGCCTCGATAATTAAGAAGCCATTTTACTTTTAATTGCTTTTCTAAAGTCCAATAGGTAATTCCGTAGGCCTTTAAATGATTTTTTTGCGTCTCTGCATCCATAGGAATTAGGATGTAAGAAGCGTAAGCTTGTGTAAATAAAAGTATTAGAAATAATGTGATTATTTTTTTCATTGGAAGAAAGGTACTTAAAAATATTCCGTTTAAACCTGCATTAATACAATTTTAACCAAGTACGCATTTATACTGCATATTTAAGTAATTTGTTATAGTGTGGCATACATTCTTTTAATAGTAGTTCTAAATGTTTCGGAAAAGTTTCCGTCTTTGGTTTATAGGCCAAATACCCTGTTGATTTATGAATATTAGCATACCAATATTTTGCCCAAACACCATCTTCTGATCTAGCTCCCGCTTGCCAATACAACATATTTTCATCAAAAGGAATACCTATAAAATCGCATAAGGAGGTTAATACCTTCTTCGGATTTAATAGTACTCGTTTCGAGTCTAGCACAATTGGTTTAATGTTATTTGCTTCAAAATAATCTAATAACTCGGCGTGTTTAGCATAACCAACATCCTCCAAACTTGGGTTTTCAATCACTTTATCAAAAGACGGAAGCATTTCATGAGGATCGCGCGTTAGCATGACATGATACACATTTTCGCCTTTCATAAAATCCCTATTGACATCCAACAAATGATGTGTCATATTTTTAAAAAAGAGGACGGGACTTTCTGTATTCGTCATCATTTCTTCTATCACTTTATTACCATCCTCTTCTAAAGCATTTAAAATATCTTGGGTTCCTGGATGGTATTCTTTAGCATCTGTATTCCTTAAATAATGTGCATACAACAGTTCATCAAAAACTTTGGTGTCTTCCCTTTGCGCAAAGCTATACATTAAAGTTGTGGAAATATTTCTTGGTCCAGACCACAAACAGATGCGTTTACTAGTTGCCATCTGTTACTTCTTTATCAATTAATTCATGATATAAACCACTTAATTTTCTTGTAAAATCACCATACGACTTCTCTCCTATTATTCTACCATCAATTTTGGTAACAGGCGTTAATCCTCCAAAAGTTCCAGTTACAAAAGCTTCGTCTGCACCATACACATCAAACAACGAAAAGTCCTTTTGGTGACAAGGAATATTATTTATTTTGCAAGCTTCAATAACTTTTGCTCTAGTAATACCATTCATACAGTATTGTCCGGTAGACGTATACACCTCTTCGTTTTTAATAATAAAGAAATTGGTTGCATTACAAGTTGCAACAAAACCGTTAGCATCTAGCATCAAAGCTTCGTCTGCTCCAGCTTCAATGGCTTGAATAAGCGCTTGTACTTCGTGCAGTTTACTATGGCAATTTAATCTAGGGTCTAGATAATCTGGAGATCCACGACGAACCGTACTTGTAAATAAAGTAATTCCTTTCTCTTTACTTTCTGGTGAAGCTTTTTTGTATTCTGGTAAAATAACTACATTTGGTCCAGAAATAGTTAATCTAGGATCTTGCGAAGGTGTTTTTTTAATTCCTCTAGTAATCATAATACGCACATGTACATTGTCTTGCATATTATTTCTGTTTAAGGTTTTCCATACTTCTTCAATCAACCCTTCTTTAGTAAAAGGAAATTGCATACCAACAGCTGCAGCAGATTGCCACAATCTATCTAAATGATCTGTAAGAAAAACGAGAACACCTTGATGTAAACGCAATGCTTCCCAAATGCCATCTCCAACTAGATAACCACTATCTAAAACCGAAATTTTAGCGTCTTCTCTTTGGAAGAATTCTCCGTTAATATAAATTTGAATATCTTTGTTTCTGCTGTCTTCTACAGCATTATGTGTACCATGAACCATGAACTTATTATCTTTTTAATTTTGAAACTTAAAGATAATGAAAAACGTGGTAATTCGTCTAAGAAATTAAATCAGAAATCTTTTTGGTACTAGGAAATTGCTCAAAGATAATTTTGAGAAAAACAGTAATAGGAATAGCCATTATAAGACCTGGAATTCCCCAAAGGAAACCCCAAAACATTAACATTATTAAGACAGTTATAATGTTTATAGAGAATGATTTGCCCATAAAAATTGGTTCTAAAATGGCACCAAACAATACTTGAACTCCGGTAATAGCGATTACAAAGAAAAACAAAGTACTTGTTGGATCTAATTCGATAAACGCAAAAATAGAAAGTGCAATTACCGCAATAAAGGAACCTACCATTTGTACAAAATTAATTACAAAGGCAAAAAGCCCCCAGAA
The DNA here is from genome assembly GCF_053601575.1 of Lacinutrix sp. MEBiC02404. Classification (NCBI taxonomy): domain Bacteria; kingdom Pseudomonadati; phylum Bacteroidota; class Flavobacteriia; order Flavobacteriales; family Flavobacteriaceae; genus Lacinutrix; species Lacinutrix sp. MEBiC02404. Next base: position 54,651 of record NZ_JBSHNV010000182.1, on the reverse strand, counting down.
AATAGGGAAACTAACATCAAAGAAATAGCAAGCCAAACCGGTACCAACTCCTGTCAAAAAGCTAACTAAAAACTTTACTTTTATAAAGGTGTTTAGTTCTTTCTGAATTTTACCATAGGCAAGTAAAGAAGTTCGTTTTTTCTTTAAAACCATTTTATTTAAAACATCTTGCATATTAATAGACTCTGCTAATAAGAGTACCACGAAGAATGCCGTCATGAGTAACATGGTTAAAAATTGGCGTAAAAAACCAACCGTTGTACCAATATTTTCTTTTTGAATAAATTGCGCTAAGATGTTTTTATCTTTTTGCATCTCTACCCCAAAAGTATTTTCTAAATATAGGGCTGCATCATTTATTTTAACTTCCGCCTTGTCAAAAAAAGCAGTATCACTCGCCATAATTTGTTTGCTAGACAATTTAATAAGCTCTACTCCCATTTTCACTCCTACAGCGATTAATAAAACGACTATAATTATGCTTAATATTTTTGGGACTCTACGTTTACCTAACCAACGCATTACTGGTAAAAACAACAATGCAATAAACATAGCAAATACCAAAGGAATAAATATAAAAGACAATACTTTTAATAGATAAAACAATATAGGTATCACTATAATTAATAGTAGTATGTTGGTAGTTCTGCGTTCGCTTAACATGTAGGTTTTTATTTTTCTATTTGATTTAGCTATTAAAAAATCAGTTTAAAATGGTACATCATTATCATCAAAATCATCTGGAGCACCAAATGCATCACTTGGTGATGGTAAATTTTCAGATTTAAAAGTATCATCATTTGCGGCTGCATTCATTTTAGAATGAAACTCAAAAGGCGAATCAAAATCGTCCAGATTATCAAACTTACCTAAGTTTCCAATAAACTTTAAACGTATATTTTCTAGTCCACCATTTCTATGCTTTGCAATAATAAATTCGGCTTGCCCTTCTGTTGGGGAGCGTTCTTCATCATCCCATTCATCAATTTTATAATATTCTGGTCTGTAAATAAAACTCACAATATCTGCATCTTGCTCAATTGCTCCAGATTCACGTAAATCGGATAGTAAAGGTCTTTTACTTCCTCCACGTGTTTCTACAGCACGCGATAGTTGTGATAAAGCAATTACCGGAATACTTAATTCTTTTGCTAATGCTTTCAAGTTTCTAGAAATCATAGAGATTTCTTGTTCCCGATTTCCACCGTGGCTACTACCACCAGTCATTAATTGCAAATAATCTACCATGATCATTTTAATACCATGTTGGGATGCTAAACGTCTTGCTTTTGCACGTAAATCGAAAATAGAGAGTGATGGTGTATCATCAATAAACAAAGGTGCTTTTTCTAAACCTTTTACTTTAACGTTTAGTTGTTCCCATTCGTGTTTTTCTAATTTCCCTGTTCTTAGTTTCTCGGAAGACAATCCCGTTTCACTAGAAATCAAACGTGTTATTAACTGTACGGAAGCCATCTCTAGAGAGAAGAACGCAACAGGTACATTTTGATCTACAGCAATATTTCTTGCCATAGATAAAGTTAATGCTGTTTTACCCATACCTGGACGAGCAGCAATAATAATTAAATCGGATGGTTGCCAACCAGAAGTAAGTTTATCTAATTTATTAAATCCAGTAGCAATACCACTTAAACCTTCTTTATTCGATATTTCTTCAATTTTCTTTTTCGCCTGAATTACTAAATCTTGCGCTGTTTCACTCGATTTTTTAATATTTCCTTGCGTTACTTCATATAGCTTCGATTCTGCTTTGTCTAATAAATCGAAAACATCTTGTGTTTCGTCATAGGCATCTTCAATGATTTCTGAAGAGATTTTTATTAAACTACGCTGAATAAATTTCTGTAAAATAATACGTGCGTGAAACTCAATATGGGCAGAAGAAGACACTTTTTGTGTCAGTGAAATTAGATAAAAATCTCCTCCAGACACATCTAGCTTTTGATTTTTCTTTAATTGGCTTGAAACGGTTAATAAGTCAATTGGTTCACTGTTTTCAAACAGTTGAAAAATAGCTTCAAAAATATGTTGATGTGCTTCTTTGTAAAAAGCATCTGCACTTAAAATATCAATAACTTCATCTACACCCTTTTTATCGATCATCATTGCACCCAGTACAACCTCTTCTAAATCAAGAGCTTGCGGAGGAATTTTCCCTCTTTCAAGATTGATTAATGTACTCTTATCGACTGGATAGCCTTTTACTTGATTTGGTTGCTTCATGTAAGCGAATGTAAATAAATTGTTGAGATATTAGTACGTATAAAGATAGTTCAATCTTCACAGGTAGTTAACATTTTAACTGTTAATAAGTAATAAATATTGTTAATAAGCATAAAAAAAACTGAAGCGTATGACTTCAGATTTTTTCATTAAGTGGTTTTATAAGGACTAGCCTTTATAAACACCTATGTTTGAGTATTTTTCCATACGTTGATTTACTAAATCTTTTGGTGATAAGTTTTTAAGCTCTTCAAAAGTTTTAAGAATAGCAGTACTTACAGAAGAAAACGTTTTTTCTCTATCTTGATGTGCACCACCAAGTGGTTCTTTAATTATTTCATCTACAATACCAAGCTTTTTCATGTCTGTTGAAGTAAGCTTTAATGCATCTGCAGCCTGTTCTTTATATTCCCAGCTTCTCCATAAAATAGAAGAACAAGATTCTGGTGAGATTACAGAGTACCATGTATTTTCAAGCATTAGCACTTTATTTCCAACACCAATACCTAATGCTCCTCCAGAAGCACCTTCACCTATAACAATTGTTATAATTGGCACTTTTAGCCTTGTCATTTCTAGTATATTTCTAGCAATAGCTTCTCCTTGTCCGCGTTCTTCTGCTTCCAAACCAGGATATGCTCCAGGAGTATCTAATAAAGTTACTACAGGAATTCCGAATTTTTCGGCAGATTTCATTAAGCGTAGTGCTTTTCTGTATCCTTCTGGATTTGCCATCCCGAAGTTTCTGTATTGTCTAGTTTTTGTATTGTATCCTTTTTGCTGACCAATAAACATAAAGCTTTGGTCTCCTATTTTACCAAGACCACCAATCATTGCCTTATCGTCTTTAAAGGTTCTATCTCCATGAAGCTCTAAAAAAGATTCGCCACAAAGTGCTTTAATATAATCTAAAGTATATGGTCTGTTAGGGTGACGTGACATTTGTACACGTTGCCATGGCGTTAGGTTTTTATATATATCCTTTTTGGTAGCTAAAAGCTTTTTCTCAATTTGCTTACAAGTTTCTGTAACATCTACATCACTTTCTGTACCAATAATTTGGCATTTTTGCAATTGATCTTCTAGCTCTTTTATAGGTAGTTCAAATTCTAAATATTCCATTTTTGAATTTAAGTTTAATTAATAGTTAGTGTGCAAAATTACGTATTTTTTTGTTTACTCTTTTATCTTCTTTGCTTTTAAAGCTTTCCAATTTTTCAAAATGCCGTTAAGTAGCACTACTCCAAGAATTAAAGATGCGCCATAATAAAAATTATTTGTCATTTTTTCTTTTTCAGGAAAAAGTAAAATGGCTAAAATAATACCGTAAATAGGTTCTAAATTATAGGTAAGAACAACGGTATATGGACTTATATATCGCATGACATGTACAGAAGCCATAAATGCATAGGCCGTACAAATAGATGCCAGAATGAATAAGTACATATAATCGGATGCTGGCAATTGAAAGAATGCAACGGAAAAACCATCATAAAAGACTAAAAGAAATATGGTTATAAAAGTGACTCCGCTTATAAACTCGTAAAACGAAATGCTTGTTGCAGAATACTTTTCTAAAAACTTTCCGTTTAGTACTGCAAATAATGAGGATAAGAATGCGGAAGTGATACCTAAAATAATTCCGGTAAGGTATTTCATTTCGCTTTGCGTGATAATGCATACTCCTAAAATTACAATAAGACCAAATACTATTTCGTACCAAATAACTTTTCGCTTATAGATTAATGGTTCAATTAATGAAGCGAAAAAAGCGCCTGTGGAAAACATGGCTAATGTTATAGAAATATTGGAAGCATCAATTGCTCCAAAAAAAGTAATCCAATGTAAAGCTATAATAACACCTGCAAAAGATAATTTTGCAATTGCGCTTAAGGAAAGTTTAATCTTCGTTTTAGAGACTGCAATGTAAACACCTACTAATATGCTTGCCATTAGCATTCTAAACCAAACTAATGGTACCGCATCCACCGTAATTAACTCGCCAAGTATGGCTGTAAATCCAGCAATAAATACGAGCACATGTAAATGCAGGTAGTTTTTTAGCTTATCGTTTAGCATTATATAATAAGTATGTAGCTAAAATACCAAATAGAATATTAGGAAACCAGACTGCTAATATTGGTGAAAAGTCGGATTGTGCCGCCATCACTCCAAAAATTTTATCAAAAAATACAAAAACCATGGCAATACAAATACCAAAGGCAAGGTTTACTCCCATTCCACCACGACGTTTTATAGAAGAAACAGCAACTGCTATAATGGTTAATATAAATACGGAAACTGGTAAACTCCACTTTCTGTATTGCACTAATTTATAGCGACCAATATTAGAAGAACCTCTTTTTTCTTCTTTTGCAATAAACTTTGTTAAATCACCATAAGTAAGAGTTTCTGCGATATATTCAACAGGAGTTAAATCTTCTAAATCAAAAGAAAACAAGGTGTCTTTTCTTCTTTCTTTTACTAAGATATCATCATGTTCTCCAATAGTTCTTTTTACATATTTAATCATTCTATATGTAGAATCTTTTTCAATAAAACGTATGTTTTGCGCTTCTATTTTATAGATCATTTTATCATTTTCAAAATGCTCTAAAGTAAAGTTATGCCCAAGTTTTTCTTTTATATTAAAACTACTTACATATATATAATCGTTGTCGTTAATCTGCCTAAACACATTTTTGGTATTTGCGGCACTTTTTCCTTTTTTAAAATATTTAAAATCAAAATCATTAAAACCTTTACTTGCTTCTGGCGCTAGATATAATCCTAAGATTAAAGCAAAGACTGCTACTATAGAAGCACCTATTAAATAAGGTCTTAAAAATCTGGTAAAGGAAACTCCGGAGCTTAAAAAGGCTACTATTTCTGTATTATTAGCTAGTTTGGAAGTAAAAAAGATAACCGATAAAAACAAAAACAATGGAAAAAGTAAATGTGCAAAATAAACGGTAAAGTCTACAAAGTAAAGTAGGACTTCGCCTAGTGGCACGTCATTTTCAAGAATTTTTCCAATTTTTTCGGCAAGGTGCACTGTTATTCCAATAGGAATAAAGAGTAGCAACATCATGAAAAATGTAGACAAATAGCGTTTTAGTATGTACCAATCAAGTATTTTCATTCTCTCCCAACCTCTCCAAAAGAAAGTGTTTTTAAGTGTTTAAATTGTTATAGACGTTTATCCATTTGTTTTACCATCATATCTTTCCAGGTTCTAAAATCCCCTGCTAATATATGTTTTCTTGCTTCACGAACCAACCACATATAAAAACCTAAATTATGAATGGTTGCTATTTGTTTTCCTAATAACTCATTCACATTAAACAAATGCTTCAAATATGCTTTACTGTATTCGGTATCTACAAAAGTAATTGCCATTTCGTCAATTGGAGAAAAATCGTCTTTCCATTTGGCGTTTTTCATATTCATTGTTCCATGCGCTGTAAACAACATACCATTTCTAGCATTACGAGTTGGCATTACACAATCAAACATATCAATACCTAAAGCAATGTTTTCCAGAATATTAATAGGTGTACCAACGCCCATTAAATAACGAGGTTTGTCTTCCGGAAGAATTTCTGTTACTACTTCTGTCATGGCGTACATTTCATCTGCTGGTTCCCCAACAGAAAGTCCGCCGATGGCATTTCCTTCTGCTCCTGCGTTTGCTATATATTCTGCCGATTGACGACGTAAATCTTTATAGGTACTTCCTTGAACTATTGGAAAAAATGTTTGTCCGTAATCATATTTTAAAGGTGTTTTCTCTAAATGGTTTATACATCTATTTAACCAACGATGCGTCATGTGCATAGAACGTTTGGCGTAGTTATAATCACAAGGATATGGTGTACACTCATCAAAAGCCATGATGATATCTGCACCAATACTTCGTTGAATTTCCATTACATTTTCTGGAGTAAACATGTGCATACTTCCATCTACATGCGATTTAAATTTAACGCCTTCTTCTTTAATTTTTCTATTTGCGGAAAGAGAATACACTTGATAACCACCTGAATCTGTTAGAATATTTCTATCCCAATTCATGAACTTATGTAATCCTCCAGCTTTTTCTAAAATGGTTGTTTTTGGTCTTAAAAACAAATGATAGGTATTCCCTAAAATAATATCTGGATTAATATCGTTTTTTAACTCACGTTGATGCACTCCTTTCACAGAAGCTACCGTACCAACAGGCATAAATATTGGAGTTTCTATTACACCATGATCTGTTGTCATGACTCCTGCTCTTGCACTACTTTGTGCATCTTTTCCTTTTAATTCAAATTTCATCCTAATATATTATGAAGTGGCAAATATAATTAACTAAACAAGATACCATCTTAAACATTTAATAAAATTACAATTTACGTTACATTTCAATCTCGATTTATACCATATTAAAGGATATAAACAATTGCAAAAGAAAATAATTACTTTGTATCTTCGTTTTAACAAGAAATCACTAAAACGAATTATTATGAAAAATATCTTAATTACAAGTCTTTTGCTTTTTGCCTTTATCTTTAATTCAAGCGCACAACAAGGAACCGGATTTGGTTTAAAAGCAGGTGTAAATTACAATGCTAACGGAAAGTATGTTGCATCCATTACTTCAAACTCAGAAAATCCAGAAAGAAATGTTGGTTTTCATATTGGGGCTTTTGGTAAAGTAGGAGATAAAATATTTTTTAAACCAGAACTAGTATACACGAAAACAAAAAGTGATTACGATAGTGATGACTTTACTATGCAGAAATTAGATGCACCGCTATTAATTGGTGTTAAGTTTTTAAAGTATTTTAATGCTTTTGGAGGACCATCTTTACAGTACATTTTAGATACAGAATTTGATGGCGTTGCTATTAGCAAGGTGGAAAATGATTTTACGGTAGGTCTAAATTTTGGTTTTGGAGTAAGCTTAAATACAATAGGAATAGATTTAAGATATGAAAGAGGTTTTAGCGAAAACGAGGCTACTTTTGTTGGCAACAACGGTTTAGACGTTAGCCGAATTGATACTAGACCAGACCAACTTATATTAAGTCTTTCTATTTTATTATAATCTAAAATAGATACAACAACAAAAAGCCCACTTTTCTTTTGAAAAAGTGGGCTTTTTTATTTAAGCTGTTTTATGCTTTCTTATTCTGGATATGTATCATCTAAATAATCTGGTGTACCATTACCATTAGAATCTATAGCTCTAAAGGTTTTTAAAGTAAATCTAGCATTACTATTGCTGTAATCTATATCGATAAGCACTTCATCACTAGCTATTTGAGTACTATTATCAAAGAAATATTGCGCGTCTTCTCTTAGTGTAAATGGCATACCAGTATCATCTAAGGTATACGATTTTACTTCGATTTCATTTATAGTATTAATACCATCACCATCATCATCACCATCAAAAAAGTTAGGAGCAGTATCTCCATTTGTGTCGTCATCAAAAACATCCGAATTACCGTTTAAATCTTCTAAAAATGAAGGAATACCATCACTATCGTGATCCATTAAAACACGATCATATACGCTAAATTTAAAAATAAGCGGCGTGTAATTCGTTACATCTTCTAACACTTGGTTAAAATAAGCAAGTCCTGATGGTAAAAAAGCTGCACCAATACCATGATTATGATATGCATCCGTTCCATCTCCAACCGCACTAAAACTAGTAGCTGTTTTAAACTCAATCAAAGCTTCTTTAAAACCGGTAACAACACCTCCATTTGCTACGCTTGTTAATTCAAAATTTGTAGGATTTATTGCGTCATCAAAGACAAGTCCTTCTGTGGTACTTCCTTCATAAGTAACAAATACTTCATCTATAAAGTGTACCTCATCTCCTAGACCTTGTCTAACTTCTAAATAATACATTTTGTAAAACAAACCTTCTTCAGAAGGATCTTCAACCATTTTAAACTTAAGTTCTGGTCTGTCCATTATAGGCGTTTTACTAGTATCCTCTGTAAGTGCTGTAAAAACAATTTCAAAATTATCATTTGCAGTACTACCATATGGTGCCGCAAAATCAAAATCGACATAGTTATAAAAATGCGTTTCTAAAAACGTTTCAATTTCTAATAGATCTTCTCCATACACTTCTGTTCTGTCTCTTAGTGCCACTGTATTTGTACTATCATCATCTGGAGTACAAGATGCTATTACAATTATTAATGAGAATACAATTAATGCAATTTTTCTTAATTTCATTTGTGCGTTTTATTTTTCTTGTTGCAAATGCAAAACCTCTTTTGCTTGTTTATTGGAAAACAAAAAAATAAGGTTATTTCAATATTACTTTTTTTTTGCCTGCAAGATACAATTTTAAACTAATTTTGCACAAGAACATTAACGTAGTTTTTTATAATAAATTGGATGCGAATAGATAAATTTTTGTGGTGTGTAAGATATTTTAAAACAAGAAATATAGCAACAACAGCTTGTAAAAAAGGGCACATTAAAATTAATGGAGATGCTGCAAAACCAAGTAGAGATGTTTATGCTACAGATATTGTTGAAGTACGAAAAAACCAAATCAACTATAAATTAAAAGTTAATGATATACCTCCAAATAGAGTTGGTGCAAAACTGGTAGACATTTACCGAACAGATATAACACCAAAAGAAGCTTTTGAAGCACAAGAACTTTTAAAATATTCTAAAGAGTACTACAGAAAGAGAGGAACAGGAAGACCTACTAAAAAGGACAGAAGAGATATTGAAGATTATAATGAAGAAAATGAAGATTAAAATTATTACATTTAAATAATCTCATTTATCTTTGAAAAAACAACTCTAAATTATGGTTAGCAAAAAAAACAGCATTCTAACGCACGAAGAAATAAATCATAAAATTAAGAGAATTGCTTATCAAATTTATGAAAGCAATGTTAATGAAGAAGAAGTTGTTTTGGCAGGAATAGATAGTAATGGTTATATTTTAGCGAAGAAATTAAAAACAACATTATCTAAAATATCGACAATAAAACCTATTTTATGTAAAGTTATTATAGATAAAAAAAATCCGTTAAGCAAAATCACCACTTCCATTCCAGCCACAGATTACACAAACAAATCTGTTATTTTAATAGATGATGTACTAAATAGTGGTACTACTTTGGTTTATGGTGTTAAACACTTTTTAGATGTACCATTAAAACAATTTAAAACTGCGGTATTGGTAAATAGAAATCATAAGAAGTATCCCGTAAAAGCAGATTTTAAGGGGATTTCGCTTTCTACCTCATTACACGAACATATTGATGTTGTTTTAGAAGGAAATAATTTTGAAGCTTTTCTAAAATAACTGTTCCTGAATAGATTCTAAAACTTCATTTTCTTTTTTATTCGCATCCACAGTAAATTCTGCTTGAGAATAATATGCTAGCCTTTCGAAAAGGTGCTTTCCAACAAACTCCATTAATTCTTCTTTTGTTTTAAGATGTGCTATTAGTGGTCTCTTATCTGTTTCGCGCAACACTCTTTCTACTAAGTTTGGTATGGTAACTTGTAAGTAAAGTGTTTTAATATTAGAATCGTTTAAAAGTAAACTCATGTTATTACCATAACAAGGTGTTCCTCCTCCTAAACTAATTACCGTGTTTGTTTTAGTGGCAACTAGTTGTTTTAAATAATCATGTTCTTTTTTCCGAAAATAGATTTCTCCTTTGCTCGAAAACAATTCCTTAATGGTTGCATTTTCTTCTTTTTCTATAAAATTATCTAAATCTAGAAACTCATATTCCAAAATATCTGCTATTTTCTTCCCAAAATAGGATTTTCCAGAGGCCATATACCCAAGTAAAACTATTATCATATTGACGTTATAAATTGATTATTAAAAACATACATAATTGCTTTGCAAAAAAACAAAAAAAAAATAAAAAAAATTAATTAAAAGCATTGTTTTATTAATAAAACCTTCTATATTTGCACCCTCGTTACAGCGAGCCAAAATGACCTGGTAGCTCAGTTGGTAGAGCATCTCCCTTTTAAGGAGAGGGTCCTGGGTTCGAGCCCCAGCCCGGTCACTAAAAAAGTTAAGCAAGTGCTTAGCTTTTTTTTTATGTATTTCGCTTTTTTAATTTTTCGCATGTCGCGGAATTGGTAGACGCACTACCACCTAAAAAGTATTGTTTTATTAATAAAACTTTCTATATTTGCAACTTCGTTACGGCGAAACAAGAATGACCTGGTAGCTCAGTTGGTAGAGCATCTCCCTTTTAAGGAGAGGGTCCTGGGTTCGAGCCCCAGCCCGGTCACCAATCGGAATATATTCCGAAACGTAAACCTTGATAATCTTATGATTGTCAAGGTTTTTTCATTTTAGAACATCTTATTGCCTAGCCCATCGCAATCTATAAAGAGCTCCATAACCAACACGCTAACAAATCATCTAATAACTAAAAACGTATTGAGCTAATCTATTGCTGTTTTTCAACAAAATAGCGTTGTGTTTTTCTTTCATATACGTTCCTTTAGATTTTAATATCGGTGTTCCTTTCTTGTTCTATTAGTCTATTCCTCTGGTGTAATTCTAAATTATAGGATCCCTTCCTACTTCTCTAAAGCTTCTTAAGCTATTACTTCCGGATAACATAAATAACAACAATACATGTAACCATGTGGTCACATGTATTCATAAAAACCTTATATTGGTAAAATAAAGAAGATGTAATCGTAAAAACACTTCCGTATTAAAGGAAACAAATCACAACAATTAACCTAGTATTACTAAGAAATTTTATGGAACCTACTTTTTTAGAAGCAAATAATAATTTTGATTATACCTCAGACGTTATAAGGAACTTAATAGAAAAGATCCATAATGGCGATTCACAAATCTCTTCCTTTGATTTTACGCTAAACGCGTATTATTACATACGAGATACTTGGCCATATAATCCATATCGATTCAGTTTAATTGAAAAAGATTGGAAAGCATCCGAAATTTGCACACGTACTTCCGGACATTGCCTAGATAAAGCGATCCTTTTAATAAGTGTTTTACGTGCTAAAAACATACCTGCACGTTTAGGTTTGGCGAAAGTAAAAAATCATATTGCTGTGGAAGATATTGTTGAAAAGTTTGGCAATGATGTATTGGTACCACATGGTTATGTTGAAATATTCTTAAACGATAAATGGGTAAAAGCAACTCCGGCTTTTAATAAAACACTATGTGAAAAATTAAATGTAGCTCCCTTAGACTTTGACGGCGTAAACGATTCTCTATTTCAACCTTTCGATAATTCGGGTAATACGGCGTTTATGGAATATTTAGAAGATTATGGAACCTTTGACCACGTACCGCTTTTATATATGTTCGATTTAATGAAGGAAACCTATCCTGCTTTACACTCCAATAATATTGAATTAGGAATGGTATTAAACCTAAAGGAGTTATAATGAAAAAAGATAGAACTGCGACCGAAGCAAAAATATATGAAAGTTTTTTAAGTCTTTTGGAAGAAAAAGGACCACAAGCAGTTGGCATCAATGCCATTGCAAAAAAGGCTGGTGTTTCTAAAGAACTTATTTACCGTTATTTTGGTGGTATCCAAGGATTACTTCTACATTTAGCCCAAAAAGGCGATTTTTTCCAATCGTTATTAACCCTTCAAAATAATGATTTAGATACAGTTGCTAGCGTTAAGGAATTTGCTAAAGCAGGTACAAAAGAGCTTCGTGAAAACAAACTAACACAAGAGATATTACGTTGGCAATTGTTAGAAAACAATGATGCAACTCGTGAGTTATTCAAGTTTAGTAATCAACAAATGGATAAAGTATTCTCCATTTCAGATAAAAATAGCTCGCTTAATCATGCGCTTCAACTAATGATTGGTGGCTATGTCTATCTTACGCTCTTATCTAAATTCAATAAAACTTTTATTACTACGGATTTAACCGCTCCAGATTCTTGGGATAATTTTGATAAAGCGCTAGAAAAAACAATTGATTTATTTAACAAATAGTTTTTTGCCATCGCAAAGAAGCTATTCCTAATACTTTCCAAAATTATTTGTTTTCAAACACTTTTAAAATTTCAAATGATTTATATTTGTCCTTGGATATAGATACTATCTAATACGTTTCATGGTTAAGCTATACTGCTTAACTTTTTTTATATTAAATAGTAATGCGCACGTGGCGGAATTGGTAGACGCGCCAGCTTGAGGGGTTGGTGGACATTAGTTCGTGGAAGTTCGAATCTTCTCGTGCGCACAAATTTAATCCTTGTTTTCCTTACCGTATGAGGATTTCAAGGATTCCATCTTTAACACCTTTCTATTTTAGTAAATCATCCAGTATTTCTCTAACTTTTTCGCTATTCCAATTTGCAGCACCTTCCTTATCTATTATTATTTCCCCTTCCTTATTGATCAGAAATGTTCTAGGAATACTAGATATTTCAAATTCTGAAGAAATACTCAAAGGCGTATACACATTAAAAGAATAGTTGTTTTTCGATACAAAGCTATTGATGACTTCCTTTTTTTCATTGGACACAAATAGAAACACCATCTTATCTTTATAAGCATCATGCAACTTTTGAAGGTTAGGCATTTCAGCAATACAAGGCGGACACCAAGTAGCCCAAAAATTGATTAAAACGACTTTGCCTTTAAAATCGTTAAAGTCCACAACATTCCCTTTTGCGTCTTGTAATTGCCAACTCGTATAGTTTATAAATACGGTATCCTCTTCTGCTTCTACCGAAGGACTAAACAAAGCCAATCCTTTATGCAACATTACTTGAATAGGTTTTCTTGTTTGCGGAAGTATCATTAGAACAATGATTACAAAAAAGAGTATATTTTTAAGTTTTAATTTATTCATATTATAAAAAAAATGAAGCGTTATTTATAAGTAAACAACGCTTCAAATCTAACAAAAAACAAGGATTAAACCTTTAATATTTTTATCTAGTTACCGATCCTGAAAGAGAAACTACAGGTCCTGCTCCCATTGCAATTGCGGTATGGTTCATTGCGTCTGCAGGAACCATGTGTGCTAATGGTTTTAATGTAAATGGTGCTGCACTGTTATCTGGGCTAGGCTCTACAGAAACAACTATTGTTGCTCCTTTTAAGTCTGTAGGAAACGTCATTCCTGCTGGTGCATTTTGTAAAAAGTCTTCTCCTGGATATCCTGGACCATTTCCAGTATCTCCTTTAAATGGAGAAGTAGCTGCGTTGTCATCTGCCATTGCAGCATCTGTAAAAGTTCCTGTACTTACTGGAGTTCCATTAATTACAGCCCAACCTTCATATTTCCATCCATCTGCAAGTGTTGGTAAGTCTAAACCAGTTACTGCTGTTCCTGAAGTATTATCTAAAAACCAAACACCGCTAGCTTCATTAGTATCATCCATATCTGTAGGCGTTGCTAAAATGTAGGTTCCTGTTGCTGCAGAAAAATCTGCTACTAAATTAGAATTTACATTTGCCGAACTTCCTGAAAAATCTCCAGCTAAAATTTTTGTCGCTGCTGGTGCAGGATCAGGATCTACTGCTGGCTCAATAGACAATACAAATGTAGTTGCCGCTGTTAATTGTGTAGCATCTACAGTAAAGGTCTTTGGAAAACTTACGTCTGTAAAAGTTCCTGTAGAAACCGGAGAACCGTCTACAATAATCCATCCTTCATAAACGAAATCGGATCCTAATGTTTCTAAACCTGCAAGGTTTAATGTTAAATCTGCTGTTGAAGGAGTGCTGTTGTTATCATCATCACTACTGCAAGAAGTGGCAAAAATCCCTAATGCCATCACTGCTAAAATTGTTTTCTTAATCATTGCTATATAATTTTTATTATTTATAGGTCAAAATTACATACCAAAACAACAATAAAATGTTAGCTAGCTAACACTACGCACTTTTTTTATACATTCTTATTTCTTTTCTATTGAAATCTAACACTTTTTCTTCTTTTAATTCATTTAAAAGAATATTCAATGTAGGTCTTGAAGTGCCTATTAACGAAGCAATATCTTTTTGGGTGTAGGGATGTTTAATGACATGATCTCCTGTTTTAGGACAGTTATAACCATATTCATCACATAATTCATTTAAAAATTCTTTTAAACGCGATTTGGTATCTTTAAATAAAAGTAGCTGTAGTCTTCGTTCTAATTTCTGAAATTTAAATCCGATAAACTTATATATTTTAAAACTAAAGGTTTGATTGTCTCGCATTAAATCATGCATGGTATCTACACCAATGGGACAAATGGAAGTTAGATTATCTACCGATTGTGCAAATTCTTTTCTAGTGATTTGACCTAAAATGGCTTTTTCTCCAAATAATTCCCCACGAGTTAAAATAGCTTTGACTACCTCTTCTCCATCTTCATTGTAGTAACCAATCTTTACTTTTCCTTTTTCAATGAGATATACTTTATTGGCGGAATCTTCTTCAAAATAAATATAATCCTTCTTCTTATAAGCATCAAAATTATGATCTTTCTTATAGGTTTTGAATTTATGAGGACATAGTACTTTAAAGAGATTTACATCATCAAAAAACCAAAGTGAGTTCATATTATTTTATTTAAAGGATTTGATTAACAGTCGGGTTTTGGCATAAAAACTTACAAATACCCCAAAAAAAACTCCTAAATTACTTTAGGAGTTTTAATACACGTATCGTATTTAAAAAAACACGTTAAGAGTTATTTTCTTTCTTAATTAAATTTAATGCAGAACCTTCATTGTACCAATCAATTTGTGGTTGGTTATAGGTGTGATCCAACATCACCATATCTTTAGATCCATCTGCGTGAACAACTTCTAATGTTAATTGTTTTCCTGGTGCAAATGCATTTAAATCTGTAAAGTTGAATGTATCATCTTCTTGAATTAAATCATAATCTGCTTCGTTAGCAAATGTCAATCCTAACATCCCTTGTTTTTTAAGGTTTGTTTCATGAATTCTTGCAAAAGATTTCACAATAACTGCGGCAACACCTAAGTGTCTTGGTTCCATAGCAGCATGCTCACGAGAAGAACCTTCTCCGTAATTATGATCTCCTACTACAATCGTTTTAATACCAGCAGCTTTATATGCTCTTGCTACATCTGGAACGCCACCAAAATCACCAGTTAATTGATTTTTAACAAAGTTAGTTTTCTTACCAAACGCATTTACAGCACCAATTAAACAGTTGTTCGAAATATTATCTAAATGCCCTCTAAAACGCAACCAAGGTCCAGCCATAGAAATATGATCTGTAGTACATTTACCAAAAGCTTTAATTAATAGTTTCGCACCATCAATGGTATTTCCTAAAGGTGTAAATGGAGTAAGCAATTGTAAACGCTCTGAAGTTGGGCTTACCGTAACTTCAATTCCACTACCATCTGCCACTGGTTCAACAAAACCTGCATCTTCTACTGCAAATCCTTTTGGAGGTAATTCCCATCCTGTTGGCTCATCGAACATTACTTCTTGACCTTCTTCGTTAATTAATTTATCTGTTAACGGATTAAAATCTAATCTACCTGCAATAGCAATAGCTGCGGTTATTTCTGGAGAAGCCACAAAAGCGTGCGTGTTTGGATTACCATCGGCACGTTTCGCAAAGTTTCTATTAAACGAGTGTACAATACTATTTTTTGGTGCGTTTTTAGGATCGCTATATCTCGCCCATTGCCCAATACATGGTCCGCAAGCATTCGTAAATATCTTAGCGTCTAATTTTTCAAAGATTCCTAAAATACCATCTCTAGCAGCTGTATAACGTACTTGTTCGGATCCTGGGTTAATACCAAGTTCCGCTTTCATTTTTAACCCTTTATCTAAAGCTTGTTGCGCGATAGAAGATGCTCTGGATAAATCTTCGTAAGAAGAGTTAGTACAAGAACCTATTAAACCCCATTCTACTTGTAAAGGCCAATCATTCGCTTTCGCTTTTTCATTCATTGTTTTACCAACTGGCGTGGATAAATCTGGAGTAAAAGGTCCGTTTAATAATGGTCCTAATTCCGATAAGTTAATTTCAATAACTTGATCAAAGTATTGTTCTGGATTTGCATACACTTCTGCATCTCCTGTTAAATATTCTTTCACTTCATTTGCTGCATCTGCAACATCTGCTCTATCGGTAGCACGTAAATAACGTTCCATAGAGGCATCATAACCAAATGTAGATGTGGTAGCTCCTATTTCTGCTCCCATGTTACAAATCGTTCCTTTTCCTGTACAAGACATAGAGATCGCTCCTGGTCCGAAATATTCTACAATTGCACCTGTTCCTCCTTTTGCTGAAACAATACCTGCAACTTTTAAAATCACATCTTTAGGTGCTGTCCATCCCGAAAGCTTTCCGGTTAACTTCACTCCTATTAACTTAGGGAATTTAAGTTCCCAAGCCATTCCTGCCATAACATCTACAGCATCTGCTCCACCAACACCAATAGCAACCATACCTAATCCACCTGCATTTACGGTATGTGAATCGGTACCAATCATCATTCCTCCTGGAAATGCATAATTTTCAAGCACTACTTGATGAATAATACCTGCTCCTGGTTTCCAAAAACCGATTCCGTACTTATTAGAAACGGAAGCTAAAAAATCAAACACTTCACTACTTACCGAGTTTGCGTGTTTTAAATCTGTTGTTGCTCCGTCTTTCGCTTGTATTAGGTGATCACAATGTACCGTAGTTGGCACTGCTACTTGTGGTTTACCTGCTTGCATAAATTGCAATAAAGCCATTTGTGCAGTGGCATCTTGACAAGCAATACGATCTGGCGCAAAGTCTACATAATCTTTTCCTCTAGTGAATGCCTTTGTAGGACTTCCATCCCAAAGGTGATTATATAATATTTTTTCTGAAAGTGTTAACGGCTTACCAACAACTTCACGTGCTTTATCTACACGTTCTGCCATTTGAGCATAAACCTTCTTGATCATATCAATATCGAATGCCATAGTATTTTGTTTTTAATTTTATCCTACTAAGATACAAAATGTAGCATGACTTTAAAAACAGAATTAACATATAAATAATGATACTAAAATAAGTTTTTTCTATGCAGAAATTGTGCGAAATAGGAATAGTTAAATTTTTCCTTTCTGGGAAGCTTTAAAACAGAAAAAATCAAGATTTAATATTTTGGATTTGGATTGTCTTTTTATTAAAATAAATTCTAAAAACATCCTTAATGAGCTACACTTGGTATCGTTAAAGGGACATTACTCGGACGCTAGAATTAGTGCGTTAAGGATTTTATATTTCCATAACTATAAATACTCTTTTACCCTATTTTATATTTTAAAAAAAAAATCTAAAAACACCCCTAAAGTCCCTTCAAGGGGACATTACTCATACTCTAGAATTAGTACGTTAGGGATTACTCATTTATTCTATTTTATTAAATAGGTATTCGTGAGTGTTTCACAATTGCACCGGCATCCTTTTTTTATATCTCAAAATAAATAATATGGAACTAAAAGTATACAGATTTCTTTGTTGTTCACTTCTTGCAAAGACATTAAAAAAAAGATATAGCCCTTCGCCTGCACTCCGGATAAATTACAAGCCCGACCCTTGTGGTAACGCCCACATTATTTTTCTTTCCAAACGAACTAGAACGCATAAAAAAATCCCAAGCCTAAGACTCGGGATTTTGAATTATTATAATGCAATCTGTTGCTTATCGCACTAATTGTTTTGTAGAAGGCTTGAATTTTGTTAAAACAATTCCATCTACAGCAGCTTCATATTCTGCCATAGTAGGCGTTCTTCCTAAAATTGTAGATAAAACTACAACTGGCGTAGAAGACAATAAAGACTCTCCTTTTTTCTCTCCAGAATCTTTTACAACTCTACCTTGGAATAAACGTGTGGAAGTTGCCATTACGGTATCTCCTGGTGCCGCTTTTTCTTGGTTACCCATACATAGGTTACATCCTGGACGCTCTAAGTATAACATGTTTTCGTATCCGGTACGTGCTTCTCCTTTAGGTGCATTGTCATCGAACTCGAAACCGGAGTATCTTACTAATACTTCCCAGTCGCCTTCTGCTTTCAACTCATCCACAATATTATAAGTAGGAGGTGCAACTATTAAAGGAGCTTTAAATTCCACTTTACCATATTGCGCTTCCACATTTTTCAACATTTGCGCTAATATTTTCATATCTCCTTTATGCACCATACAAGAACCTACGAATCCTAAATCTACTTTTTTAGTTCCTCCATAGTAAGATAACGGTCTAATATTATCATGTGTATAACGTTTAGAAACATCATCATTATTTACATCTGGATCCGCAATCATTGGTTCCACAATTTGATCTAAATCAATAATAACTTCTGCATGATATTTTGCGTTAGCATCTGGTCTTAAAGAAGGTTTCATACCCGTTTTAAGCTCTATGATTCTAGTTTCCGCTTTATCAACTAAACCTTTAAGTACTTGTTTAGCATTGTCCATTCCTTTTTCAATCATGATCTGGATACGACCTTTTGCAATCTCTAAAGATTCAATTAAGGTATCATCTTCAGAAATACAAATAGATGCTTTTGCTTTCATCTCTGCTGTCCAATCTGTAAATGTAAAAGCTTCATCTGCAGTAAGTGTTCCAATGTGCACTTCAATAACACGACCTTGGAATACGTTTTCACCACCAAATTGCTTTAACATTTGTTGTTGTGTTGCGTGCACCACATCACGGAAATCCATATACGATTTCATTTCTCCTTTAAAAGTAACTTTTACAGATTCTGGAATTGGCATAGAAGCTTCACCTGTAGCTAAAGCTAATGCAACGGTTCCTGAATCTGCACCAAAAGCAACACCTTTAGACATACGTGTATGTGAATCTCCACCAATAATGATATCCCAATCTCCTACGGTAATATCATTTAATACTTTATGAATAACATCTGTCATTGGGAAATATTTCCCTTTAGGATCACGACCAGTAATTAAACCAAAATCGTTCATGAAGCGCATTAATCTAGGAATATTCGCTTTAGATTTATCATCCCAAACCGAAGCGGTATGACAACCAGATTGGTACGCACCATCTACAATTGGAGAAATAACGGTAGCAGCCATCATCTCTAATTCTTGAGAAGTCATTAAACCTGTAGTGTCTTGAGAACCTACAATGTTAACCTCTGCACGAACGTAAGAACCAGCATGTAAAGTTGCTCCTGAAGTTCCTACTGCATTTTTATTAAATATTTTTTCTACTGCTGTTAAACCTTGACCTTCAATAGTCACTTCTTTAGAAGTGGCATATACTTGAGGAGCTTCAATACCTAAGGTTTTTGCCGCAAATGTTTGTAATTTTTTACCAAAAACAACAGCATAAGAACCGCCTGCTTTCATAAACTCCATTTTTTGTGGTGTAAATGCTGCAGAAATATCTTTCAATTCTTTATCGCCGTTATATAATTTTTTTTCTTTTGTATTTATGGTAAGAATTGTACCTGTATCTACAGAATACATTTCTTTTAATATTGGTTCCCCATCTTCATCACGAATCGTATTTCCTTCTGCATCTTTTTGCTGTACCCAGTTTTTAAGATCTAAACCAATACCTCCTGTTACACCAACTGTTGTTAAGAAAATTGGAGCAATACCATTAGTCCCTGCAATTACTGGAGCGAAATTAATAAATGGTACATATTGACTAAAAGGAACACCTGTCCATAAAGCCACATTATTTACACCAGACATTCTAGAAGAACCAACTCCCATGGTTCCTTTTTCTGCAATTAGCATAACACGCTTATCTGGATGTTGTTCTTTTAAAGCTAATAATTCCTTTTGCATTTCTTTATTATGCTCGAACATACATTGCCCATGTAATTCACGATCGGATCTGGAGTGCGCGTCTCCTCCTGGAGATAATAAATCGGTTGAAATATCACCAACTCCGGCAACATAAGTAACTACGTCTATTGTTTCGTCTAGCTCTGGAAGCTTTGTAAAAAACTCTGCCTTAGCATAACTTTCTATAATGTCTTTTGCTATTTCACTACCATTTTTGAATGCATCTTCTAAACGCGTAGTATCTGCTTCGTATAAGAAAACTTGTGTTTTTAAAACGGCTGCAGCTTCTTTTGCGATAGCAGCATCTGCTCCTAAAGCTAAGTCTAATAATACTTCGACGGAAGGTCCACCTTTCATGTGAGACAATTGCTCTAAAGCAAACGTAGGTGTAATTTCTTGGACTACAGATTCTCCTAAAATGATTTCTTTTAGAAACTTTGCTTTAACACCTGCAGCACTTGTGGTACCTGGTAAAACATTATAGATAAAAAAGTTTAGAGATTCTTCTCTGTCTGCATTATCGACATCTTTAATTTGAGTAATGATTTCGCTAAGTAATTCAGCTCCATCTATTGGCTTTGGATGAAGTCCTAATTCTTTACGGTCTTCAATCTCTTTAATGTAATCTTTATACGTGTTCATATAACTAGAATAATTCTTTTCAATCTTAATTAAATGGAATTTTATTTTGAGAAAATGTCATGATATTTCCAACAGATTCACCTATTTCATCAATATCTTTAACTATATCCATGACAAAACCATATTCCTTAAGATTTAGGGTTGATTGTTTTTTTTAATATCAAGCGAAATTACAAAATTTAGAAGAGTTTAAAAAATATTTAAAGATATGGGAGAATGATTAAATATAATCCAATAAAAGCACCCATTTAGGATATAGGATTGCGAATATGATAATCTGTGAGGTAAAAAATAGTAAATTAATAAATGAAACTAAAAATAATGCTAAACAAACTATTTACAACGATTCTAAATTAATATACAAGGTAAAGTTTTAGAAGGAAAGCAGGTAATATGGCACTATAAAAGAGTTATTAAATAGCATATATTAAAACAAGCTTTTAATTATTTGCTCTTCAGAGATCCCTTCTGCTTCCGCTTTATAATTTTTTATAATTCGATGACGTAAAATACTGGTAGCTACGGCTTGAACGTCTTCCATATCTGGAGAAAATTTACCATTTATAACGGCATGTGTTTTTGCTGCTAATATTAAGTTTTGAGAAGCTCTTGGTCCGGCTCCCCAATCGATATAATTTTTCACTAAATCTGCTGCTGTATCACTATTTGGTCTAGTTTTAGCCACCATTTTTACCGCATATTCTATGACATTATCTGCAACTGGAATACGACGAATAAGCTTTTGAAAACCAATAATTTCTTCCGAAGAGAACAAAGTATTCACTTTTACTTTCACATCCGACGTTGTCGCTTTTACCACTTGAACTTCCTCTTCAAAAGATGGATAGTCCAAATGTATAGCAAACATAAATCTATCTAATTGTGCTTCTGGTAACGGGTATGTTCCTTCTTGCTCAATAGGGTTTTGTGTAGCTAAAACAAAATATGGCAAACTTAATTTATAATGGTGTCCAGAAACGGTAACTGCTCTTTCTTGCATTGCTTCTAAAAGCGCTGCTTGTGTTTTTGGTGGTGTTCTATTGATTTCATCTGCTAAAATAATATTAGCAAATATTGGTCCTTTTATGAACTTGAAGTTTCTGTTTTCGTCTAGAATTTCACTACCTAATATATCGCTAGGCATTAAATCTGGTGTAAACTGTATTCTTTTAAAATCTAATCCTAACGTTTGTGCAATTGTATTTACCATTAGCGTTTTTGCCAAACCTGGTACACCAATTAGAAGCGCATGTCCTCCTGAAAATATAGCTGTCAGGATTTGGTTAACGACTTCATCTTGCCCTACAATGACTTTGGCAATCTCTTGTCTTAAGTCTTTATATTTCTTTACAAATTGTTCTACAGCTGCTACGTCAGACATATTATTTCTTTAACCAGTTACTAGAAAAATCGCAATCTCTATGTGCTCCATTAATCTTAATATAGGTGTCTTGGATTTTTTCATCTTGCCATTTCTCAATAGCATTGAAACGTTTTTCTGTTAATGCAAGTTCTTTAATTTTTAAATAGTCACGTGAGTAATCTGCTTCATGCTCATCCACTCTATCTGTAACACGTAATATTTTAAACTTAACTTTTCCTGTTCTGTCTTGTTCTGTTTGCACTAAACCTACTTCGCCTTCTTTTAATTCTTGAATTAGCGTATATAATTCGGTATCAATTTTAGTTAATTCGAAATTATAATCTTGCGTTGCTGGGTTTATTAAAAATCCACCTTCGCTTCTAGTTTCTTTTTCATCACTATATTTTCTAGCTGCATCCTCAAAAGTAATCTCTCCACTTACTATTTTTTGGCGTACATCTTCTAGTGCTTCTTTAGCTTCCGTAATTGCAGATTCTGAAACTTCAGGGATAAGTAGAATATGACGAACATCAAATTCTTGTCCTCTAATTTTTTCTAATTGAATAATATGGTAACCAAAGTCGGTTTCAAAAGGGTCTGATATTTCACCTTCTTGTAATGAAAAAGCAATATCTCTAAATTCTTTTACCATTAATGGCTTTTCTCTATTTAAAGTGTATAAACCACCTTTTGCTATAGATGCTTTATCATCGGTATACAACACGACTTTAGAACGGAAACTTGCTCCATTTTCTAAAACGTCTGATTTAAATTCTTTAAGTCTGTTGATTACTTTTTGTATTTCTTCTGGCGCTATTTTTGGTTCCATTACTATTTGAGACACTTTAAGCTCTGTTCCAAATGTTGGTCTTTCGTCTACTGGTATTTTATTAAAAAAGATTCTTACTTCTTCTGGAGTAACTTCCACTTCATCAATAATGCTACCTTGCATACGTTTCGCTAGCTCGTTACTTTTATTAATCTCAAACATTTCCTCTCTAAAGCTCTTTTCGTCGTCTTTTTTGTAAAAGTCAAGAAGCTCTTGCATATCACCTCCTGTTTGCGATAAAAATTGTTGTATTTGATAATCTACATTGCTTCTTATTTCAGCATCTGAAACATCAATACTATCTTGTACTGCGTGATGCGCATATAGTTTATTTTCTAAAAGAGAACCAAATAACTGACATCTTGGAATATCATCTGTAGATACACCTTGTGCTTTCATTTGTAAAATGGTTTTATCTATATCCGATTCTAAGATAATATGTTCTCCAACAACCGCAGCTACGCCATCAATTTTTGTTGCTTGATTCGCCATAAATGACTTTACGCTATCGGTTGCAACTTCTTCCTTTATTGGATCTTCTAGGATCTCTTGAGCAGTTAATACATTGGTAATTAATACTGCTATACTTAATATAAATAGGTGTTTCAATTTATTTGTAGATTTCAAATTTCTTGTTTGTAATTGCATCTTTAGTAATATCCTTTTCTAATTCTCTTATTCTTTCTAATTTCCTTTTATTAATAACAATTTGGTCTATTGTTGGCTTTACATACTCTAAAGGAGCTGTACTGTTTTGCAATAGTACGTCATTAATTTGCATCAAATATAAACCTAATGAATCTTTGAGTTGTATAAAATTAGATTTTTTTAACAGTTCATCTTTATTATCTGTATTAATTACAGGTATTTTACGTACTATTTGATTCCATCTTATCCAAATAGAATCATTTAAGGAGTAGGATTTAAATTGAATCGATATAGAATCTAAGTCTCTTTTATCTTTTGTATCAAACCTTCTCAGTTTTTTAGCTATTTCAATGGCATCTGCTTCTTTCATTTTTTCATCCAAATTAATATAGCGAAACATAATTAGCTCTTCGTTTAATTTAAAAGCTTCTTTATTATCTTCATAATAAGCGGCAGCTTCTTCTTTGGAAACTACGGTATCTAAATCTCTATTTACTAATGCTTCTAAATAGGCTTTAGAGTATAAATCATTTTTATATTGTTCTACTAACCTATTATATTGATTCAGTTTTGTTTCGTTTAAATTCAATTTTGCTCCTTGTACTAATAATTGCTGCGTTGCCCAACCTTTAATATAATTATTTACTAAAACAATACTGTCTTCTTTAGATGCATCAGAAGAAATCAAATCTTGTATATCTTCTTTATACAAATAAGCATCTTTTACTCTGGCTACCGGAATTCTATTATCTGTTTCCTTGAAAAATTCACAAGAAAACAATAGAAATATAGCGGTAAAAAGAAATATGTAGGATTTAAATTTCAATTATTTATTTAATTTAGATTTCACTATTGTTAACACTTCTTGATTTATAGAAACGGGATACTTGTTTTTTAATTCTAGTAACCAGTTTTTTTCTTTTGCATCTTGAAAGTCGCTAGATACTTTACCTTTGGCTTCCTCCAATGTTTTGAATGCTTTTGGAAGCACTTCATTAACTTCTACTACAACAAAAGAACCATTATGATTACATACTTTGGATACGCCTTTTTTAAACGAAAAGCCTTCTGGCAATGCTTGATGCTCTGCATCCATTAATCCAGAAGTAAATATTACATGAACTTGGTCTTTAGTATTGACGGTGCTTTTTATTTCTTCAATGGTTTTTCCTTTTTTAAGTAATTTAGATACTTTATGGATATCTTTCTTTTTTGCGGAAGAAGCAACAACTGCATTTACACGCTCATTAAAAAAGTAATTCTCTTTGTTTGCAGCATAAAACGCTTGCACTGCTACTGAATCATTAGCCGCAGCTTTCCATATTTCATTGTCCATTAAATCAAACAACAACAAGCCATCGCGATATTCCCCAAGAATGTTTGCGAAATCTTCATTTTCAAATTCTAGATTTTCTTCTTGGTAAGCAAGAATACTTTCATCTAAAAAGGTAGCATACGCATTTGCTACGATATCTTTAAAAGGCAATTGTTTTACACTTTTACTTCGTTGGCTTTTAATTAAAAAGTTCGCAAAATCAGAATAGGTAAATTGCTTGTTTTCTATTTTTACAAAAGCTTTCTCTGTTTCAAAGCCTAATGGTGCTTTCCATTTACCATTATAAAATTCGGTATTTAAAATCGAAGTAAAATATGCTAAATCGGAATCCACATTAGATATTGCATAACGCTGTTTTAGCTTATTTATTCTAGAGGTACTTATTAATTTAGATCTACTATCTCGCTTTACTTTTGCCTCTAACGTAGCCTTCATATCTTCAAAAGGGGCCGTTTCTATTTTTTTAATAAGTTTCATAACGTGCCAACCAAAATCAGATTTAAATGGCGTGGTATATGTTCCTTCTTTTTCTATAGCGAAAGCTTGATCTTCAAATTCTTGAGAACGCAGCTCTCCACTAGAAAAAGGAGATAATTTCCCTCCTTTAGTGGAAGTACTTTTATCTTCAGAAAATTGTTTTGCTAAAGAGGCAAAGTCTTCTCCTTGCTGCAGTTTTTTATAGATATCTTGAATTCTACTTTCTGCATCTTCCTTTTCTAAGTTAATCATAATATGAGCAATCTCTCTTTGCCCTCTAGACTTTCGTTTATCTAAAACATGTATTATGTGATAGCCAAATTGTGTTCTAAATGGTAATGAAACCGCTCCTATTTCCGTGTTAAACGCTACATTTTCAAAAGCATAAACCATTTTAAACCCAGAAAAATAACCTAAATCCTCTGCATAAACCGTTTTACCATCATGTACTTCTTTTTGCACCGCCTTATATCCTTCTTGCAATACGCGATCTCTTAACTTCAATAAATCATTATAGGCAACTAAAGTATCTTTAGGACTCGCGTTCTCATCTACTCTAATTAATATATGGCTCGCATTTACCTCGTTAGAAATACGCTCATAAGCCTCTTTAACTAATGCATCTGTAACTTTATTATCTGTCAAATAGTTTTTAGCCAGTTGGCTTTTATAATTACTTAACTCCCTTTTATATTTAGGCATGGTGTCAAAACCCAAGGTCTTTGCCTCTTTTAGTTTCAGTTTATAGTTTACAAAAAGTTTTAAATATGCATCTACATCTTTTTGAGACTCATCTTTTACTAAGTCTAAATTTTTGTTGAAAACACGAATAAATTCTGAAGCATAAACGGGTTCTTGATCTACGGTAAAAAGAACATCTTTACTTTGATCTTGTGCCTGAAAACTTATAGTAAATGCTAAAAGGAAAAGGGTTAAAAAAAATTTCATAATCTAGATAAATATATAATATATAGGTTCTTGCAAAAATAGAAATATAAACCTATTTAGCAAGCTGTATTAACAAAGCATTAGCAAGTTTACATTTATTACATTTTTTTAGGAATCACATAAAAAAGTTATAAACACGAAAACGTTATAGTAGTAAATAGCGGTTATAATATTAAACTAAAAACTGTAGCTTTATATCAAATAACAAACAAATTATGAAAACAAAACTACTTTTTATTTTAACATTACTCGTGTCGTCTTTTACTGTAAATGCGCAAGAAATTGGTTTCTTGGGTGATTTTAATGGTTGGGGAGATGATGTCAACATGACTACTACAGACAACATTAATTATACGCTGAGTACTTACTATTTACCCGATACTAGTTTAAAATTTAGACAAGACGATGATTGGGCAAATTCTTGGGGTGGAGACACATTTCCCAATGGAACATGGTCTGGCGATAACATTCCTGTAACTGCTGGATTTTACGATATTAGTATTAATATCGCAACTACAGAATACGCTTTTACCGCCGTTACACCAACAAATCAAAATGTTAGTATTATTGGAGAATTTAATTCTTGGGCAGGAGATGTTGCTTTATCTACAACAGATAACATAACGTATACTGCTACTGATGTAGCTCTAACAGCTGGAGGGTTAAAATTTAGAAGAGACGCTAATTGGTCTGTAAATTTTGGAGGAACTGCGCTAACAGGAACCGCAGTACCAGCTTCTGCAGATAACATAGCTATTCCTTCAAATGTGGATTACGATATTTCTTTTAACATTGAAACTTTAGCATATACCATTACAGAATCTTCTTTAAGTACAGATGTGTTTGAAGCAAAAAACTCCTTTAAAATCATAAAAGGACATTTATACACAAGCAAAAGTGAAAAGATATCTATTTCTATCTATACCATTAACGGACAATTAGTTCGATCTATAAAAAACTACCAAGCAGAAGGAAGTAGTACTATAGATTTAGATTTAAACAGAAGCACTTTATATTTTGTTACCATTAAAACAAATGATGGTTTACAAACTATTAAAACCATGTTCTAAACATTATAATTAAAGCATTTTTAATTTTTAAGCCATCTTTATTAGGTGGCTTTTATTTTTTACATACTTCAAAAAAACTATCTTTATAGTATATTAATCATTTCATCTTTATGAAATATACCACTGAGATTGTTATTAAAGTTCCTTTAGAAGCACTTATAAAAAAATTATTTAATGCGGACAATATGAAACATTGGCAAAAAGACCTAACAAGTTTCGAGCATGTTTCTGGAACGCCAGGAGCTATTGGTAACAAAATGAAATTAAATTATACCATAGGTAAACGTAAAATCGCACTTATTGAAACCATAACGCATACCAATTTACCGCATGAAATATGCTTGAGTTATGAAACCAAAGGAATGCATAACATACAAAAGAATACGTTCTATAAAGCCACAGAAGATCATACCAAATGGATATGTGAAAACGAGTTTTTACCAAGCTCCTTTCACTATAGAATGATGCTATTTTTTATGCCTGGCGCCTTTAAAAAACAATCTAAAAAATATTTAGTAGACTTTAAAAAATTTGCCGAAAACCAAATATCTATCCAAAATGCGTAAACTAAAACTTATCTGGGATTTTAGAGGTCCTGCTGCAGAAAAAACAGCACAACACCATGTAATCCATTTAAAAGAATACATCCAAAAACAAACCACAAATGTAGATGCAACTGGTCATGAAATTATTAACGACATGCACACTATTGCTTTTATGGTTATAAATGAAGAAGACAAAACAGTCTTTAGGGACACCTTAAAACCACACCGTGGCGAATGGGTCGATTAATTAAATAAGCGGACAAAAATTAAAGGGAGCATGTTCTATAGGAATGCATCCCTATCTATTTATTGAACAGAAAGTAATATTATTATTTAAGGTATTACAGCAACAATAGATGAAATCTATACAACACCCACAAAACGCTATTTACCAATAGCCTAACATACCCGTTCTAAATAATCAATCTAATCTTTTAAAAGGTCTAATGATTAGTCTAGCTGCTTTATCAAAGTTAATATAATTATAGGTCCAATTGAAGAAAACAATGATTCTATTTCTAAATCCCACTAAAGACATTAGGTGAACAAACATCCAAACAAACCAAGCAAAAAAGCCTGCAAATTTATAGTTACTTAAATCTACAACTGCTTTATTTCTACCAATAGTAGCCATAGAACCTTTGTCTTTATAGACAAACTTTTTTAAGGTTTCACCTTTTATTAGTCGTATTAAATTTTTACCAAGAAGTTCCCCTTGTTGTATTGCAGGTTGCGCAACTTGCGGATGCCCATTGGGATAATCTTCTGTTTTCATTAAGGCAATATCTCCTAACGCAAAAATAGACGCATAGCCATTAATCTGATTATATGCATCTACCAAATAGCGATTTGCATGTTCTGATACAACATCGGCTTTCAACCCTAAAACAGGACTTCCTGTTACTCCTGCAGCCCAAATAAGGGTTTCCGATTCAAATTTTAAATCCGAATTTGTTAGTACTGTTTTGCCATCGTAATCCTTTACAAAAGTGTTACAATGCACTTGCACTCCTAGATCTAGCAAAAATTTCGCTGCTTTTTCAGAAGCATGTTCACTCATTGGAGGTAATACTCGCGCGTTACCTTCTAACAAATGAATTTGCATGTCACTAGGATTTAAATCTCTATAATCTTTGGGAAGAATATTATTTTTAAGCTCCGCAATTGCTCCTGCTAATTCTACTCCTGTTGGACCACCACCAACAATTACAAAATTTAGAAAAGCTTTTCTATCACTATTAGATTCTGAAATAGCGGCTTTCTCCAAATTTTGAAGCATTAAACTCCTTATGTCTAAAGCTTGTGGAATTGTTTTCATTGCCATACTATATTTTTCAATAGCAGCATTTCCAAAATAATTTGTTTTGGTACCTGTGGCAAGAACCAAATAATCATAACTTAAATCGCCAATATCTGTTTGAATAGATTTAATTTCTGGAAAAATTTGTTCTACTTCAGCTAACCTAAAAAAAGCATTTTCATGTTTCTTTATAATTTTCCGTAAAGGATACGCAATAGAATCTGGCTCTAATCCCGCACTAGAGACTTGGTATAATAAAGGCTGAAAAGTATGGTAATTATGTTTATCGATTAAAACAACTTGAACTTTTTTGTTTTTTAGAGACTTAGCCAGTTTAACTCCGGCAAAACCACCACCAATAATAACAATTCTAGGAATTTTGGATTCAGGAATATTCATAAATGAAGACTTAAAAATATGTAGAACAAAGATACTAAATTAGCCTCTGAAACACTATTTTTAAAGAATCTTAACATATTATGTAACATTTTAAAATTAATGCTACTTATAGTATAACTAAACCACCAAATTGAATAAAGAGTTAGAACATAGTTTTGTAGAACAGCTTGAAAAGCATCAAAACATTGTACATAAAGTTTGTAGGTTATATACCAACAATCAAGATGCACATAATGATTTGTTTCAAGAGATAACCATACAGCTTTGGCGTGCTTTCCCTAAATTTAGAGGAGACGCTAAATTTAGTACATGGATGTATCGTGTTGGATTAAACACAGCCATCACCCTTTACAGAAAAAGTAAACGCAGAGTCAACACGCAAGATTTTGACGCCGTACAGTTTAGAATCAAAGCCGATGAGTATGATGACACAGAAGAAGAACAACTAAAGCTATTATACAAAGCGGTACACCAATTAAACGACATTGAAAAAGCACTTGTCTTTTTATATTTAGAAGACAAAAACTATAAAGAAATTAGCGAAACAATGGGAATTAGTGAAGTAAATGCAAGAGTGAAAATGAACAGAGTGAAAAACAAATTAAGAACCATTTTAAATCCGTAAACCTATGGATGAATTAGAATTATTAAAAAAAGACTGGAAAAAAGAGGATACAAAACGCTATCCTAAGCTTTCCTACAATGAAATCTACAGTATGATATTGAAGAAATCTTCTTCTATTGTAAAATGGATTTTCATTATAAGCATCCTAGAGTTTGTTTTTTGGATCGCATTTTCTTTGCTTATGAAAGCAAATGGCAAAAATGACAATATTGCCGATATAGAATCTAGCACTGTATTTATAACACTTTCTATTATTTCTTATGCGGTATTGGCGTATTTCTTTTACAAGTTTTATATGAATTATAAAACAATAAACAGTACGGATAATGCAAGTATACTAATGGAAAATATATTAAAAACGAGACGTACAGTAAAGCAATATGTTGGTTTTAATTTAGCTTTTCTAATCGTTAGTTTTATAGTAATGACACCATATGTCATTAATCATGACGAACACGCCATGAGCCTTATAGAAAACGCCACTGCTAATGGTCACGTTTTTAAATTTTATGCTGGCTTAATACTAGGAATTCTATTAGTATTAATAGTTACAATAGCTGTATTATTATTATTCTACTACTTGGTATATGGAATTTTACTGAAGCGTCTAAATAGAAATTATAAAGAATTGAAGAAACTAGAGATTTAAGATTCTTCCACCTTCCATTTACGCTTCTTATTAAGTTCTTCTTGTAAAGCAAGCTCTTCTTGAGGTATTACTTTTAAAAACGAAGGATGTTGCTCTATAGCATATTCTATTTTCTCAACAATACTTGCAATACTTTCGTTTTCATAATCAATTTCCAAAGGTTGTTTGATTTCAAAAGACTGCATGATATTTTTCTTTTTAATACGCAATCCTTTTTTATCAAAGCTACGTCTAAACCCGTCAATTACTATTGGTACAACAATTGGTTTGTATTTCTTAATAATATGTGCTGTTCCTTTTCTAATAGGTTTAAAAGGAGTTGTCGTTCCTTGCGGAAATGTAATAACCCAACCATCATCTAATGCCTTACTAATATTAGAAATATCACTCATTTTAACTTGTCTGTTGATATTTTCACCTTTTGCTCTCCAAGTACGTTCTATACTAATAGAACCAACATACGCCAATATTTTAGGCAACAAACCTGCACTCATGGTTTCTTTTGCAGCCACATAATACAAATTTAACTTAGGATTCCATAGGTACCCTATATTCTTTATAGAATCGTCCCTATTACTTAAACTAGCGTTGAATACATGAAACATAGCAACTACATCTGCAAAATACGTTTGGTGATTAGAAATAAACAATACGTTGGTATCTGGAAGGTTTTTAATAATCTCGGAACCTTCAATTTGCAGCTCATTAAAGCCACGAAAACGTCTATGAGAAATCGCTCCTAAAATACGAATCAACCACTTTTTTATAAAAAGATTATGTCCAAAAGGGTTTTTATCAAATAATCCCATAAGTATATTTTGCTATTTAATTAGATTACAAATGTAGTAAAACTAAGCATTTACAGGGCTAGTTTTAACAAGTCTTTAATTTCGCTTAGCATCATTGCGGTTGCGCCCCAAACCACATGATTATTTAAACTAAAAGCTGGAACCGCAACATCCACATTATAAGAGGTTGAAACCGTTTTAGTTATCACCCTTTGTTCATCCAAAAAATGAGCAAGCGAGACTTCAATTATAGCTTCTACTTCACTTTCTTGTTTAATAAAATGAGGCGTACTGTTACTATAACCAATAAATGGCTGCACATAAAAATTACTTGGCGGAATATATACTTGGGTTAATGCTTTAAGAGTTTCAATACTATGCATTGGCACACCTATTTCTTCTTCGGTTTCACGCAATGCTGTATGTTTTAATGAAGTATCTGCTACTTCTACTTTACCACCAGGAAAACCTACTTGCGCAGAATGTACGCCTTTATAGGTTTTTCTTAGGATTAAAACAAACTTCGTTTCTTGTGCTTCATCCGGATAAAACAGTGCTAAAACTGCAGATTGCTTGGCGTTTTTTATTTTGCCTTGCTGCTTTTGTAAAAGATCTTCCCTAAAAGGAGGAGACATTTTAAATTGCGATGCTTCGGCTGGAAGCTCTAGATTGCTTATTTTTGATGTTGCTTTTAAAAACTGATTAAAATTCATCTATGCGACTTGTATTATTATGTTTTATTTCTTTTCTATTTCTGAATTGTCAAGATAAAAAAACGGAACCAAAGAACACTTCAAAAGTAGTTCAAAATACTTCCGAAGAAAAAGAAGTGCTAGAAAAAGATTCTGTTATCATTCCAGAAAGAGAATTTCCGTTGTTAACAGACGATAATGCAATGGAGTTCTTTTTAGAATATGAAAAGCATAACAAAGAAAACAAAGTAAGAATCACTACACAGTTTGGAGAAATAGACGTTTTACTTTTTGACAAAACGAAATTTCATCGTGCCAATTTCATCTTTTTAACCAAGCAAGGCTATTTTGATGACACACAGTTTTACAGAGTTGTCCCTAATTTTATTATTCAAGGTGGCAGCACAGATGATGCTAAAGTAAAAAACAAACGAAAACAAATTGGTAAATATTTACTACCAACAGACACCAAACGTGGCTACAAACATGATAGAGGTGTTTTAAGTATGCCAAGTGCCGCTATTGAAAATCCGCATAAACTAGCATCACCATATCAATTTTTTATTGTTCAAAGTAAAAGTGGCGCTTACCATTTAGATGGCGATTTCACCATTTTTGGTAAAGTAATTCGCGGTATGGACGTAGTAGACGAAATAGCTAAACAAGAAACGGATAACGCCGAATGGCCTTTATATAATGTATATATAAAAAAGGTAGAAATACTGGAATAATGATCTGTTTTCCAATGCGCAATCTGTATCTTTAAAATCTCAAACAAAAAAAATAAATCAAAAACCAAACCTCCTATGCGATACATAAAAGCAATAAGCGTCTGCGTTCTAATTACGTTTACCAATTGCAAACAAGAAGAAAAACAAGATGCCACAAAAATGAGTGAAAATATATTAACACAAGAATGGATTGGCCCTTATCAAGGTGTCCCTGCTTTCGATAGAATGAAAGTCACAGACATTAAAGAAGCTATAGAGATTGGTATAACCGAAAGCTTAGCAGATATTGATAAAATAGCAAACAATACAGAAGCACCAACTTTCACGAATACTATTGCAGCGTTAGAAGCTTCCGGAAAAACATTAGATAGAGTTTTTAACTACTATGGTATTTTAAGTAGTAATATGTCTTCGCCAGCATTTAGAAGCATTCAAGCAGAATTAGCTCCAGAATTATCGGAATACAGTTCTAAAATAACTCAAAACGAAAAACTTTTCCAACGTATCAAAGCGGTTTATGATGCTTCGCAAGCAGTAGCTTTAGAACCGCAAGAACAACGTGTTGTAGCGCTTACATATAAAAAGTATGAGATGAATGGCGCCAACCTAGATCCTGAAAAAAAAGAACGTTATGCTGCCATTAACAAAGAACTTTCTTCTTTATATAATACGTTTTCGGATAATGTTTTACATGACGAAGAAAATTATGTCACCTATTTAAATGCAGATCAATTAGACGGTTTATCGGATGGCTTTATAAAATCCGCAGCAAAAATAGCTACAGATAAAGGGCAAGATGGTACATACGCCATTACAAATACACGATCTTCTATGGACCCTTTTCTTACCTACGCTACCAATCGCGAATTGCGCAAGCAGGTTTGGGAAAACTATTATTCTAGAGGAGATAATGGAGATGAATATGACAACAACGCTATTATAGCACAAATATTAAAACTACGTAAAGAGCGTGTAGCATTAATGGGATATGCTAATTATGCAGCATGGCGTTTACAAGATAGAATGGCAAAAACGCCAGAAAATGCAATGGATTTAATGATGGCTGTTTGGCCTGCTGCAATTGGTAGAGTTGCAGAAGAAGTTGCAGATATGCAAACCGTTGCCAATAACAATGGCGATAATATTACTATCGAACCTTGGGATTATCGTTTTTATGCAGAGAAAGTACGTAAAAAGAAATACGATTTAGATAGTGATGAAGTAAAGCAATATTTACAATTAAATAAATTAACGGAAGCTTTATTCTTTACTGCCGAAAAGTTATTTAACTATAAATTCACTCCTGTAAAAGAAGGTACCGTTCCTGTATTTCAAGAAGATGTTCATGTTTGGGAAGTAACCGATAAAGACTCTGGGAAACATATTGGCTTATGGTATTTAGATCCTTTTGCGCGCGAAGGAAAACGCTCTGGTGCTTGGGCTACAACCTACAGAAGCTATACTAATTTTGAAGGCGAAACCAATGTACTTGCATCCAACAATTCTAACTTTGTAAAACCTGCACCAGGAGAAGCTGTGCTTGTTTCTTGGGATGACGCTACTACTTTCTTTCATGAATTCGGACATGCATTACACTTCTTTTCTTCTAACGTGAAGTATCCAACTTTAAACGGAGGCGTGAGAGATTACACCGAGTTTCAATCGCAATTATTAGAACGTTGGCTATCTACAGATCAAGTGATTAATAAATTTTTAGTCCACTATAAAACGGGAGAACCTATTCCTGCAGCACTAGTTACTAAAATTAAAAAAGCGGCTACTTTTAATCAAGGATTTGGTACCACAGAATATTTGGCTTCTGCTTTAATAGACATGAAATTACATCTTGCAGATCCAACAGATATAGATATTGATGCTTTTGAAAGAGAAACTTTAGCGGAATTAAAAATGCCAAAAGAATTACCAATGCGTCATAGAACGCCACACTTTGGACATGTTTTTTCTGGCGAAGGATATGCAACCGCGTATTATGGTTATATGTGGGCAGATGTTTTAACTAGCGATGCTTCGGAAGCTTTTGCGGAAGCTCCAGATGGTTTTTACGATAAAGAAATTGCCGACAAACTAGTGAAGTATTTATTTGCGCCTAGAAATGCAATGGATCCTGCGGAAGCATATCGATTGTTTAGAGGTCGTGATGCGAAAATGGAAGCCTTAATGAAAGACAGAGGTTTTCCGATTACGGAATAATAAAAACACATACTAAAAGTAAGATTCGGAGTCTGTTGTATTACAACGCTCCGAATTTTTCATTTTAAAAAAATATGCTTCCTATAACTATACAGAGAAATTAGTACCGATTTTATTTCTAAATACCTTCCGTCTGTTTTTTATATAAATTAGGTAGACTAATTTTAAATTTAACGGCAATTAGCCTCACTATAATTACTACAACTCCGGCAATAACAAAAACAAAATTATTCTCTATTGGCAATTTTCGTATTAAAAAATAGGTAAGACCTCCAAGAATGCAAGCCGTGGCATAAATCTCTTTTCTAAAAATAACAGGAATTTCATTACATAAAATATCACGAATAACACCACCAAAACAAGCCGAAATAGTACCAAGTGCAATACAAATAATAGGATGCAATCCTGCTGAAAGTCCTTTTTCTATTCCAACAACGGTATATAAACCAATACCAATAGTATCAAATAAGAATAACGATGTTCTTAAGTAATTAATCTTACTTCTAAAAAGTATGGTTAAAACAGTAGTGAGTAATATCACATAGGTAAAGGTCATATCGGTCATCCAAGCAACTGGCGTTTGACCTATAAGAATATCCCGCAAAGTTCCTCCTCCTACTGCAGTTACAAATGCAATAATAAGAATCCCAAAAGGGTCCATCCTTTTATTCATAGCGATTAGAACTCCAGAAATTGCAAAAGCAATGGTTCCTAAAATGTCGATGATATAAAACATAAAGCTACTTCGAAATTTTGATTTTTAAAGGCTACAAATTTAGGGCATTTAAGTTTTAAAATACAATTCATCGGGATGAATCTACATCTCAGTAACCCTTTTTTAGAAACCTTTTTTATTTACAGCATCTTTACATGGTAACCAATAAATATATACCATGAACTTTTCAATGAAAAACAACAAATTAAAATCGGTAAGTAAATCCATAGTATTAATCGTATTATTTATGGCAGCCTCTTTTAGTAGTCATGCACAAAAGGAAACTACTGGAAATACCATTACGGTTACTGTGGAAAACATTAGAAACACGAACGGAAAAGTTATTTTGTCTTTACATAATTCGGAAACTTTTATGAAAGCTAAAGGATTAGAAAGTATTACAACAAAAATAGAAGGAGACACCATTACTTTAGCCTTTGAGAATCTTACTCCTGGAGAATACGCTATCATGGCTGTCCATGACGAAAACGACAATAATCAAATGGATTTTGAACTAAACGGAATGCCTAAAGAAAACTACGGCATGTCTAATAACCCGGTTCTTTATGGTCCACCAACTTTTGAAGTTGCCAAGTTTACAGCTAAAGAAGACTTAAACATTACGATTCGTCTTTAACACCTATAAAAATAAAAA
This sequence comes from Lacinutrix sp. MEBiC02404, assembly GCF_053601575.1. Lineage (NCBI taxonomy): Bacteria > Pseudomonadati > Bacteroidota > Flavobacteriia > Flavobacteriales > Flavobacteriaceae > Lacinutrix > Lacinutrix sp. MEBiC02404. The sequence continues at coordinate 17,953 of NZ_JBSHNV010000182.1, read as the reverse complement.
GCCACGAAACACAAAGTTTTCGCGGCTTTTTCACTAACCATCAATCAGTTATTTAGGGAATAACTATTATGTTAGACGGTTTCATTTAACCAAGCTTTCATCATCCATACTGTTTTTTCTTGTTCTGCTATAAAATCACTCATCATAGAGTTTGTTCCTTCATCATTAGCATCACCAGCTTTATCTAAAATAGCACGTTCTATTTGTAATAATTCTGCTAAAGAATCTACAATTAATTGTACTGCTTTCGTGTCTTGAGATATATTTTTTCCAACAGGGACTTTAGCATGTTTACTGTAATCTTCAAAGGTATGTAGCGGTGTTTCTCCTAAAGTTAAAATACGTTCTGCAATTTCATCTACTTTCATATTTGCATCGGTATATAACTCTTCAAATTTTACATGAAGATTAAAAAACCCGTGCCCTTTAATATTCCAATGTACACCTCTTAAGTTTTGGTAATACGTTTGAAAATTAGCTAATAAACCATTCAAATCTTGTGCTAATTCTTTAGTGATTTTAGATTCTAATCCTATACTATTTAGTGTCATAATTATTATGTTTTATTTTGTTCTACAAATTTATTGAATAATTAACGATAATCAATATAAGTTTTATTGATAGTTTTTATATTTTTATAGTCTAAATTGATACCAATGACAATTACACAATTATACTACGTTTTGGCTGTTGCCGAAAATCAGAATTTCACAAAAGCTGCTGAAAAATGTTTTGTTACACAACCAACATTAAGCATGCAAATTCAAAAGTTAGAAAGCGAATTAGACATCCTTATTTTTGACAGAAGCAAGAAACCAATAGAACTTACAAATGTTGGTAGAAAGATTGTAAACCAAGCAAAAAACATCGTTAACGAATCGTATAGAATTAAAGATATTGTAGACCAGCAAAAAGGGTTTATTGGTGGCGAATTTAAACTAGGAATTATACCTACTGTAATGCCAACATTGCTTCCTATGTTTCTAAAAACATTTATAAAGAAATACCCAAAAGTGAAGCTTATTATTGAAGAGCTTACTACCGAAGAAATTATTTATAGAATTAACGAAGGGCATCTAGATGCTGCTATTGCTGCAACGCCTTTACTAAATGAAAACATAAAAGAACGCGTTCTTTATTTTGAACCTTTTGTTGGTTACATTCCGCAAACCCACAGATTACATGCTAAAAAGAAAATTAACACTTCTGATTTAGATATTGATGATATGCTTTTATTAGAAGATGGGCATTGTTTTAGAGATGGTGTTATTAATTTATGTAAAGCTTTTAAAGACCATAAAGAAGACCAATTTCAATTAGAAAGCGGAAGCATTGAAACCCTTATAAAATTATCTAACGAAGGTTTAGGAATGACTTTATTACCATACCTGCACACTTTAGATATGCATGAAAAAGCAAAAGAAAACATACGCTATTTTAAGGATCCTTCTCCTGCTAGAGAAGTAAGCATTATATACCATAAAAGTGAACTTAAAATGCAAATCATCGAAGCTTTGCAAGAGGTTATTGCGGGAATTATTAGAGGCGCGATTGCGTTTCAAAATGTAGAAATTATTAGTCCGTTAGCTAAAAAATAACCGCTTAGTATTACTTTCGAATATAAAGCATAAAAACGGAAACCTTTTTAATATTGGTTGGCTATACAATCCACCTAACTAATCCTATTTTGAACCATGCATACTTATCTAAAATCTTTTAATCTTTTTACGGATTTAGAAATAAATGATTTTCTGAATGTAACAAAAACTACCATTCTTAAAAAAGGAGATTATTATATTAATCAAAATGAAATTTGCAAATCTTTAGCCTTTGTTAAAAACGGAATTTTCCGTTCATTCTACTTTTCAAATAATGAGGATGAAATCACCTATTGTTTCACCTTTCCAAACCATTTGCTAATGGCTTACTCTTCATTTATCTCACAAAATAAATCGGAGGAAAACATTCAAGCACTAACAGATTCAGAAATAATTTCAATCCCGAAAGAAAGTTTAGAAGCATTAGCTAAATCAAATACTAATTGGTTAATATTTTTAAAAACAATCGCCGAAAAGGAATATGTAGAATTAGAAAAATGGATATTTAATCATCAAAAGGATAAGGCACAAAACCGTTATTTAGATTTAATAACAAAACAGCCCAAATATATTCAACAAATCCCACTTCATTATATCGCTTCCTACTTAGGTGTTACCCAAAGACATCTTAGCAGAATAAGAGCGAATATTTCTTATTAGACAAATGTCCTGCTCTTAAACTTCAAGACCTTTATAAATTTGCATATCAATTTTAAACAAAAACGATATAGCATATGAAAACAATAATTTTAATTGGAGCAAACGGAAAAATGGGGCAAGCTGCTTTAACGGGCCTTAAAAAACACAAAATTATAACAGCAGGACGATCTGCTAAAAGTTATGACTACCAAGTGGATATTACTAGCGAAGCATCTTTAAGAAGATTATTTGAAAATGTTGGACATTTTGATGCGGTTGTAAATACAGTAGGTGTTTGTGAATACGCAAATTTCATTGAAATGACCGAAGAACAATGGATGCGTACTATTTTAAGTAAAATGATGGGACAAATAAACATTGTTCGTATCGGTCAAGAATACATCGCAGACAACGGCTCATTTACATTAATCACAGGTATTTTAAATATTAAACCAATTCCTTTTGCTATAGCAGATGCAACAACAAGTGGCGCAATAGATACATTTGTTAAATGTGTTGCTCTTGAAATGCCTCGAGGTATTCGTGTAAATTCTATTAACCCGACAGTATTAGAAGAAGCTTGGGAAGTATATGGAGAAATGATGCCTGGTTTTCAACCTGTACCTGGAAGCTTGGTAGGAAAAGCTTTTGAGCGTTCTGTAGATGGATTCATCACAGGAAAAGTACTTTATGTGGACGCATAGCCATTTCATGTATCGCCCTTTATTTCAATTAAAGGGCGATATTTACAAAGGATACTACAACCAACCTTTAAGAATCATCACATTTTCAATATGTGCAAAATGATGATTACTATGCCATGCATACATACCAATATTCTTTTTTAGAGGCACTTCTTCATGATGCTCTGGATGTATAAAAGATTTGTTTAAATCGGCATCGCTCAAACTTTTCAGCAAATACACTAATTTGGCATGTATAGCTTTTAAATGGAGTATAGACATTTCAATTGGCGCATGCTTAGCGTCGTCTAATGCTGCCCAAAGCTGTTCATAATAATATTTAATAACCGGTTTATCTTCTGTTAAAGCCCATTTAAAACGTATATAACTATGATGGTGACTATCGGAAAGATGATGAATCACTTGTCTTATCGTCCAACCTTCCAATCGATATGTGGTATCTAGTTGTTCATCATTTAAAGGTGCAACCAACTTTTCCAGCCGATTAGGAAAATCCTCTAAGACAGCAATCCATTCCTTAATATGTTGGGTTGTAATTTCTTCAGGGCAAGAAAAGGCCCCGATAGGAAACTTTAAAGATTGTAATGGATCTTTCATAATAAGTTATAATTTAGGAAATGAAAAATCAATAATACAAAAAAACTAAACTTCCTCTACTTTAAATTTGTGGTCTTTTGCAAGCGCAACAGCAGATTCAATATTCGTGAATTTTCTAATTTTAGATTTAAAAAAAAGATTTTCAAACATGGTATTTATTAAACTACTTTTTTCGTGACCAACAACATAATAACCTTGCAGATTATAACGGTTTTTAAAAAATTGGATCCAATCCGTAGCCATAACAGAATAGGAATGCACGCGATTAGAAATGTAAATTAAATCCGACCCATCTGTTCCTAAAAAAGAAGATATATCTTTAGTAACCCGCTCTGCATGTGCTTCCCAGGAAAAAATAATCCCTTCTTCAATTTCGGAAACGACAAAGCCATCGAAAATAAAAACATCTCCGAATACATAATTAAACTCTTTTAAAACTTCTGAATATAGGTTGGTTCCTTTAATACTTTCCATATTGTATAGATTTGGGGTTAATACAATTACCATGCAAAGTTATGGATTAAAATACGTTACCTAAAATATTTTAGTGCAACGGAACAAAAAGGCCTATCAACGTTAATTTTTAACGACCCTTTTATATTCGTAGGAAAAATCATGCCTTTCAACGAGTATTATTTTAACAAAAAAAATCGCCTCATTCATAATGATGAGGCGATTTTTAAATTTATTTTAGGTGCATGCTATTTCACATCCATTAACTCTACATCAAAAATTAGTGTTGCATCTGGTGGAATTACTCCGCCAGCTCCTGCGCTACCATAACCTAAATGGCTAGGAATTACAAAACGAGCTTTATCTCCAATTTTTAAAAGTTGAACTCCTTCATCCCAACCAGAAATAACTTGTCCTACTCCTAATGGAAACTCAATTGGTTCTTTTCTTTTATAAGACGAATCAAATACGGTTCCGTCTGCTAATTGTCCTTTATAGTGCACAGAAACTGTTTTTCCTTTTTCTGCTTTTGCTCCAGTACCTTCTTGTAAGATTTGGTAACGTAAACCACTTTCTGTTTTACTAAATCCAGCAGAAATTTTATCTAATGCCGCATCCTCTTTTGCTTTCGCTTTCGCTAAATTTTTCTCACGAGAACCTTCAAAAGTTCTAAATGCTTCTACTGCATTAAAAGCTTCTGCTTCTGCTCCTACTCTTACAATTTCTAAACTTTCAATAGCATCTCCTTGTGCAATTGCATCTACTATATCTTGTCCCGTTACCACTTTACCAAAAACAGTATGATTACCATCTAACCAAGGTGTTGCAATGTGTGTGATAAAAAACTGACTCCCATTTGTTCCTGGTCCTGCATTTGCCATAGATAAGATTCCTGGAGTATCATGTTTTAAATCTGCATGAAATTCATCTGCAAATTTATAACCTGGATTTCCTGTTCCTGTTCCTTGAGGACAACCTCCTTGTACCATAAAATCAGGAATTACTCTATGAAATTGTAACCCATCATAATAAGGTGTTCCTTGTGGTTTTGCATTGTTTTCTAAGTTCCCTTCTGCTAAAGCAACAAAGTTACCTACTGTTCCTGGAGTTTTCTGGTATTCTAAAGCTACTAATATTTCGCCTTTTGTTGTATTAAATTTTGCGTATAATCCGTCTTGCATCTTGTTGTTTTTTAATAAAGTGCAAAGATAGGGAATGATTTGAGATTTATGAATAACGAATAACAATTTTTGAAGAACAGCACCTACAATAGGTATCTAATTACGTCTAATTCATACGGTTATTGCAGATGCAATTCAATCTTTACGGAATATCGGTGCCATTTTACACATGGAAGACATACTCTTTTTAGATAGCCATTTTCATTATTCCTAGAACCTGTAATGCATCCAATCAAAAAGTAAATCTCGGAAGGTTTCACACAAAACACATAGCACTTTTATAAATTCATCCAAAATTTTCTTAGCTTTGAAATCAAATTAATATAATATATGGGAGTTTTTGGTAAGCTGTTTGGAGGCACAAAAAAGGAGGACAAACTAGAAGATGATAAGTACATGGAAAGCCTCATAAAATCTAGTGAAGACGTACCTTTAGGGATTTCTAGCGACAACCTAATTTATGCTGGCTATAACGAACTTGGTGGTTATTATTACTTGCAAACATTTATCATTGGACGCCTAAAAAGCAAAACAAAGAATGGCGCTAAAATTGTAATTGAAGGCAATGATTATAGTTTAGAACTGCATTCGGATATGCCAGAACTAGAATCGGAACCTGCTAGCCCATTAGATGGTTATGTTACGAAAATTGATTTTGAGATTGAAAAAAATACTGTTGAAAAATTAAAGAGATCTACAATGAAACAACTTACACTTACTATTAAGAAAAAGGAAGTTGTTTTTACGGTATATAAGGATTCAGAGAAGGAAGAGTAGTGTCTTTTATAGACCTCTCTTCTAAAGAAAAAACACGGTGACGTGATTACCCAATACTATTTTTTAACACATGTAATCAAAAATTTTACCTAATGCCTAATGCCTAATGCCTAATGCCTAAACATACTAATTTGCAACTTCACTAATAAACTTAATTCTGTAAAGACGTAATTCTTCATCATCATAATCGCCATCAAACTCATCAATGGCAGCATCTATTTTATCGGTTTCCGACTCCATAAAATAATCATGAATTTCTTCTTGCTGGTCTTCGTCTAAAAGATCATTAATCCAATAATCGATGTTTAGCTTGGTTCCAGAAAAGACGATAGCTTCCATTTCCTTTATAAAAGCGGCCATTTCCATTCCTTTTGCCGAAGCAATATCACTTAATGGTAATTTTCTATCTACATTTTGAATAATATAAAGTTTTAAAGCAGAGTTCATTCCGGTAGACTTCACAATCATATCATCTGGTCTGATAATATCATTTTCTTCTACATAAGTCGAGATAAGTGCAATAAAGTCTTTACCATATTTTTTCGATTTTCCGTCACCAACACCATGTACATTAGAAAGTTCTTCTAAAGTAACAGGGTATTTTAAAGACATATCTTCTAAAGAAGGATCTTGAAAAATCACAAATGGAGGCACGCCTAGTTTCTTCGCATTTTTCTTTCTTAAATCTTTTAGCATTGCCATTAATACAACATCTGCTACTGCACCACTACCTTTGGCTGCTGTAACTATAGAATCATCGGATGTTTGATTAAAAACATGATCTTCGGTCATCATAAAAGACTTCGGATTCTCTATAAAATCTCGCCCAGCCTCTTTTAACATAATAACCCCATAGGTTTCTATATCTTTTTTTAATAAACCAGCCACAAGTGCTTGTCTAACTAAAGCCATCCAATAGGATTTATCATGACTACTTCCTTTACCAAAAAAGGGTTGGTCGTTTGTTTTATGTGAGTTTATTAAGGCATTTTCATTACCCGTAATCACATTTACTAAGTCTTTAGATTTGTATTTTTCATTGGTACTAGCAACAATCTCTAAAGCTAATTTTACTTGCTCTTTTGCTTCTTGTTGTTTTTTAGGATGACGTACATTATCATCTAAGTCGCCTCCTTCACCAGTTTCATTATCAAATTCTTCACCAAAATAATGAAGTATAAATTTTCTTCTAGAAATAGAAGTTTCCGCAAAAGCGACTACTTCTTGCAGTAAAGCATGACCAATTTCTTGTTCAGCAACCGGTTTTCCAGACATAAACTTCTCTAACTTTTCTATGTCTTTGTACGCATAATAAGCTAAACAGTGTCCTTCTCCTCCATCACGTCCTGCTCTTCCTGTTTCTTGGTAATAACTTTCTATACTTTTTGGGATATCATGATGTATAACAAATCGAACATCTGGCTTGTCAATTCCCATTCCAAATGCAATGGTAGCCACAACAACATCAATATCTTCCATTAAAAACATGTCTTGATGTCTCGATCTTGTTTTCGCATCTAAACCAGCATGATATGGTACTGCTTTTATTCCGTTTACTTGTAAAGCTTGCGCGAGTTCTTCCACACGTTTTCTACTTAAACAATACACAATACCAGATTTACCATCGTTTTGTTTTATAAAACGGATAATATCTGCATCTACAGTTTTAGTTTTTGGGCGTATTTCGTAATATAAATTTGGTCTATTAAAGGATGCTTTAAAAGTGGTAGCATCCGGCATACCAAGATTTTTTAATATATCTTCTTGTACTTTTGGAGTTGCGGTAGCGGTTAGACCAATAATTGGAATATTATCGCCAATACGTTGAATAATACTTTTTAGGTTTCTGTATTCTGGCCTAAAATCGTGTCCCCATTCACTTATACAATGGGCTTCATCCACCGCCATAAAAGAAATTTTAACCGAACGAAGAAACTCTACATTATCTTCTTTTGTTAAAGATTCCGGGGCTACATATAATAATTTAGTAACACCATCTGTAATATCTTGCTTTACCTGTTTTACTTCCGTTTTATTTAAGGAAGAATTTAAAACATGCGCAACGCCATCGTGTTCGGAAACACTTCGGATAGCATCCACTTGATTCTTCATCAATGCTATTAAAGGAGAAACAACTATTGCTGTTCCTTCATGCATTAAAGCGGGTAATTGGTAACACATAGACTTACCACCTCCTGTAGGCATAATAACAAATGTGTTTTTGCCAGACAAAAGACTTTTTATAACATCTTCTTGCAATCCTTTAAACTTACTAAATCCAAAATACTTTTTTAGGGAGACGTGTAAGTCCTTTTCAATAATAGACATGTATTGTTTTTAATATTAAAATTATAATAAAAATACACTAAATTCTTTTTGCTATTAATTAGTAGTGTATATAATCAACCTCATTTATTTTTCGTTAACTTTGCATCACATTTTTACTGGATACAAATTATAAGAAACTGACCAACATTAAAGATAAAAAAATCTTTATTAGCAACAACCTAAAAAACTCATAAATTTTGAGCAATACACATTCTATTATATCTACAGCCAAGCAAACTATTGAATTAGAGAGTAAAGCAATTTTAAATTTATCTAGTTTAGTTGATGATGATTTTGCAGATGCTGTGAACCTTATGTATAACGCCAAAGGTAGAATTATTATTACAGGAATTGGCAAAAGTGCAATAATTGCTACAAAAATTGTTGCTACATTAAACTCTACTGGTACACCTTCTATTTTTATGCATGCTGCAGATGCTATTCATGGGGACTTAGGATTAATTCTTCAAGACGACGTCGTTATTTGCATTTCTAAAAGTGGAAACACGCCAGAAATCAAAGTACTTGTACCTTTAATAAAGAATGCAGGGAATAAAATGATTGCTATTACTGGTAATAAAGATTCTTTTTTAGGACTACAAGCAGACTTCATTTTAAACGCTTATGTTGAAAAAGAAGCTTGTCCAAATAATCTTGCTCCTACAACAAGTACCACTGCGCAACTCGTTCTTGGAGATGCATTAGCGGTTTGTTTATTAGAATTACGTGGTTTTTCTAGTAAAGACTTTGCTAAATACCATCCTGGAGGCGCTTTAGGTAAAAAATTATATTTACGTGTACACGATATATCTTCGGTAAATCAAAAACCAAAAGTTTCCCTAAATACAGGGATCAAACAAGTAATTGTGGAAATTACCGAAAAAATGCTTGGTGTAACTGCGGTGGTCGAAGAGGACAAAATTATAGGAATTATTACAGATGGTGATTTACGTAGAATGTTAAGTAAAGTCGACGATTTTTCTAAACTTACCGCGAAAGACATTATGAGTGAAAATCCGAAACGAATAGATGTGAATGCAATGGCTGTCGAAGCGAAGGATGTTATAGAAACCTACGGAATCTCACAAATCCTAGTCGAAGACAACGGGAAATTTGCTGGTGTTGTTCATGTGCATGATTTAATAAGAGAAGGGATTATATAATGGCAAAAAAAAATGTAAACGAGATGTCTTTTTTGGATCATCTTGAAGATTTAAGATGGCATTTAGTACGTATTAGTATTGCAGTAGTACTTTGTGGTATTGTGGCTTTTTTATTTAAAGGTTTTATTTTTGATGTTATCATTCTCGGACCAAAAGAAATGTCTTTTCCAACCTACAGATGGCTATGCAGTGCTAGTCAGTTAATAGGTATAGAAAACTCCTCCTTTTGTGGGGAAAGTTTTCCGTTTGAAATACAAAGTAGAACTTTAGCTGGACAATTTTCTGCGCATTTATGGACTTCTGTTTATGCTGGTTTTATTGTTTCCTTTCCATATATATTATACCAACTTTGGTCTTTTATAAGCCCTGGAATGCATGTCAACGAACAGAAACATTCTAAAGGGTTCATTATTGTTTCGTCTTTTTTGTTTTTTCTAGGTGTTCTTTTTGGATATTATATAGTAACGCCATTATCCATAAACTTTTTAGGAACCTACTCGGTAAGTAAAGAAGTGCATAATGATTTCGATTTAGCAAGTTATATTGGATTGGTAAGAGCAACCGTTATCGCTTCCGGATTAATTTTTGAGCTTCCTATTATTATATACTTTTTAACCAAAGTAGGATTAGTAACGCCAGAATTCCTAAAAAAATATAGAAAATACGCTTTAGTAATCGTGCTAATATTATCTGCGATTATAACACCTCCAGATATTGCAAGTCAGATCATTGTTGCCATTCCAATATTAATACTGTATCAAGTAAGTATTTATATTTCAAAAATTGTAGTTAAAAACGAAGCTAAAAAATCTTCAGATAATAAAATAAAAAAGCATGTCTAATATAGTTACCGAATTTAATGAATATCGTTCTAAAATGAATGATAAAATTCTAGCCGATAATAATAAAGTAATCAAACGAATTTTTAATTTAGACACGAACGCTTTCGCGGAAGGTACGCTGGACAAAAAAACAAAAGAACTTTTAGGTCTTGTAGCATCTATGGTTTTACGTTGTGACGATTGTGTAAAATACCATTTAGAAGCTTGCCATAAAGAAGGATTAACCAAAGAACAAGTGGTAGAATCTTTAAGTATTGCTAATTTAGTTGGCGGTACTATTGTTATTCCGCATTTACGAAGAGCCTACGAATATTGGGATGCTTTAGAAGAAGCTCAAGGTTAAACTTTACTTAAAGTACCTGTGTACAGACCATAGTATTTTGGTTTTCACTATTTTTAACAACAAGTAATGTATTTATAAAACGAGTATGCTAGAAAACGTATCCCCTAAAAAAGGGATTACTAACCAATAGCAGCTGACAAATAAAAACAACATGAAACTAAGAGCAGAACATTTAATGAAGTCCTATAGCGGACGAAAAGTCGTGAAAGACGTTTCTCTAGAAGTAAATCAAGGAGAAATCGTTGGTCTTTTAGGTCCGAATGGTGCAGGGAAAACAACTTCGTTTTATATGATTGTTGGACTGATTAAACCTAATGGTGGAAACATTTATTTGGAAGACACAAACATTACCAAATACCCAATGTACAAACGTGCACAAAACGGCATTGGTTATTTAGCACAAGAGGCTTCGGTTTTTAGAAAATTAAGTATTGAAGATAATATTTTAAGCGTACTACAACTTACCAAACTAAGTAAGAAAGAACAGTTGCATAAAATGGAATCTCTAATTGAAGAGTTTGGATTAGAACATATTCGTAAAAGTAGAGGTGATTTACTTTCTGGTGGGGAACGTAGACGTACCGAAATCGCCCGTGCGCTTGCTACCGATCCTAATTTTATTCTATTAGATGAACCTTTTGCAGGAGTCGATCCTGTTGCTGTAGAAGACATTCAACGCATTATAGCAAAACTAACTAAAAAGAATATTGGTATTCTGATAACAGATCACAACGTACAAGAAACACTTGCGATTACAGATAGAACCTACTTAATGTTTGAAGGTGGTATTTTAAAAGCAGGAAAACCAGAAGAACTTGCCGAAGATGAAATGGTACGTAAAGTATATCTTGGTCAGAATTTTGAACTGCGTAGAACGAAATTAGATTTCTAACAACCTAAGGCTGATTTGATTATCCGTACTCTTATGGAATTGATTATTTACTCAAGATAAACCTCAAATTCTCCTACTAACCATAATTTCTATAAATTATACAGCTCTCCTCTTAAGCTTAAGAGGAGAATGAATTTTAGTTTTCTTTTTTGAAAACTAGAAGAAAGAGGAGTTTGATATTTATAAAAATAGCTTCGCATTTTAAGTCAAACTCTCCGAGTTTTATTTCATAAAACACACCTCTCTTTAGCTAAAGAGAGGAGCAATTAATTAGTGCTTTTTTTTAATAGCAATAATTATACTCGTAAAAGGCTCTCCTCTTAAGCTTAAGAGGAGAATGAATTTGAATTTTCTTTTTTGAAAACTGGAAGAAAGAGGAGTTTGATATTTATAAAAATAGCTTCGCATTTTAAGTCAAACTCTCCGAATTTTATTTCATAAAACACACCTCTCTTTAGCTACAGAGAGAAGCAATTAATTAGTGTTTTTGTTTTAATAGGAATAATTATACTCGTAAAAGCCTCTCCTCTTAAGCTTAAGAGGAGAATGAATTTAAACTTTTTTTTTCACAAAAGGAGCTTCTAAAAAATTTCGTAATTAATAGCTTCTATTCTATGGATAAGACTAATTAGCTAGGAAATATTTCAGAAGCACTTCCTATTGCTTTCCTTTTAAAATATAACTTTCTTTTTATTTTTAGAAAAAACAGCTTTTGCATTATAATTTTATATATCTTTATGATATCAAAATAATATCATTTTAAATATAATCCTATGGACCAAGAAAAAATAATCAAACCAGTTAATGGCTATTTCATTTTAGCAATCACTATTGCGCTAATTGTTAGTAGTATCTATTTTACGTTTACAACTGAAAATCCGGAATATGCATTATTCTTAATCGTTGCAATTATATTATTTAAAGGATTCGTTCTTGTAAACCCTAATAATTCTAGAGTTTTACTTTTATTCGGAAAATATATAGGTAGCATAAAATCAAACGGCCTTTTTTGGGTAAACCCTTTATACAGCAGAAGAACAATCTCTTTACGAGCTAGTAATTTTGACAGTGAACGTTTAAAAGTAAATGACAAATTAGGAAACCCAATAATGATAAGTACCATTTTAGTTTGGCGCGTTACCAACACTTACAAAGCATCCTTTGATGTGGATAATTATGAAAACTTTGTTCGCGTACAAACAGATGCAGCCGTTAGAAAACTAGCGAGTATGTATCCGTATGATAATTTTGCAGATGAAGGTCATGTAGAAGATATCACCTTACGTTCTAGCGTAAATGAAGTAAGCGAAGCGCTTGAAAAAGAAATTGATGAACGCTTATCTATAGCAGGAATTGAAGTATTAGAAGCAAGAATAGGTTATTTAGCCTATGCCCAAGAAATAGCTAGTGCCATGCTTAAAAGACAACAAGCTACAGCGATAGTTGCAGCAAGACATAAGATTGTAGAAGGTGCTGTTAGCATGGTAGAAATGGCGCTTAACGAATTAGGTAAAAAGAATATTGTGGATTTAGATGATGAAAGAAAAGCAGCAATGGTAAGCAACCTTATGGTTATCCTTTGTGGAGATAAAGACGCATCTCCTGTTTTAAATACAGGTACATTAAATCAATAATCAATATATTTACAAATAAACGTATTCCGATAATTAACAATTTAAATGGCGAAGAAAAAGGCTTTTGCTTTACGAATAAATGAAGATATGATCAAAGCTATTGAAAAATGGGCTGCGGATGAATTCCGCAGCACTAATGGTCAAATAGAATGGATGCTTAATGAAAGTCTAAAAAAGGCGAAAAGAAATCCTAAAAAAAGAAACCCTGAGGAAAACGATTAAATATCCTTTGCTTCTTTTTTCTCTTGTAAGGCTTTCTCTGCCGTAAGTCGCTTTTGATATCTACCTTGCACCACATCTACAACGATCAAAATAAATAGTACAAAATAGAAGGTTGTTTTACTCATAGGTACAATTTCGTTTCCAAAAAGTTCTAAATGTGCTAAATGGCCACCTTCGGTAACTAGCATAATTCCTACTATAAATAAGATAAAAAGTCCTAATACCTCATACATTCTATTCTTAGATAAGAACGTAGAAATTTTATCTGCCATTACTAACATCAGTAATCCGCTAATAACAATGGCTATTGCCATCACAATAAATGCTGTTGTGCTACTTTCTATTTCACTAGTTAAACCAATTGCCGCTAAAATAGAATCGAAAGAAAAAACCAAATTCATAATTACAATACTTGTAATAACTGCGTTAGCAGATTTGGTACTTTTACCCGATGCCATTTCAGAAACCGTAAGTCCGGATGTAGAAATCATGTGCCATATTTCTTTAATGGCGGTATAAATAATAAATGCACCTCCGGCTAGTACTATTATACTATGCCCATTAAATGCAAAATGCACAATATTTTCAATTCCTCCTGTTAAAAAAGAAAACGGTTCTTGAAAAAAATCGATGATAGATACTAATACAAATAACAAAACAATACGTAAAACGATAGCGATAAGTATTCCTACTTTTCGTACTCGCTTTTGCTCTGTTTCCGGTGCTTTTTTAGATTCTAAAGAAATGTATAAAAGGTTATCAAATCCTAAAACAGCTTGAAGCATGATTAGCATTAACAGGGTAAAAATAATTCCAGCCATGTTTTAAATATTTTTAGCGTTTAATAAAGATAAAATAATGTAAAGCAATATAATTAAGGGAATTGCGGCAAAATGTAACACCACCAAAAACACCAAACTTAAAAGGATAAAGATATAGCGTATGGCGTTGTCTTTAAAACCATAGTTCTTAAATTTTAAAGCGAAGAGTTTTATCGTACTATTTAATAAGTAACAACTTAAGGCAGTTACTGCTAACAAAAACCATTTATTCAATATAATGGCATTCATAGCATCGCTATTTTGAAACTCTAAAATTAATGGTAAAGATATAATTAGTAAGGTATTTGCCGGTGTTGGCAAACCTTTAAAATAGGATTGTTGGTCGGAATCAATATTAAATTTTGCCAATCGATACGCAGAAGCCATAGTAATAAACAAACCTACTAATGCTAGCGGCATGATTTTAAAACTCTCCCATTGCATAAAAGAACTCCAAGAAGAAAATGATATCCCAGAACCTTCACTAGCCAAAGAAAGCAACTTATACATTATAATACCAGGAACCAAACCACTAGTAACCATATCTGCCAGAGAATCTAATTGCACACCTAATTCGCTTTGTACATTTAGTTTTCTCGCGAAGAATCCGTCAAAAAAATCGAAGAATATTCCTAGAAACACGAATACTGCCGAAGCAACAAATAAATTGTTTACCGCTAATAGTACAGCAATGCTTCCGCAGAATAAATTTAATAAGGTTATAAAATTTGGAATGTAGCTTTTTAGTTGCATAATTTCATTTAAGCTGTAAAAATAACAAACTATTTTCGTCTAAAACAAAAGTTATACTATTTATACGTTGAATTTACTATAATAAAATTCCCTTTTCCCTCGCTGCTTCTATATCAAAAGCAACCATAACTTTGGCTATGCTTGATTTTTCTATTGCACATAAAGCCCAAAATCAACCATTTCTTTTTTATTATATACAAAGTATAAATAGCATCAAACAATATCTATTGCTTTTTCAAGTTTAATATGTTGAAAAATAATGGCATATTTGTAAAAAAAATATAATTGAAAAGACTACTAACTATACTACTACTAACTTTTTGTGTAACTATTTCTGCGCAAACCGTTCGAAAATATTCTAATGAATTCATGAATATTGGTGTCGATGCTGCTGCTTTAGGAATGAGCAACGCAGTAACAGCTTACTCTCATGATGTAAATTCCGGTTATTGGAATCCTGCAGGATTAGTAAATATTGAAGACAAACAATTGGCATTAATGCACTCTAGTTACTTTGCAAATATTGCTAGTTATGATTATGTTGCTTTTGCAATGCCTTTAGATAATAATAGTGCTATTGGTATTTCATTAATACGTTTTGCTGTCGATGATATTTTAAATACCACACAATTAATTGATGACGACGGAAACATAAACTATGACAGAATTAGTTTATTTTCTACCGCAGATTATGGTGTAACTTTTTCCTATTCTAGAAAGCTTCCTATTCCTGGTTTTAATTATGGAATAAATGCAAAAGTAATTCGTCGTGTTATTGGTAAATTCGCCAATTCTTGGGGATTTGGTTTAGATGCAGCAATTCAGTTTGAAACGAAGAATGAATGGAAATTCGGACTTATGGCAAGAGACATAACAACTACCTTTAATTCTTGGGCAATTGATGAAGATGAGTTTGCCAAAGTACAAGACGCAGTAGAAGGACAAAACCAAGAGTTACCAGAAACTACAGAACTTACCATACCAAAACTACAATTTGGTGTTGCCAAAAAGTTTATTTATCGTTACGATTTTTCTATTCTTGCCGAAGTGGATTTAAACATTAGATTTGAACAAAACAATGACTTAATCTCTACTTCATTTGCAAGTATTACGCCTTCTGCTGGTTTTGAAGTTGGCTATATAGACATGGTATATTTAAGAGGTGGCGTTGGGAATTTTCAAAATGAATTACAAATAGATAATTCAGAAAACTTAAGCTTTCAACCAAGTATAGGTCTTGGTTTTAAATATAAAGGCATTCAAGTAGATTATGCTTTTACAGATATTGGAGACCAAAGTGTCGCTTTATATTCTAACGTATTTTCATTAAAACTAGATTTAAGTATCTTCAGATAATTTAGTCCTTACAACATGAAAAAACGGTACCTAGTTTTATTCTTTTTCTCCTTTGTACTTACCCAAGCACAAAACACCTATGAAAACACCAAAATAAGTGTTTTAACTATAGGCCCAGGAACCTCTCTAAACGATGCGTTTGGACATAATGGGATTCGTGTAAAAACGCCATATAGTGATGTGGTGTATGACTACGGAAGGTTTCCATTTAACGATCCTAATTTCTACTTAAATTTTGCCAGAGGAAAACTTCTGTATTCCCAAGGTTTTAGTAATACATATGCGGTTATCGACTTTTATAAAAGCCAGAATAGAACGATAAGAGAACAGCTTTTAGACTTAACAACTAAGGAAAAACAAGATATACATGCTTTTCTAGAAACCAACGCATTACCAGCAAACAAAGAGTATTTATACGATTTCTTTTATGACAATTGTGCGACAAAAATTAGAGATGTAGCAGAAGAAATAACCAACAATAACATACGTTTTAATCCTATTGAAACTTTACATAAAAGCACTTTTAGAGATTTAATTCAGCAAAACTTATATTGGAATTCTTGGGGAAGCCTTGGTATTGACCTTGCATTAGGATCTATAATAGACAAAGAGGCAACGCAATACCAGTATATGTTTTTACCAAAATATATACATAGCTTTTTTGAAACTGCAACCTTAAAAAGCACGAATAAAAATCTAGTAAAAGAATCGCATATCCTTTATAATAAAACGGAAGAAAAACAACAACAAAACTTTTTCGGTAGTCCGATATTTATTTTTGGCTTGTTAGGTGCTTTCATCCTTTTTATTACCTACACCGACCATAAAAAGGAGACCCGAAGTAAATGGTTAGATTTTAGTATCTTTTTTCTTACTGGTAGTATCGGTGTCTTTATTTTATTACTGTGGTTTGCCACAGATCATACCGCAACAGCGAATAACTACAACTTACTTTGGGCTTTTGCTCTAAACGTATTGGTAATAGGTC
This sequence comes from Lacinutrix sp. MEBiC02404, assembly GCF_053601575.1. Taxonomy (NCBI): domain Bacteria; kingdom Pseudomonadati; phylum Bacteroidota; class Flavobacteriia; order Flavobacteriales; family Flavobacteriaceae; genus Lacinutrix; species Lacinutrix sp. MEBiC02404. The sequence goes on along the minus strand of NZ_JBSHNV010000182.1, from coordinate 662 downwards.
AAACCTTAAAAGCACAACCAAAAGCCTGGTTTATTAAATACATGAAACTGCTTATTATACTCTTGAGTTTATTAGGATTTCATTGGATAACAGGCGTACAAAGATTTGCTTATGGACTTATTCCTTTGCTGATAGCTTTAGCAATTAGATATATATATCTAGTGCGCTTCTTTTCTAAAAGCAATTCGTAAATAGCTCCTCGCTTTAGCTAAAGAGAGCTGGATTTCCAGTTATGGAAATTCGGAGAGTTTGACCTAAAATGCGCAGCTATTTTAAAAATGCAAACAAGACTTCTCTATTTTTTAATTGGTATAGAATGACGACTAATATAAATTATCACAGCTCCTCGCTTTAGCTAAAGAGAGGTGGATTTCCAATTATGGAAATTCGGAGCGTTTGACATAAAATGCGCAGCTATTTTAAAAATGCAAACAAGACTTCTCTATTTTTTTTAATGGCTATAGAATGATGAATAATATAGAGTATCACAGCTCCTCGCTTTAGCTAAAGAGAGGTGGATTTCCAATTATGGAAATTCGGAGAGTTTGGCCTAAAATGCGCAGCTATTTTAAAAATGCAAACAAGAATTCTCTATTTTTTAATTGCTATAGAATGATGAATAATATAGAGTATCACAGCTCCTCGCTTTAGCTAAAGAGAGG
>NZ_JBSHNV010000181.1:0-323 GCF_053601575.1 Lacinutrix sp. MEBiC02404 | reverse complement strand
TGCAGATTGTGATGGAGATGGAGTAAGTAACTTAGACGAAGTAGATCCTGATGGAGACGGCGTTCAAGGACCAAACGACACAGATCCAAATGATGCATGTGAATTTACTGCAGCAGATATTACTTTACCTGTAACAGCAATCACAGATTGTGATGGTGATGGAGAAACAAGTGATACGGATTCAAATGATACCGATCCATGTATCGGAGGAACATTATCCAATGTAGATTTAACAGACACAACAAGTGACTGGGCAACTGCAGATTGTGATGGAGATGGAGTAAGTAACTTAGACGAAGTAGATCCTGATGGAGACGGCGTTC
>NZ_JBSHNV010000180.1:0-170866 GCF_053601575.1 Lacinutrix sp. MEBiC02404 | reverse complement strand
ATTTATTGCAAATAAATTTGGAGAGTTTGACCTAAAATGCGAAGCTATTTTGATATCCACAACACTATTTTATTAACTCCTCTTTCTTCAAATGCGAAAAGCATTTAAATTCATTCTCCTCTTAAAATAAGAGGAGAGCTGCTTCGTTTGTATAATTAGAATAAATTCGGAGCGTTTGACCTAAAATGCGAAGCTATTTTATAATACTAAATAATTCCACAAACAGATTGCTTCGTGCCTCGCAATGACACTATTGATTCTCTTCATAATAACGCCCTACAATCTGATCATAGCTTTTAATGGTTTTCTTCACCCAATCCAATCGTTTTTCATTTTGTTCTTCTTCGGTAAGTTGCCAAGCAATAGCACTTCGTCGTAATTTAGCAGTTACATCTTGTAAAACAATAGCTGCACTTACAGATATATTTAAACTTTCGGTAAAACCTACCATTGGTATTTTTAAATAGCTATCTGCAGCATCCATAACTTCCTGGCTTAATCCTTCCGTTTCTCTTCCAAAAAAAAAACAAGACTTCTTCGTAAAATCAAAATCTTGCAATTCACAATCGTTAGTATGTGGCGTAGTTGCCACAATTTGATAGCCGTTCTCTTTTACAGCTGCAATACAATCTTTAATAGAATGGAATCTATTTAAATCTACCCATTTCTGTGCTCCCATTGCAATTTCTCGATCTATCGTTTTGCTATTCACCTCTTCTACAATATTCACTTCTTGTATCCCAAAAACATCACAGCTACGCATTACCGCACTGGTATTGTGTAATTGGTATACATCTTCTGTAGCAACCGTAAAATGCTTAGTACGTTGTTTAATCACCTTACTAAACTTGTTTCTACGATTTTCGGTTAAATAGGTTTCTAGATATTCTAGGAGTTTTATGTCTGTCATAATTCAAAAATAGGAAATGTCATTACGAGGAACAAAGTGACGTGGAAATCTTTTTAAATAAAGTTGTAAAACATATAGATAAACTCCGTAAATTTTCAAATGAAATCTACTTCGCAATGCTACTAATTTAGTAATTTTATAAAATGAAACACATTGTAGTATTAACAGGCGCCGGAATAAGTGCCGAAAGCGGTATTAAAACCTTTCGCGATGCCGATGGTTTATGGGAAGGTCACGACGTTATGGAAGTGGCATCCCCGCAAGGATTTTTAAACAATCCGGAACTAGTTCTAGATTTTTACAACCAACGCAGAAAACAACTTTTAGAAGTCCAACCTAACCAAGCACATTTGGATCTAGCTACTTTAGAAAAAAACTACCAAGTCTCTATTATTACCCAAAATGTAGACGATTTACACGAACGTGCAGGAAGTACGAACGTCACACATTTACATGGCGAATTATTAAAAGCACGAAGTATCTTTAACAAAACCGACATTCAAGAATGGAAAACAGATATGCTACTTGGTGATTTGGATGCCAAAGGACACCAAATGCGACCACATATTGTTTGGTTTGGTGAAGCGGTACCTATGATGGAAAAAGCAGTAGCGATTTGCGAAACAGCAGATATATTAATAATTATAGGCACCAGTATGCAAGTCTATCCTGCTGCGAGCTTAATGCATTATGTGCCAGAAAACACAGCTACTTATTTTATAGATCCGAAACCGGCTATAGGTAATAATAATAATAAGCATCTAACGGTGATTGCAAAACCTGCAACGATTGGTGTAAAAGAAGTCATTGGCTTGTTGCAAGACTAGTTTTAGTCTTCCGATTCCTCATAATCTGTTTTACGCTTTATTCTTCGTTTGATTAGAAAGAATAGAACAGCAAAAATAAAAGCAATTAAAGCGCCCCAAAAAGTTAGGAATTTCTCCCAAATAATATCTAAAAGTACTTGTATTCGTGTAGAAATATCTTTTTTGATATCTACAGCTACAATAACAGATAGCGTTTTGGATGTTTTAGGAACAAATTCTCCGCTACAGTTGCTATCCCTAAATATTTCAACATTAGCACTTACTTTATAGGTACCTGCTCTTTTGGGTTTTAATAAAAAACGAACATCCGATCCACTTGGGTGTATTTTATAGCATTTTTCATCGGTGAGATATACAATTTCAAAATCCGAATCGGATGCCACTGGCGTTATTTTAGCATAGCTACCTATGTTGGAAGGAACTGTTGTTTCGTCTTGCACCATACCGTCAGAAAAGAATGGTTTTATTTTAGAAGCACCAATCCATACTTGCATCATTCCTGTTTCGTTCTTATTTATAGCACCATCCACAGATAAAACAACTTTATAATCCTCTGGCTTAATCGAACTCGCAACCTGCACCTCTTCAAAAACTTCTTCTACAACATCCTTTACTGGAGATCCTGTTGTGCTCTTCACAACACTATTGGTATTTCCAACTGGGTTTTGCACTGCTCCTCCCGCCTTTATTACTGTTTCTTCTGTGGCAGACTCTACAGGATATCCAATAGGGTTTTCTGTTGCATCTGTAACGGTTTCCCATGGATCTTCGATTTTCTTCACAGAATCTCTAATGGCTTCAACTGCTTCAGCAGCATTTTCTAAAACATCTCTTGGAGCATTATTTTTTGCTGTTTCTCGACATGAAGTGAACGAAACACTTAATACCAACAATAGCGCGACACTTACTAATAACTTGTTCATTTCTAATGATTTCTTGAAATAATTATTTCCTAAAAAGGAGGACTTTACGAATTGCTATTAATACGTATATAATTAATTATAAGAGAGTTAACTAAGTTAGTTCTTTTTTCTTATAAAGTCAAATAGCCTTAATTATTCAAAAATAGTAGCTGTTCTATATCTTAAAATACGTTATTTATTTCTATCCAATAACCATCCGGATCTTGAAAATAGACTTGTTGCACACCATCTTTTCGAACATAGTCTTTACTTACGGTTCCAAGCCAGTCGCTATAATTGACGCGCAAAGTATTTAAGTGCTGTATAAATGCATCTATATCGGCTATCGCTAAAGCAAAATGAACGGCCTTATTGGTCTTTACTTCCTCCTTTGGTCTAGGAATAATATGTAATTGTTTGCCTTCTCCTAAAGCTAGCCATCGGGTTTTAGAATTGGAAGCGGTATTCTCCACCTCTTTTAGTTGCAGTACTTTCTGGTAAAATGCCATCGACTTGTCGACATCCTTTACCGAAATTGCGATGTGATTAAATGAAAATGTAAACATGTTTTAATGTATAAAATAATGGTCCGTTGTTTTTTTTCGATGCTTCGGAAGACATAAAAGTAGCATACACTTTAGAATTCTTTAAGGTATCTGGTTTATACCGGAATGCTTTCTAACTTCTTGTTTCCATCGGAAGCATAATCCTTCCGAAATAAAAATACTTCCAGAAAACCACCTGCAATAGCAGCTACAAATGTGTACTAATTTAAACGGTTGAAAAGCTCTTTTTAGCTTTCATCAAACTTCGTTTTTTTATGCTCCATGGCTTTTTCCCAACCGCTAGGAAAAAGACCATGGTCATTTTCGGTAATTTGATCCATGACATGCTTTACACGTTGTTGCATTTTTATTGGCAATGTGTAAAATGCTTTATCGACTTGTGTCTTTCTATCATAATCGGATATGGCATTTTGATGTCTTATTACTATTTCTTTTCCTTGGTAATACATGCGTATTCTTATTCTTCCATCCATGGCATCATTCAGCGCAAAAGTGCCATAAATAAGTATGGGATCTACCTTACCATCTTGGTCATAATCGGCTATTTCAAAATACTTGGTCCAATGCGAAATAGAATATTCATCCTTGCTTGGTAGAATAGCATCTTTCACCGTCCATTGCAGCTTAAAAACGCCCGCTTTGTATGTATAACAAGAGGCTTTAATCGTATCAAAACATGCTGCTCGCTCTTCACAGGTAATTTTATTTCTAGTCATTACGATAAAGTGTTTTCCTGCTTTATCGTTAAACTCATAAATTCTATAAATAGCGTAATCTATTTGTAATTGCTCTTTAATACTGGCAGTAAAAATGGTGTTTATTTCCTTTTCATCCAGCTGTTTACTGGTTACAGTAGCATTTTGTGCTAAGGTTACTTTGCAGAGTAAAAGAAGTAGGATGCTGATGAAGATGCGTCTATTCATTTTTGAAGGATTATCAAGGTATTTGGTTATTTATTACCAAAGTTAGCAAATACAAATGGAATAGAAAATCTGTGCGGATTTGTAAGCGTTGGTTGGAACTAGGAAGAAGTTATTTACGGTGTTGGCAGTAGTTATTTATGCACGTAATCCAACTAATTTTTATCGTACGGTAGTCATTCTAACAATTTTACCATTTTCTATTTCATAAATAGCAATCGCATTGTAATTAGCGCCATTAACCGTCAAATATTCTTCGTCGATAACGACATTTCCAAGAATTATTCGATTTGTAATTTCACAATGTAAATCCGGCGTTTGCGCAAAAAAATCACTAAAAGTGGTATGTAACTCTTTTTTGTCTTGTACATAAAGTCTATTCGGAAAGTCATAGGCTTTTACTTCGCTATCAAAAGTATTCACAAAAGCATCAATATCCTTTGCATTAAACGCTTCCAACTGTTGCGCAACAATAGCTTCTGCTTCTAGAAGTTTTTCTTTATGTTGTATAAACGTCTTACTAATTATCTTTCCGTTATCCACTTCATACAGTACCGCTCGATGATGGTCTTTTCCATTTATATGTATACGTTCTTCATCGATAACTACCTTTCCTTTATGGATGCGTTTTAAAATTTCAATACTAGCTTTGGGATCATTCATTAAAAGCGTTTTGAAATCGGACTCTAATTTAGAGCTACCTGCATAAAGCGTATCATTGGGAAAGTCTTTAACAATTACATTGTTGGCATAAAAGGACATTACACTTTCTAAATCCCTTTTGTTAAATGCTTGAACCTGTTTTTGAATCACAATAACTGGCGATTCCTCGGAAACCAAAGCCAAATGCTTACCGTCCGGACTTACAGAAATTCTTGAAATTCCGTTTATTTCATCTTCTTTAAAATGATGTAAAATATCCATACTATCCTTAGAAGTATTGAATTGAGCAATTATTTTCCCATCGGGAATCCAGATTATATTTTCTGAAAACCAGCACATATCGGTAATCGGAATGGGTAATGTTTTAATAATTTTTATAGCACCTGTTATAGGATTAAGCGATTTTATTGTGGATGCATTGTTTTCATAACTTATGAAACTAATTAAATCGGAATTTGGAATTTTATGCAAAGAACGCCCAACATTATTATGCGCGGTTAGATTGGTATTATCCTTTAGATTAGAAACAACCAAATCCATACTATCGCCTACTAAAACGGAGGTAATCAAAATATTTTGATTGTACCAAACGGAATAGCCTACTTTTAATTCTTTTAGAATTATTTCCGATTTTCCAGTTGCCAAGTTATATTCATATAAACGTTGTAATCCATTTTCATCTAAACGCACCGCGGAAACAGATGCTTTGTTTGGCATTTTTAATGGCGAATACTCACTTCCATAAGCAGTATTTGTTTTCCAAGAAACCGCATCGGTACTTATATGATACTTTTTAATATCGGTCTGCTTATTTCTTATGGAAGAGAAAAGCACCGTATTATTGTCGTAAAAAGAAGGCTGGTTGTCATAACCGGCATTATTGGAAATATTTTTAAGATTTTCTAATGCCATGATCCCATTAGTGCTGGTTATATCCAATAAAAAAACCTCCGTATTGGATTGCGCAAAAAGGTTTACAGAAATTGAAATTAAGCTTAGATATATGAACTTTTTCATGTGCTATTTCTATTGGTTATGATATTCTATACAAGCCAATTGCTGGTATTCATTAACGACAAAATACTCGTATACAGAAATTTGAATAGTTAAACCACTAAGTTAGGGAATAAAAACCGGATGGGGAATATTGGAGGGTTTTTGGAAGCAGGTTAGGAATAGTAATAAGTTATGTGCGGTGTTGTCTACTAATCATAAATACGATCTTTACCAATCATGTCATTAATATTGTCAATATGCTTTTTTTGATTGATTTTATTCTCGCCATTTTTTACCGCATTTTTTAACACTCTTATTATTTCTCTTTTATTAGTATATGTAGCAGGTTCGTTGTTTTCCTTTATGTTCTTTAAAACTTCTAATAAACGATGCTGTTTAACAATAAATGTTCCTTTTGGGATATAATTAATCTCTTTCAGTTCACATTCACCATAAAATACAATAAGGGAATAAAAAGGTATTTTTTCAAATTGTTTAAGTTCGCTTTTAAGTGATTTAATATGACTTTTATTTTGTTTTATTGGATTGTAAAAACGGTGTTTTATATTTCCGAATGCAAGGCTTTGTGTCCAATGAGAATAATTTCCATTTCCGTAAATCCAACCTTTATAATCTTTAACCTCAATTACTATTACACCTTCAGTTGTAGCTAATACTAAATCAATTTGTGAAGTTTTCCCTTGATTGGTTTTAATGTATAAATCATGAAAGATCGTTAGCTCATGAATTCCATTTTTTAACAATTTCAAAATCAAGTTTCTTTCAGATTTCGTTCCTCTATTAATGGATGTGACAGATTTAAGTAATTTTATATTATGAAAACGCAAGAGTAATTGGAATAGAATTATGATGAAAATTATTCCAATAATTAACCAAATTATCAATTTCATAATGATTTCCTTTTAGTTAAAACTGCCTGATTCAAACAAGCACCTAATTCGCTTGCATATAATTAGTTATGCTCCTAAAGAACTAAAGTTAGGAAATAAATTGCATATATAAAATCGGCGAGGGTTTTCGCAAGTAGACTAGAACTAGTAATTAATTTTATACGGTTTTGTGCATAGTTATTTTATGAATAATGCACCAATCCCTTTTTTGTTGGAATGAAAATCATTGTCCAAATCAAAAGTTTCTTCGTGTTTATATTCTGTATTATTCGTAATTCGTGTTATGAGCTTATTCGTAAATGGGATGTCTTTATTTGCTCCAAATACATATAGTCTATCAATACCATCATCGTATGCTTCTTTTGCACGATTTAAATGAGCATCTACTTTCATTTTTCTCATACTTTTAGCAAGTAAAAATCTATATTTATGTAATTCATTAGAATATGTCCATTCTATTTGGGCAACAGCATCTTTTCCACCTTTTACTTTTGTTGCGAAAGAGGTCATATGATTCATTGTAGCTTTAATTATTTCTTCAAAATTATTTCTTTCCTTTTTAACTCGAACTTTTTCAGACATAGAATCAATTTCCCTTATTAATGCACCAGTTAAAAATCCACGATTGTCCAATTCCACAAAAGGTTCATAAAACTCAAGGATTTCAGAATCATTTTGAATTTCTCTTTCTAGTATAGTTTCTTTAAAAGTTTTCAATAGAAAATCAGCATTTTCACTATTTTGGATTGTCCGTTCACTTAATTTCACGGACAATGAATTCATAACTCTATTAGGAACCACTTCATAAGTTTGAGGAAACAAAGCGTGATGAAAATAAAAATAAACTCCGTTAATTATATTGTAATCTTGCCTTGAATCTGGTTCTATTCTAATTATGCTTTGCCCAGATTTTAATCGATTTATACTGCCTTTATCAACCCATTTTAGGTGCATTTTTTTAACCCATTTTTGAGGTAATTCTTTCTGCAAATCAAATACGGTTGTATTCACCACAGCCTCAATTTTATGTTGAATAGCTTTCTTTTTAAGAAATTTGCTTTTTCTCCTTTTTGATAATTTTTCATAAACATTCTTCCACCAAACCAAAGCTTTCGTTGACAATCCGAAAAACTTCATTACTGTAACAGCAACACCCATAAAGGCTAAAACAATTACTGCAATTTTAAATATCGAATCAAGCATTTACTTCTAGGTTATAATGGTTTCTATTACATCCAGTTGATATACAGTAAATTTGGATGCTGTCATTTTCATTAGCTATAATTCCTAAATTATCTCGTGTAATTATGGTTTTACAGTTTTGGCAAGAAAATTTTCCTTGCTTAATTTTATCGTATAAGTTTAGCTTAATTAACAGATTATCTAAATCACTATCATAAACAGCTAATACATCTTGAGATTTAAATCTTCGAATTAACAATTTTAAAAATCTTCGAATACGGAATATTAAATTCCAAAATCTTGTTTTAAATGTATATTTCATTGGTTTTGTCATAATTATCCACAACCTGTTTGTATATGGTTTGTTACGTGTTTCAAGCAACTAATTTAGTAAATAATTACCGACCAAGAAAGTCCGCGAGGACTTTCGTAAGTAGGCAAGAAGCAATAAATTATATACGGTGTTGCCACCAGTTATTTTACTTTTGCATTTTCAATACTTTAGTCAAAACGAGTAAACATCTATAAAGAGTTAGAGCTATAATTATTAAACCAAAAACATTATAGAAAAACACATAAATCAAGTATTCTTTAGGAATACCTAATTTTAAAGCAAATCCTAAAACTGATATTAAAATAAGTGATTTTATAGAATTTTTTAAAATACGGACTGTTATAAAATATAAGTCAGAAGCGAAAAACAAATTGAACAAAGAATCATCTTCTGAATATTCTTTTTTACTTATACTAGTACTGCTTTTAAATGTAATCAAAACAGTTAATAGTGTAAGTATAAATCCAGCACTAGTTAGTCCTACGTTCGCTAAATCTGTTGTCATAGATAAAGAACGTTCATCATTTGGTAAATTGATTAAACCTTTGTAAAAAAGGAAATACAATAGTGCACCAACTATTATTGAAATCAAATAGTCATAAAGTACAGGTCTTCTGAAATATTTATCTAATATCATTAGTTAAATTTTAACATAAATTCATCAAAATCTTCTTCAATCAATTCGTACCAATGTCTTTTCTTTTTTAGAGTTGACATTTCGACTTCGTAATCCAATTCCTTTTTTTCTCGTAACAAATTAAATAATTCTTCATTTCCTTCTTTATCCTCGTATTTAATAACAAAATCGTCGAAACAGTCAATATGAAACGGTCTTGCTTTAAATTTACCAAGTAAAGTTTTAACCATTGTATTCGCTTCTTTATTTAGTTCCTTACTAGTTACGTTATTTCCAGGTGCTTGGAAATAGGTTTCTACTCTTATGAAATTTGGTTTTAATCTATTTCCAATAGTGTTAATTCCCGTGAAATACTGACCTTTCACATCATTATCCATTTGCGCTATTTTACTTGGTTGAATTTTAATCTGCATATTTAAAACATTACGTAGATTTTCTAAAGTTTTATCTATCGTATTGCTCATATATAAATTTACATCAACCGATTTAGCTAATTTTAATTTTTCTCGAGATACATTTCTCAAATAGTATTCAACGTCTGACATTCTTGGTCCATAGTGATTATATTCAATACAAACCACTCCATAGTTTCGGCTAAAATCAATAAAGAAATGTGTTTCTTCCGCAATAGAGCCAAGAGTTTTAATAGGAACTAATTTATACTCATCGACTGGTTTTATTTTTGGAATTCTTCCAGAACGAAGAAGTGCTAGTGTACATCTTATTCGTCTTTCTCTTGGCATAAACACAGCACTAGTCATAAATAGTTCTCTCGGACTTTCATTCTCTCGATTTCTATTTTTGTCAATTAAATAACCTTGTCCTTTGTGCAATTCGTTTGTTAAGAAAGTGATTGCATCTTTTAGAATTGTTGTACTACTGTACTCTCTTTCCAACTTTGAGTAAGCTGTAAACTTAATTGAATAAAAATGGAATTTTAGTATTTCTTTTGACATTAGTTTCTAGGTTGGTTTTAATTCGTGGCAACTATTTTATACAAACACAAAACCAACCTTTAGCTACCTTTTACAGCCTGCAAAACATGGTTTCCTATTAAATGCTACAAATCAGCAATTCCAAAAAATCAAAAAGAGGATAGTATGGAGATAATCAATTAATAGCGAGTACAATATATAAAATACTTTTATTTAAATATTACGGAAAACCGTAAAGCATGCAACTATTCTAATTCTTTTTTAAAGTTCCCCCCAATTTTAAGGCCTTCTGGATATAAAAAATAGCGAAAGAAGTACAACTCCAATCGCTATTTTAATCTTATTTGGTTTTAGGGTTTTGCCAATCTTCTTTCAAATAGCGTAAAGCCTCTTGCAGTGCTTTTTTAGACGATTTGGGTTGAAACCCTAATTCTTGTTTCGATGTAGAGATGTCGTAATCCTGTTTTAATCCGTAAAACATATCGATATAATGGCGTTGTAATAAAGGTTCTTTGCCAGTGATTCTACTTGTAAATTCCATGAGTCCTGCAACCGAATACAACAAACACTTTGGGACTTTCTTTGGTGTTTTTAAATGTAATTCTGGGTATAATTGGGAAGCTATTTCTACACTTTCTTGTAAAGTGGTATGTTGTTCATTCGCCAAAATGTAACGCTCGCCATTTCTGCCTTTCAACATGGCTTGGTATGCGCCAAAAGCGACATCTTTTACGTCTATCCAATTTAAAGTAACATTGGTATCTATAGGAATTTCACCTTTTAAAATTTGATGTACCAAATTGTTGGTATAGCTTAATGTAAAAGCTTCGCTGCCAATCATTGCTGCAGGTAAAATTAAAACGGTTCTAATGCCGTATTTTTTTCCTAAACGAATAGCAAGTGCATCGGAATCATTCTTAGAATTGTAATACCAGTTTCTACGATCTTTATTATAGCCATTGTCCACATTTGCTGGTAATTTGGTGAAGTCTAAAGAAGCTACCGAACTTACATAAACGATGTTTTTAACACCACATTCTTTTGCGATATCGAATACATTTTGCGTTCCTTGTACATTGTTATCGTAGATTTCGGCTTTCGGATTTTTCGCCCACATACTAAAGTTAGCGCCTACCGCATAGATATTGGTAACGCCTTTAAATGCTTTTCTCAAGGAATCGCGATCGGTGATATCTGCTGGTACCACTTCACAATCCAATCCTTTAAAAGGTTCTAGGTTTTTGCTATTTCTGACGGTTGCTCTTACTTTTTGGTTTTTAGAAAGTAGTAATCGTACCAAGTTATTTCCTAAATGTCCGTTTGCTCCTGTTACTAATGCAATTTCTTTGCTCATCATTATTTTGTTTTGAGCAAATATCCGTCGTTAACCAGTCGTTAAAAATAACATTTGTTAGAAAGTGATTTGTTTTCGAATGCGACTTAAAGATTGCGGTTCGATGCCTAAAAAGGAAGCGATATTATCTACGGAAACCTGTAAGGCTAATTCTGGTTTTTCCTTTAAAAATTTTAAATAGCGTTCTTTGGCAGATAAGATTTGAAAATCTTTAACGCGCTCCAACTTACAACTTAAGTGTTCATTAGTAACTAATTTTATAAAGTCACTCCAAAAGCTCGTATTGGCTATTAAAAGATCATAATCTGTTTTTGAAATTTTCACGAGTTTACAATCGGTAATCGTTTCATAATAATCTAAAGTTGGCGTGGCACTCATAAAGCTATCTAAGGAAGTGAAAAAATCCTGTTGAGAAACTAAATGCTGAATGACCAATTTGCCATCTATATTTTGGTATCCTTTTACAATACCACTACTTAAAAAATACACATAGCGTTCTACTTGTCCTGCTTGTAAAAGTTTGGTTTGTGCGGAAACAGCTTCGGTTATAAAACATTTTTCTAGCAGACTAATTTCTTCTTCTGTGATAGAAAATTGAGATTGAATATAGTGTAGTAAACTTTTCATTGTTGTGTTTTAAGAATCTGTGTTTTAATACCTATGCGAATCTAAAGAATAATAAACGGAATGTCTTCGTTTAAAAAAGAAACGAATCCCATTATATACCTAGCCAAGCATTGAAATCACCTGTTTTATTTTGGCTGGTCTTAAGTATTTTGCTTTCCGCATTTAAAAATACCGATACCGTGTTTTTATTATACCTTTCCAGTTTGTCAATAAATTTACGTTGCACCGTTTCACTACGATTGATTCTAAAAAACAGTTTCGGATCTAAAAAAAGTTCTATTTCTTTTAAAACGGTTTGTGGCATAATATGTCTTTTATTCGTTTTATCAAAAGCAAAAACAATGCCGTTATCTGCCTGAAAACACACAATATCTTCCACTTTTAAAAAGTAGATTTCCTTATTCGATTTGATTGCGAATTGGTCTTTGTAGGATACACTTTCCGAATTCCCTTTTAGTAAATGATGTATAGTGCCAATCCATTTATTATAATCCACTTGCGGACTTCCTTTTAATCGGATGAATTTATCCCAAGCATTTGAAAATCGTTCCAGTGCATATGGTTTTAAAAGATATTCTATGCCATTAGTTTCAAATGCATGCATTAAAAATTCATTATAGGCAGTAGCAAAAATAATCGGACAATTTAAAGTCACCTCTTTATATACTTCAAAAACATTGCCGTCTCTTAATTCTATATCCGAAAAAATAAGGTCCAAATCATGCGGTGCTTTTAAAAACGTTTTTGCTGCTGCAACCGTTTCTAATTCTGCTACGATTTCATACGAACTACAGACTTGCTCCATATATCTTTTCAGCTTTTTTCTTGCTGGTGCTTCATCTTCAATGATTAGTATTTTATACATCTGTAGGCTTTTTTATAAATGGCAATATTACTTTAAAATGGGTTTCATTTTCTTCAATAACAATATCTTTTTTTCCTAATAAAGCGAATTGCGTAGCTAGATTTTTAAGCGCTCTACCGCCAGTTACTTTTTTATGCTGCTTTGGGATTTTAGTATTCGTTACCTGAATATCCTCATCTATAGAAATAACAATATGCACCCGATTATCTAACATTCCTAAATTATGCTCTATGGCATTTTCTACCAATACTTGCAGGCAAAAAGGAGGCACTTGTATCTTTGAAGTATTTTTATTTTGCTGAATTTCTAAGGAATAACAATCCAAATACTTTTCTTCCATCAATTTAAAATAACTTTTTGTAAACTGAATCTCCTCTTGTAGCGATACCAACTTTTTTTCAGATGAAATTAAAGAATAGCGATATAGCTCAGAAAAATCGTGTAGAAAATTACTCGCTTTATCTTTATCTTCGGCTATAAGTTCATCTAATGTATTCAGATTATTAAATAAAAAATGCGGATTTAACTGTGCCTTTAGTTGTTGTATTTTACTAGAAGCTAATGCTTTGTCATATTCATTAATCGCGATTTTATAGGAGTTATTTTCTTTGGAATATAAATAGGCTAGATATAAACTTCCGAATAGCACAAACTCTACCATTCGATCCATATTTACAGCGATTAAGGTTTCTGTATTAAAATTTCTGGATATCGTATCGAATATAGTTGCGATTATAAACCCAAATATATTGGAAACCAAAAGGTATACTACGAATGTGATGCTAAAATATTTGAAATAGGTTTTAATCAAGTTTGCATCTTGCGCATCTTTGTTACCAACATATTTTATCACCACTTGGGTGAAAGCGAATATAATAAAAGCACTTAAAAATGTAAAAAATGGTCCGTCGGGTAAAAAAACCACATCCCATTTTTGACCTGCACTAATCCTATTATTTACCACAAGGACGTAGCTTATTACAAAAATAAATAGGATAAAATATTTATCCATCTGTACATATTTTAATAGCTTTTTCATGGGTAGGTAAATTAAGAAACTTCCTGCAAACTGTTTTACTATGCTTTCAGGAAGTTTTAGATTACTATGAAATTATTCTGGCCAAGAGTTGGTTACTTTGCCTTGATCATCATATACTTCTAGTTTTACATTATTATGTTTATCGACATAAAACATGGCTTTGGTCTCTCCTTTTTCACCAAATAGAAATAATCCATTATTCTGACTTCCTGTTTTTCCTAGCATTATTCTTGGTGTTCCGCCAATAAGTCCTTGATCTGCATATTCTTTATATTTTTGTTTCCTTAATTTGCGATCTGCGATACGGTTTATTTCTTCCATGATCTTGGTGGTTTCCTGCTGGGATACATTTGCAGTACGATCGTTAAAAGTTAATGCGCTGCTCACTCTTCTTTCCTCGCCTTTTCCAACATCGGTTGTTAAAAGCTGCATTACTTGATCGCCATCATATTGATCGTATGTTAAGGAAAGTCCGGAGCTATGACCGTTTTCATTTTTTGTTCCGTCGTAAATAAATCCGCCACATTCGATACCATCCTCATTAAAATATAACATTCCGGAACGCTTTTTTCTATCTTTAGTAACCGCTCTATTATTCACCGTATTTGTTCCGTTTGGGAATTGTTCTACATTGGTAATTATCATTTTTATGGTACCATCGGCTTCCACAATATTGATGCGTTCTACATCAATAGTACCGAATTTTTTATTTTCATTCGTTTTAAAAGAAAACAAAAGAAATATAGCCATAATAGCTACGGTACTTACCGTAAATGCTCTTAAGATTACTAATTCTCGATTACTTTTTTTTAGGATCTCCATTTTTTGAATAGTTTAATTGTTGGAGACAATAGTAGTACTATCCTTGAATGATAACAAGCAGTATATCTGGAGTGCAGGAAAATAGCTGTTTAACTAAGGAAGAATTGCGTTAAGTGATTCTCAAAATCATCTATTTCGATCTTTTTTTATACTTCTTATTGGATTTTATTCTTCTATTCGCTTTAAATCCAGATCCTGAAAATCGAAACTAAAATCGATATTTGGTGAGATTCCTTTCATTTTAATACCTTGTGCTTTTCCGTTTTCGTCTAAAGAAAACATGGCGAAAGCATCTGCATTCATATCTTGATACTCCCATTTTATAGCAAAGGTATTCGCATTATAAAAATGCATTGCGCCATTTAATTTTGGAGAACGATGGCTTTTTAACCATAATTGATTTCCTTTTTTAAAGACTTCCACCTTGCCAAACCAATTGTCTTTGTACACACCAATATAATTTGTCTCGTCTATCTTTTTGCTTTTATTAGTAGCAACGGTTTTCCAAACTTGATCTGTAAACACATCACCTTCCTCTTCTTTTTCTTTAAAGTAATTATAAAATTTATCTGCCCAAGCATAATCCTCTAATCCTAAATAACCATCTTCAATAGTTTTAGTAATAGATAGAAAAGCTCCTGCTCCACCAGGATCTGTATTAGTAAGTACAACTATTCCAACATTTAAATCTGGAATTAAAAGGGTGCTGCTTAACATTCCTGGCAGTCCTCCTGTGTGCGACACCATCATATTTCCTTTTTTGTCCACCAAATCCCAACCTAAACCGTAACCAGCAAAATGCGAGTTATAACGCGGATTTCTATTTGCGCTTGTTGTGGTGTGAATTTTCCACATTTCCTGTTGACTTTCTTCAGAAAATAAATTATTTTCTAGATTTTCGCCATACTTCCCTTTGTTTAAATGGACTAACATCCATTGCGCAATATCATCAACGCCAGCTAAAATTCCTCCTGCTGCACCATTTATCATTTCTTTATAATCTGGTAATACTTTTAATTTTCCGTTCACCGTATTATGAGGAGAAGCAAGATTACTTTTATCTGTTACTTGCTTTAAGGAAGCATACGAATTATCCATATTTAATGGTTTAAAAATGCGTTCTTGAATAAAGGCTTCCCAAGTCATTCCACTTTTTCTAGCAATAAGTTCTCCTGCCACTAAATACAATAAATTATCATAATCAAATTGGGTTCTAAAAGCGGAAACTGGTTTGAAGTACTGAAAGCTAGACAACAAATCATCCATGGTGAAATCAGAACCATCCGGGAAAATCATTAAATCCCCAATCCCTAAACCCAATCCACTACGATGCGTTAATAAATCTTGAATATTAAAATTATCGGTTACATACGCATTGTACATTTTAAATTCTGGAATATGATCTTTTACTTTATCTGTCCATTTAATCTTTCCTTCTTCTACCAAAATCGCTAAAGCAGTTGTTGTAAACGCCTTACTATTAGATGCGATACCAAATTGTGTATGTTCATTTACAGGATTTTTAGTCTTTATAGAGGTAACGCCATACCCTTTATTATGAATAACTTTTCCATCTTTTACAATAGCAACTGCTGTTCCTGCTACATGAAACTTTTCTAGAGCATCTATTACTAATGAATCTATTTGCTTTTCATTTAATTGCGAAAAAACAGTACTTGTAAATAGTATTACAAACAGTAAAATAATAAGATGTTTTGCTTGTGTAAATTTCATGATTATTTAGGATTGGTTAAACGTTTTTTAAAGGTAGTAATTTTAACTTAATCGATTTCTGAAAGTTTAAAAAAGCTATTTACCGGTTTTGAAAATACTTCGGATAATTTTAAAGCTAAAACGGTAGAAGGAACATATCTATTAGCTTCAATAGAATTTATAGTTTGCCTAGAAACACCAATTTTTTTAGCCAAATCATCTTGAGTTAAACTCAAAATAGCACGTTCTACTTTAATTGTATTTTCCATTATCTGAAACGTTTTAAATTATGATAAAACATCAGTTGAATCATGAGCATAAAAATTAGTACTTGAAAATCTCCTAAAGTTTTAAAAGACTCTCCTCCAGAATGCACTATATTCGATACTCCAAATTCTACATAAGGTAATATTATAGCGTACAATACACCAACCACAAAAGCAATAGCATAAGATTGTGCTCTTAAAGCAATGGTCATCTCGTCTTCTTCTTTATCTTTAGATATAGACATAACTAACATCCCTATTAACAAAACTTGCTTAGTTATAATCTTTAGCCATTCGGCATCCGATTCTATTAAAAAAGCACGAATACACATGCATACAATTGCTAAAGTTGCTATAGCAATTCCGATGTTGAAAAATGCGTGCGGTAATCTAAATCCGATAAAGCTATGAAATCGCTTTCGTTCACAATCTAAAAATTTCTTGGAATCCATAGGACAAATACATTTTATATTAAGGAAAGTTGTTTTTCCATAATGACAAATATACTTTACATTTTAGAATTTAGCAAATATTTTAAATTATTATTATTTTTAAAAGGTATCGGTTTAATAGTTAACACATTTAATGACAAGCATTACGCCTTGTGCTATACAAAATAGTAGACTTTTTAATTTCAAATAAAGACTTAAAGTAAAGGAGAAAAAAGGCGTGCCATTTGTTCGAAGAATTGTATATATGCTGGTCTATTTTTCCAGGCTTCAATATCTATTTTATCTGCATTCTCAATATCTTCATAAAACGCATTTTTAAGCTGCTGGTTTATTTCTGCATCATAAACAATAGCGTTCACTTCAAAATTCAGATCAAAACTTCTTATATCCATATTTGCCGTACCAACGATTGCTATTTCATTATCTGCTACCAAAGTTTTGGCATGAACAAAACCTTTTTGATATTTATAGATTTCTACTCCAGCATATAAAAGTGTACTATAATAAGAACTGGAAGCAAAATTAGCCAATTTAGAATCGGAAATACCAGGAACCAGAAGCTTTACAGATACGCCGCTCTTTGCAGCAATAACTAAAGCATCTAAAAGACTATCTCCAGGAATAAAATATGGTGTTGTAATTAGAATTTCATTTTTTGCTAAACAAATAGCTTGAAATAAGGAAAAAAGAATGGTTGGCGTATCCGAATCTGGACCACTTGCAGTTATTTGCACCATTTTATCTTGTGCAGATGTAAATGTTTCCAATTTTGGAAACAATTCATTATTTATTGCAACCGTATCTTCGGCACAAAAATTCCAATCGCATAAAAATAGAAATTGTAAATACCAAGTTGCTGGCCCTTCAATCTTTATGTGTGTATCCCGCCAAAACAATTTATTATTTTTACCATTAATATATTTATCACTCACATTTATTCCACCTACAAAGGAAGTTTTTCCATCTACAATAATAATTTTTCTATGGTTTCTATAATTGATCCTACTTGCAAAGGCATAAAATTTTATTTCATAAAAAGGAGAGGTTTCTACTCCTGCTTCTTTTAGCTTTGGAATGCATTTTTCTCGAATAGAACGACTGCCATAATCATCATAAATAAAACGGACTTTAATTCCCTCTTTGGCTTTTTTAATTAGTAAATCCACAAGCGTATTACCAATAGCGTCGTCTTGAAAAATATAATATTCTACATGAATATGATGGGTTGCGCTTTCTATTGCTTTTATAACTTCTGGGAATTTGTTTTCGCCATTAAGGAGTAGTTTTACATCATTACTATTCGTTAATGGACTTAAGTTTTCTTTTAAAACTAGATTGATTAATTTCTTATTACTCTTTACTGCTGCATCGCCATCTTGCAGAATATCTTTAGAATATTTAATAAGTTCTTTTTCTAAATCGCCTTGTAAACGCTCATTATCCATGAGCTTCTTATCATACATCTTTCGTTTTCTATAATTAACGCCGAAAGAAAAATATATAATCATTCCAACTAATGGCAAAAATATAGCGAGCAATACATACGTTATTGTTTTAGTAGTATTTTTAGTATCAAAAATAATTCGAAGACAAACAAGTATAACTAGTAGTAAATAAATGATTTGTGCTAAAAGGATCCAATTCATTTTTATTGTTATTAATTAACGGTATTCTTCGCTTCTATCCACTTACTCATAAACTTGGTACTTTGTAGAGTATGATGCATTAACATCTGCCCTATAAAGTTATTTTGTCTTTTATTATGCAGTTCTTTAGCGGTTTCCTTTTGGAATTTAATGAATTCTTTTTGATGTATCTCTTTACTAAATCGTTTATTAACTATCTGAAAACCATTTTTTTGCTTTTCCTTCCATAGCGATTCCTCTTTATAAAGTAAAACTGCTTTATCTGCAAATTCTTGAGGATTATCTGTTATAAATCCGTTAGCTTCAAAATCACCAAACATACCTTCTGCTCCAATATTAGTGGTAACGCAAGGTGTTCCGTTTTGCATGGCTTCTGTAAGCTTTCCTTTTAATCCTGCGCCAAACCGGATAGCCGCCAAACATACTTTTGCATCCTGAACGACTTGGTTTGCATCTTCGGCAAATCCTTTTATTAAAAAGCCTTCTTTTTTATTGTGTAACTGATTTACTTTCTGACTAGCATACGATCCGTAAATATGCATTTCAGCTTTTGGCACTTGCTTACGTATTAAAGGCCAAATGGTTTCTTTTAAGTATAGAACCGCATTGTAATTGGGTTCATGTATAAAATTACCAATGGTTATAAAGTGATTACGTGCTTCATATTTTGTAAGTTTATGCACAGTTTCAGAAGTAATTGGATCCAGCATAAATGGTAAATAATGTAAAAGTGCTGCATCTATTTTAAAACGATCCTTCAAAATTTCTATTTCTGCTTCCGAAATAATCAAAGTCAGATCACACCTATAGATACTTGCTATTTCCCGTTTTGTAATATCGCTAAACAGATATTGGTCGGTAAAAGGTTGTTTTTCCTTAAAAGCTTGCTGTCTTCCTTTTCGTAAAAAATGAAGATCTTCGGTGTCTAGAATTCGTAATGCATTTGGGCAATTTTCTGCCACTCGCCAACCAAATTGTTCTTCCATCATAAAACGGTCAAACAACACAATATTTGGATTTAATTCGGAAATGAAAGTATCAAAACTCGCATTATTTAATTCGATAGCAACTTGTGAAACCCCAATAGTTGTTAAGTCAAAAGCATTATCGCTTTTTGCACAAGGACTCGCAAAGGTAATTTGGTAGTTTTGATTTAGAAAGACTTGAATGAGCTGCATCATTCTAGTTCCAGCAGCAGAACTCTTCGGTTCTGGCCAAACAAATCCTATAATTAGTACTTTTTTTGACACGAATATTTATTTTTTCGAACTGTTAACAGAAGACGTAATACTAAACACGAACTATTCCGGTTTTGGCATTAAACCATATTTTAAACGCACATTTTTTGCCCAATCAATAACAGCTACTCTTTGTGCTTCGGTAAGATTTGCTTCGGTATGTGTCCAGGTATAAGAATCTAAAGGCATTTCTTTTTCTTCTACCATTTCTATAAGTTCGTCGAACTTATGATCTTTCTTTTTCACGGAATTTGCTTCCCAACCAGATACATTAAAATGTTTTTTTCCGTCTTTAACGTGATCTGCTAACCAATAATTTACTGGTGTTATTTTATTATACCAAGGATAGCTCGTTACATCACTATGGCAATCATAACAGCTAGTTTGTAAAATAAGTTTCACATCTTCTGGCGGATTTGTTTCGGTTTCAAAAGCCATAATAGATGTTAGTTCTCCTTCATTTCTTTCCGGTCCAAAAAATTGCGCAATCACAAATACTACAAGTAAAGCCAAAAGTATCTTTTTAATCATTTTCATCTATTTTTTTTTATTAATTTTAGACTTTAAAAATACTAAATCTTTTGACTACAGCGCAACTCTACGAAGAATTAAATTATGTAAACCACTCCCGTGAGAAACGCTTACATTATGCAAATCTGGTTATTGATAATCCCGATCTAATTGAAAAATTACTAGAAATACTTTTTATGGTGGACGATAAAATTTCGCCCCGTGCTGCTTGGGTTTTTGAGTTTATGTGTAAAGAAAATTTGGAAGAAGCGATTCCGTATCTTGATTATTTTACCCAAAACATGCACAAAGTACATCAAGATTCTGCGGTTAGACCTGTTGCTAAAGTCTGCGAATATTTAGTAAAAGCATATTATTCTAAAACGGAAAACAGGATTAAAGCAGAATTACTTCCGAGACATCGAGAAAAAATCATAGAAGTTTGTTTTGATTATATGATTAATGATGAAAAAATTGCGCCAAAAGCCTATTCCATGCATTGTTTGTATTTGCTGGGTAAGGATCAGGATTGGATTCATCCGGAATTGGTTTTAATTTTAGAACGTGATTTCCAGATGCAGAGTTCTGGATTTAAAGCACGAGCGAAACAGATATTAGTGAAAATTAAAAAAAATAAAAACTAAATTTAAAATTTTCAAATTTTCAAATTTTACAAAAATCATAATTAGTACCGGCTCCTTCCTTTAGTTAAAGGAAGGTGGGTTTTGCTTTAGCGAAAATCGAATGGTTTGAAGAAAAAGCGTGAAACGGCTTTATTTTCAGTATTCCTTTTGTTTTTTAAATCTCTATGATGTTCATTTTGTCTAGATACAAAACGAACCAAAAAATCAGTATCAAAATAGGAAATTGCAAAGCACCATTCGCTATCGGAATTGCGTGCTTAAAGCTGCGCTTTGCATCTCCATTCCTACGCTCATTATTTCTGATTTTGATTATTCCGACACCGTCGGAAATCCAAGTTGCTTCGAACCCTAAATATATAATTATATGTAAAAATATTAAAGAACTCTTTTCTACTCGATTTTTTTTATTTCCATTACTCCAAACTCTAATTAAATAAACAATTACGCAATTAGTAAAAATCATAATTATTACCGGCTCCTTCCTTTAGCTAAAGGAAGGTGGGTTTTGCTTTAGCGAAACTCGGATGGTTTGAAGAAAAAGCGTGAAGCGCTTTTTGAATTAACAAATGCAATTAAAAATCCACAAGTTTTAACTCCTCTTTCTTTCAATTCCTTTTAAGGGAATTTAAATTCATTCTCCTCTTTGAAAAAAGAGGAGAGCACTAAACAACAGGCTTTTAACCCATTTTATTATTTTTACTGCAGTTACTATAAACTCTAATTAAATAAACAATTACGCAATTAGTAAAAATCATAATTATTACTGGCTCCTTCCTTTAGTTAAAGGAAGGTGGGTTTTGCTTTAGCGAAACTCGGATGGTTTGTAGAAAAAGGCGAAGCACTTTTTAAATCCGCAAATGCAATTAAAAATTCACAAGTTTTAACTCCTCTTTCTTTCAATTCCATTTTTAGCCTAGATTTAAAAACTTTCACAGATAAGGCTTTT
Organism: Lacinutrix sp. MEBiC02404; assembly: GCF_053601575.1. Classification (NCBI taxonomy): domain Bacteria; kingdom Pseudomonadati; phylum Bacteroidota; class Flavobacteriia; order Flavobacteriales; family Flavobacteriaceae; genus Lacinutrix; species Lacinutrix sp. MEBiC02404. The sequence goes on along the minus strand of NZ_JBSHNV010000180.1, from coordinate 148,961 downwards.
AACCCATTTTATTCCAGTTCCTGTTTTTGTTCCTTCTATATTTCTTTAAAATAGTAGCACTATTGTAAAACCTTCAAAAATCGTTAATTTAAAAATCGTCAATCGTTAATCAATTTCCTATCTTTACATCTTCTTAAAAACCAACACAAACTATGTCTTTAAATACACTAACTGCCATTTCACCAATTGATGGTCGATACCGAAATAAGATTGACGAATTAGGTAAATATTTTAGCGAAGAAGCACTTATTAAATATCGTGTTTTAGTAGAAATTGAATACTTTATTGCACTTTGCGAAATTCCGTTACCACAATTAGAATCTGTAGACAAATCGATTTTTGAAGATTTAAGAGCTATTTATACCAATTTTTCAACCGAAGATGCTTTAGCAATTAAAGACATTGAAAAAATTACCAATCACGACGTAAAAGCAGTTGAATATTTTATAAAAGAAAAATTCGACAAACTTGATTTACAGGCATACAAAGAGTTTATCCACTTTGGATTAACCTCTCAAGACATTAACAACACGGCAATTCCATTAAGCATTAAAGATGCAATGAATGACGTGTATGTACCAGAATATTTTATAGTTCTTAATAGATTAAAAGAATTAGTAAAAGATTGGGCACACATACCAATGCTAGCAAGAACACATGGTCAACCTGCATCTCCTACCCGATTAGGAAAAGAAATTGAAGTATTTGTAGTCCGTTTAGAAGAACAATTTAATTTACTGAATGATGTACCAAGCGCTGCTAAATTTGGTGGAGCAACTGGAAACTTTAACGCGCACAAAGTGGCGTATCCAAATATTGACTGGAGAGCTTTTGGAAGTACTTTTGTACAAGAAAAATTAGGCTTACAACACTCGTTTCCTACCACACAAATTGAGCATTATGATCATATGGCTGCTTTATTTGATGCCTTAAAAAGAATAAATACGATTCTTATAGATTTAGATAGAGATATTTGGACCTATGTTTCTATGGAATACTTTAAGCAAAAAATTAAAGCTGGTGAAGTTGGAAGTAGCGCAATGCCACACAAAGTGAATCCGATAGATTTTGAAAATTCAGAAGGAAACTTAGGAATTGCAAATGCTATTTTTGAACATCTTTCTGCCAAATTACCAATATCTAGACTACAACGTGATTTAACCGATAGTACTGTTTTACGTAATGTTGGAGTACCTTTCGGACATACGTTGATTGCATTTAAAAGTACTTTAAAAGGGTTGAATAAATTATTGTTGAATGAGTCTAAATTTGCGGAAGACCTAGAAAACAATTGGGCAGTTGTTGCAGAAGCAATTCAAACTATTTTAAGAAGAGAAGCATATCCTAATCCGTATGAAGCTTTAAAAGGTTTAACAAGAACCAATGAAAAGATTACCAAACAATCTATTTCGAATTTTATTGATACCTTAGAAGTATCTAACGAAATTAAAGAAGAATTAAAAGTGATTACTCCGAGTAATTATACAGGAATTTAAATTTATTTATGCTTACAGACAACCAATCTTTAACGCTTTGCGGCATTGTAATAATGTCTTTTGTTCTTTTTGGAATGCTAGATGTTTTAGATAGCATTTTCATTATTACACCAATTATTATAGGCTTTCTTGCCGTAATTATTAATGTGATTATAACGAAAAGAATTCCGGAAGCCGAAGAGCTAGAACAAATTAAAAAGGCTAAAGAAATTGCTTCTGAAGAGATATAAAAAATTAAAGTTTTATCCATAAAAAAGGCTTACCAAAACGGTAAGCCTTTTTTATGGAAAATTAACGAACTAAATATTTTTACTTAAAAAACTCCATTAATCCTTTTAACTGGCTATCATCCACTTTTCCTTTATTCATAGATTCTGCTAGTCTTACTAATTTTGCTGGACTCATTTTATCTCCTAATACACGTAAAACACCAAAGCCATATTCCTTAGAGCTTCCAAAGACAATAAACTCATCTGCCAGATCATCATCGCCTATATATTTTACAGATAGTTTGGAACCAAACATATTAAAATCGCCAAGCTCTATATATCTTTCATCTTTTAAAATAGAAGCCACTTTAGCCATTTCTACTTGATAAGTCTCTTGATTACTGGAGTCTAATTTAAAACCTAAAAAATTAAGTTTTTCGATAGAGTTATATGCTTCTTTTTCTTCTTCAGAAAGATCTGCATTTTCAAAGTCTACAATACTTGTAGGTATATCTACTGTTGTAAAACTTGCTGTTTCTTGATTATCTACAAAGTACGTCTGTAAAGATTCTTTATTGCTACAACTTACTAACAAGGTTATTGTTAGTAAGCCGCCCAATAGTTTTTTGATTGATGGTTTCATGTGTATATATTATTTTTTTTATTGGTCACATGTTGCTTCCTTAATAGACATTCCATTAGGTAATTGAATGCTCGTTATAGAAGGTTCATGTGTATGTATTATTTGTTTTTTATTGGTCACCTGTTGCTTCCTTAATAGGCATTCTAATAGGTCTCGAATGCTCGTTATAGAAGGTTCATGTGTGTATATTACTTGTTTTTTATTGGTCACATGTTGCTTCCTTAATAGTCATTCCAATAGGTATCGAATGCTCGTTATAGAAGGTTCATGTGTATGTATTATTTGTTTTTTATTGGTCACATGTTGCTTCCTTAATAGGCATTCCAATAGGTATCGAATGCTCGTTATGGAAGGTTCATGTGTATGTATTATTTATTTTTTATCGTCTAAATGTTCTCCTCCAGGAATGTTCATTTTCTTGGTAAGTTTAGAAACTTGTTTTAAATCTATATCTCCTGTTAAAGACACGATAACAGTTTCAAATTTACGTTGGGCACCATTTACAGAAATATCAGATCCTTCCATGTGTTTGCTTATTCCGTTTACAAAAATCAAAAGCTCTTGTACATGGTCTTCGTCTTTTCCTTCTTTAATGTAGAATTTAATTACCGTTCCATCATCTTTAACTTCCATTAACTCTTCTAAGCTACTTGCTTTAGAGTTTACCCAAGAGGTTAAATCTGCAGAAATCCCACCTTTTTCTGTAATAATAGTTTTTAAACTAGTAATACTGTTTACCATTGCTAGATATTCGTTTGCTTCCGGATCATCGGTATCGATATCCATTTTAGCCAACATTTGAAACATTTTTGGTTTAATGTTTACATACGTTACATCTGCATTATCGCTATATTTTGTAAATATATCTTGCGCCATAGATGCAAAAGGCATCATTAATAAAGCCATTGCGACTAAAATTACATTCTTTTTCATTTTGTTTATTTTATTATTTATTGGTGTTTTCATTTTTGTAGTATTTATTTGTTATTAATTGTAACAATGTATTCGCCAATTATTTTTTTAAATAAAAGATAAAAGGCTCGGTACATGTTTTCTAGTTTTTAAAAACTAAACTTGTTGTATTTCCTACTTCTGCTAGATAATTAATACTTGAAGCGCCTTTATTAAATTGCGTAGAAATCATTTCTAAAGATTTTTTTACTTCAAGATATGCCATTTCAGGATCATCATAAGTACCTAAATCTTCTGCAGAAGTTAGAGGCGATTTAAAATAAAATCCTAACATAAGAACTGCTACTGCTGCGACAGAAATCCATGTATACAAATTGTTTTTGTTAGATTTTAATGGAACGTCTTTAGTAAACTTTTCTTCTTGGCTTACAGAAAAATAGGCAAACATTGGTTTATACATTTCTAAATGTGGCGCTACAGTCTCTTGTTTAAAATAGTCTTTTAACTGCTGCTCTTCTTTTAGCGATGTTTCGCCATTGTTGTACTTTTCTAGTAATTGTTCTATATTATTTAACACCATAATTGTGTGTTTTTGTTAATTTTTCTCTTATTGTTTTTCTTGCTCTAGACAATGCTACTCGCACTGCTGTATTATTCATATCCAACATCTTGCCAATTTCGTCAAAATCATATTGCTCAATATCTCTTAATTGCACTACCATTTTTTGTTGCTCTGGTAAATCTTCTATTATTTTAGCAACCCAACGCACACTATCACTAAATTCTAATTGCTTTTGCAAAGACGTATTATTGTCTTGGTAATTGCTGTGCACCAACTTTAAATTTTGGGCTTGCTTCGATTTTAATTTATCTAAACAAAAATTCTTCGTCATGGTCATAGAAAATGCTTCTACGTTTTTATACTCTTGAATCTTGGTTTTATTTTTCCATAATTTTAAAAGCACTTCTTGTGTTGCATCTTCCGCTTCTTCCCTAGACACTAACAAACGTTTTGCTAAACGAAACACCTTATCTTTAAAGGGCATTACAATATGTAAAAACTCTGTTTGTGTCATTATTTTTGGTTTCATTCCAATTATTAATTGGCTCTAGTTATAAAACTGCTTGGTAAGGGCCGTTTCTATTAAGACGAACAACTCTTTCTTTTGTTACAATTAATTTTTAGTTGCGGATAAAATAAGTACTTTTAAAAGAAAAAAAGAAATCTTATCATTATGAATATAATTAAAAGAATTGCACTTCTATGCTTTGCAGCATCTTTATGTACTGCTTGTTTTGAAGACTTAGATGATAATCCGGTTACCAATAAAGATATTAAAGACTTTGTTTATAAAGGAATGAATTATGCCTATTTATATAAAGAAAACAAACCCGATTTAGCAAATGACAGATTTTCCAATGACAGTGATTATTCTAGTTATTTAAATGCTTTTGAATCTCCGGAATCTTTATTTGAAAACTTAATTTATGATAGACAAAACGTAGATCGATTCAGCTGGATTACTAATGATTATATTGCCTTAGAGGAAAGTTTTAATGGCGTAAGAAAAAGTAATGGTTTAGAGTATGACTTTTATTTTGAACCTGGAAGTACTACTAATGTGTTTGGTATTATAAAACTGGTTTTAAATAATAGTCCTGCGGAAAATCAGAACTTGCAACGCGGACAAATATTCAATGCCGTTAATGGTGTTCCTTTAACCGAAAACAATATTAACTCCCTATTAAGTGGAGATACGTACACCTTAAATCTTGCAAACTACAATGACAATAATACGCCAGATGATGATAGTGATGATGCTGTTATTTCGACTTCAGAAACGGCTACATTAAATAAAGTTGCCTTTACCGAAAACCCTGTATATAAAACCGAAATACTAGAAGTCAACAATCAAAACGTTGGTTATTTAATGTACAATGGTTTTACTGCCGATTTTAATACACAGTTAAATAATGCCTTTGCTACTTTACAAAGTAATAATGTGCAAAACTTAGTTTTAGATTTACGCTATAATCCTGGAGGTTCAGTAAATACGGCAACGCTTTTAGGAAGTATGATTACGGGACAATTTAACGGTGAAACCTTTGCAAAACTAATATATAACAACGATTTACAAAGTAATAATACAGCGTATCTTTTTACAGATTTTTTTGACGGAAACAGCATAAACAGTCTAAATCTACAAAAAGTGTACATACTAACAACTTATGCATCTGCTTCTGCAAGCGAAATGGTGATTAATAGCCTAAAAGCATACGCACAAATAGAAGTTATACAAATTGGGGTAGAAACTAGAGGGAAATCACAAGCGTCTATAACTATTTACGATTCTCCAGATTTTAAACGAAGTGGCGCAAACCCGTTGCATACGTATGCGATGCAGCCATTAGTAGCAAAAACAGTAAACAAGTTGGATGTTAGTGTTCCTAATGAAGGATTAATACCAGACATTTTACTAAAGGAAATGCCGAATAACTATGGTATTTTAGGAAACGAAAACGAACCATTACTTGCAGCAGCTTTACAACATATTTTAGAAAACGGAAGATTTGTACAACCTAGAATAAATAACTTTAATAAATTAAACACTAAAGTAGATTACCAACCTTTTGAAAACGGCATGTACATTGACTAATAAAACATACTTTAATTGGAGTACAGGAAAAGATTCTGCCTTAGCATTATACCATTTATTTCAAGACGAAAATTTTTCCATAGAGAAACTAGTTACAACGGTTAACTCCCATTATCAAAGAGTAACAATGCATGGTTTGCCGGTTTCCTTATTAAAAAAACAAACGGAAGCTATTGGTATTCCGTTACAAATTATTGAATTACCGGAGCAACCAAGTATGGCAGATTATGAAACGATCATGCATACTGCTTTACATACATTAAAAACAGAACACTTTACACATAGTGCTTTTGGAGATATTTTTTTAGAGGATTTAAAAAAGTACCGAGAAGATAATTTAAGTGCACTTGGTATTTCTACTGTATTTCCACTTTGGAAAAGAAATACGAAAGAATTAATTAACGAATTCCTAGACTTAGGTTTTAAAGCCATCATTGTTTGTGCTAGTTCAACCTATTTCTCGGAAGAATTTGTTGGAAAAACCATCACTAAAGAACTTATTGAAAACTTACCAAAAGATGTAGATCCTTGTGGAGAAAATGGCGAGTTCCATACTTTTTGTTATGACGGACCTATATTTAAATCGCCAATCTCCTTTACTATTGGAGAAAAGATATATCGCGAATACGATACTCCTAATACCGAAAACGAAAAAAAAGGTTTTTGGTTTTGTGATTTGATTTAATGACAACAAAAAGCCTCTAAATAATTCAGAGGCTTTTAAGTGAGTCCTTTTAATCCTTTATAATCAATGGATTATTGAGAACTAGAAAGCATTTTTATTTTTTCACTATCTTAAGTGTAGCACTTCCTTTTTTAGAAGTAATATTAACCAAATAAATACCAGAAGTTAAACTCTCGATATTAACTGGTGTATCAATAGATTCTATATTTTTATTTAAAACCAAGCGTCCTTCAGCAGAATAAACAGAAACTAAACCAGCTTGAGAAACATAAAATTGAGATGTAGCCGGATTAGGATATAATGTTATTTTTAATTCTTTTGTAAAAGAACCTACACTTAGTGTGTTTTTATTTATAACTCCAATAGCATTTAAATCGAAACCACCAGAATTAAAAGGTGTTGCATATAGTTCATTAATCATATTTCCATAAGAATCATAGGTTGCATATGCTGGATCTATAGTTCCTACAACATCAATAATTTTTACATGTGTAATATTCTCTTTATCTAATAATGGTGTATCGGCAATATCATTTATATCAAAAGGTGTTCCAAATCCAGAACGGTATTTCCCTGCAAGATTATTAACATATGTAGCATCAACACTACCAAAACCGCCTACTTGCGTATCTGTTTGAGTTTGACTATGTGATGGAAATCTAAAATAATTAACACCATCTGAACTTACTTCAACAAAAGCCAATTCTAAAAAAGTATCGCTAAAAGCATTTTCAAAAACAGCAAAATCAAATCCTGTTCCATCTTTAATAGGGGTATTAAATGTTAAAACCGCTTGACCTCCATCTCCTAAACTCACAACATCAGAATTAGCAATACCAATAGGAGAACTAGATGAACCTACGGTAGCGTAACTACTACCATTATACATGGCTGAAGGGTCTGCAATATTAATTAACCCTCTTGTTATTGTAGCACCTGAAGCCCACTCTACAAACAATGCGCTATCCTTCTCCATCGCTGTTGTACTTACTTGTCCTGCTGGAGGAGCATAAATACCTAATGGCAATTTATAGACTCCATTTGGGATAATACCAACCGTATATTCATTCTGGTACACTCCTGACAAATTATAAGTTCTAATTTTACCATTACTCACGTAATCTATAGCATCTGCTAAGTAAAAAACATCATCGATTAAAGATAATCCATAAGACAAGGCAACGTTTTGAGCAGATGTATTAATAAACTCTGTAGTTGGCAAACTTGCAGAAAAATCGAAATTATAAATATTATTATTTAATACGTAATATGCTTTTCCATTATCTACTTGTAAAAAATTTGGGTGTTCTCCCGTTGCAAAATCAGAAACAGTCATTACAGAAAAATCTGTTAAATCTATTCTATATAATTTAGCTAAAGTTTCATCTCCTGTCCAAGCTGGTTTTCCACCACAAAGTACATATAGGTAATCATCATCTGCCAAAATTGAATTTGGAACATCTCCAACCGTAATTTGAGACACCGTATTATCTGCTAAATTTATCACAGAAACAGAACTCCCAAAACCATAGCCACCTTGATGCGCTACAAAAAGTTGGTTATTCTTTTTTACAATTCTTTCTGGCCCTTCAGCAACAGAAATAGTACTTACAATGGTATTTGTTGATAAATCCATTACCGCTACATAGTCATCTGTAGTAACTCCTGGATCTCCCCAATTGGTTATATAACCAAAACCTTTATTAAAGACAATATGTCTTGGGTTATTAATACCTGTTGTTACTGTTGCAATATGAGCAAATGTATAATGATTAACAACGTTTATTTCACTACTTCCGTTTGAAACTATATAAGCATTGTTTCCATCAAACCCCATCCCTTGACCAACTTGTCCTAAATTTTGACCTGTATTTTGTGATGTGAAAATATTATTTTCTAATGTTCCTGAATTGTTTAAAAAGGAAACAGATGCAGTATCGGTACCCAAATTACCTTCATTTAAAATAAAAACACCATTACCAAAGCTCTGTGCAAAGCCAGAAAAAGCTATAAAGCTGAAAATAGTTGTTATTACGAATAGATAGTTTTTTTTCATTAATTTAAGTTTTAATTTGTTTATTTTTCTATTTAATTATTGTTATAAAATCCGTTTGGAATTATTTTCACATCAAACCCTTCTAGATATTCACCTTGTAAACTATACACAAACACCTCTCCATTAGATACATAATCTTTAGCGTCTGCAATATAGATACGATCGTTAATAACACTAAAGCCATACAATACACCTATATTTTGAGTGCTTGTAGTAAACAAAGCTGTTGTAGGTAATGTAAAGTCACTTAACGTAACATTATAAACGGAAGCATTTAAAGTGTATAGAAGTGCATTGTTTGAGATTTCTAAAAGTCCTGGATGAATTCCATCAGAAAAAACAATTTCATCCTCCACTAGATTTGTTGCCATATTTATTTTATAAATTCCTGCAGAAGTTTCATCACCAGTCCAATCTGCTTTTCCTGCACAAATAACATATAGTTGATTATTGTAGGTAACCATATTTCCTGGCACATCAGATACTTGAATACTTGTTGTTACTGTTTCTGTTACCGCATCTATCACAGAAATAGAATTACCATATCCCCAACCACCTTTATGTGCTAAGTAGAGGGTTCCATTATTATTTAATATAAATTCTGGACCTTCTATAACCGAAATAGTATTAGTAATAGTATTGGTTTGCGTATCTAATACCGCAATATAATCATCGTTAGTATCTGCAGGATCTCCCCAATTGGTTATGTAACCTTTATTACCAATAAAAGTCATATATCTAGGATTCAAAATATTGGTTTCGATGGTACTAACCGATTCAAAAGTATATCGATTTACCACTTCTATAGTATTGGAGTTGTTTACTAATAGATAGGCAAAGTCTTCATAAAAAGCCATACTTTGGGCTACATCACCTAATCCTCTGCCATTAACTGCAAAAAAGATATTATGATACGTTTGACCAGAAGCATCCTTAAAGGATACCGAAGCATTAGAGTTTGTGTAACCACCTTCATTTAATACAAATACACCGTTGGCATATTCGCCAGAGGGAGGAAGACTGTCTATTATAGTGTCACGATCCTCACTTGTACAGTTTTGTAAAAGTAAAATAACAGCGAACATGCCTATTAATTTTAAAAGTTTATTCATAATTTCTAAATATTAAGATTCAAATAAATACTAAAATTTCTACCAGGTGCAGGTCTGTTTAAAACACTCTCGTAAGACTCATTCCATAAATTAAGAACTTGTGCTCCAAAAATGTATTTATTAGTTCCCTTTTCAAAGTTATACTCTATCCCCATATTGGCAAGCATATAGCTATTAACAATATGTTCTGGAGCATTATCTGTTGTTGTATATACTTCTCCGTTATTAATAAATTGATAGTAAGCCGACAGTTTTTTATAGCTATAACCAACAGAAGTTGTTAGTTTGTGATATGGTACATAAATAAGTTGTTTGTCCGTTTTTTCGTTTTTAGAAACCGTATAAGCATAAGTTGCTGATACGTCTAAGGTATGTGTTCCAATTTTTTTCTTAGCTTTAAAAAGTCCTTCAAGACCATAAATATTAACAGTTTCGGCATTTATTGGTCGCCAAACACCTGTAACATCTGGTGTCCATAACAATAGATTTTCAACCGTATTATAATACCCTGTTAGCGTTAATGATGCATTAGGCACATGCAGCACATTACTAATTTCTCCTTGATAGGATAATTCTGATTTCAAGTCTGGATTACCAAGTCCTTCCCAGTATAAATCATTATAAGTAGGGATTCTAAAATTTTTAGAGGTATTCAATTTTAAACTATAAAAACTAGTCACTTCTCCTTGTATGCCTGCCGAATATAAAAAAGGACTTTCATAGGTATTGTTTAGTTCTTGACGTAAACTAATCTCATACAAAAACCGTTTACTTACTTTTTGTTTCAGCCCAAAAACTACAGAACCTAAATGTCTTATTTCATGTTGTATATCAGAACCTTTTCCATTATTTTGAGTATAATTAAAACCGCCACTTAAAAGTAAACGTCCCAAAGTATAGTCTAAATTGTATTTTACAAACAAACTTCCTACCTCTCCGTAAGTATTAAAATCGTTATCTATATTTGGATAATACGTATAGTTCTCTGTTAAATAAGCGACTTTAGTATTAGATACTATTTTATTAGATTTAACTACCCATTCTAACATAGTTCGCGTGTTAAAATCGGTATATTTTGTTTTTAAAGCATTTGGTGTTGGCAAGGAAAAATTTCTTTTCCCATCATAAATATTAGAATATAAATTAACGGTATTATTCTCACCTAACTTAAAACCAAAAGTCGAACTGATATTCGTATTATTAAATTGTCCGTTAATATTAACTCTATCAGTACCTGGATACGCATAATCATTATCGGATGCTATGCGAGAAACTCCCAACTGAAAACCCTTTGTTTTTGTTGAATACGCCGTTTTATAATCTATTTCGTAAGTATTAAAACTCCCATATTTTAAAAACACATCATTTTTAAAACCAGCATTATAGGTTGTGTTATTTGCCAAATAAACACTTCCTCCAATGGCATTACTGCCGTCTACAACACCACCACCTCCAGGCTTTATAGTAACTTGATCAAAACCTCGAGTATTAATAGTATTAAAATCTGTCTGACCTGTTGTTTGCGAATTAATATTAATTCCATTCCACAAAACCGCCGTTTGTTGTGCAGTAGTACCTCTAAAACTAGCAGAAGACACCATACCTAATCCATTTTCTTTTAAGTATATGGTAGAATTAAAGTTTAAAAGACTAGTAAGAGATGATTGGTTACGTTTTAAAATACTATCCGTTAAAACGGTTTGAGTTGCAGTATAAACAGAATCTTTTAATTTGATATATTTTAAATGTACTTCGCTTAATTCCGTTATAGGACTAGCTTGTGCAAAAACTGCACAATAGCATAAAAATAGCAATATAGAAAACAATCTTTTCATAAATCTTGAAAACTTTTCTCCCGAAAGTCATTTTAGATAATAAAAATTGGCAGGTCTCCTGGCTTTCGTCTTAACTATTTGTCTTCCCAGAAAAATTTCCAGTGACTTGAAGTGTAATAGTAAGCATTCACTAAAGTGAACAAAGAATACAGTTGCGGGAACAGCTTTCGGTTTTCACGAAATTCCCTTTTAATCGATACAAACAATTCAAAACTATTTTGAAATCATTTTATATCAAACCAAAATTCTGTGCAAAAGTAATTTCTTTTTTAAATGCAAACTAATTAAACTCACTTTTTCTTATTCATTTTGTAAATAAGAAAAATAAAGCCAATTAAAAAATGTGCTATTATTATTCCACCTACTATATATATTGTTACATTTGAACCGTCTCTCATGACTAAAATTTTATATAAATTTAAAAGAAACCTATCTATTTATATGTCACTAATGTTACAAAAAAAGTTATTTAACTCCCTTCTATTTTGTCTTTTACTATCTTTTACAGCTTGTAAAAAGGAAGTGAAATCCATTCCTGAAAACAAGCAAGATTCTGTCAAAACGGCATTTAAATATGCCGAAGGTTTTACCATTACACATAATGAAAACTTTAAAATACTAACGATTAAAAATCCTTGGCCTAAAGCAGAAAAGGAATATAAATATGCTTTAGTTCACAAAGATGTAGCGTCCAAAATAACGTTAAACAAAGACGAATTTGATGGTATAATAACGATTCCTATTGAAAAAATAGTGGTTACCTCTACCACACATATTCCTGCTTTAGAGCTTTTAGAAGTAGAAGAAACATTGGTTGGTTTTCCAGGAACAGATTATGTATCTTCCTTAAAAACTAGAGCAAGAATTGAGGATAAAAATATTAGAGAATTAGGGAAAAACGAAGGTATAAACACCGAAGTTTTATTAGAACTACAACCAAACGTAGTCATTGGTTATGGTATAGATGGAAATAACAAAACCTTTGAAACCATTAAAAAATCAGGTATTCCTGTAATCTACAATGGAGATTGGGTGGAAAAATCGGCATTAGCAAAAGCAGAATGGATTAAATTCTTCGGAGTTCTTTATAACAAAGAACAAATTGCAAATACGATTTTTAATTCTATTGAAAAAAATTACGAAGAAGCAAAAGCTCTTGCGTTAAAAGTAGAAAAGCAACCAACCGTTATAAGTGGCGCAATGCATAAAGACACTTGGTATTTACCTAATGGCACAAGTCCGGAAGCACAAATATTAAAAGATGCCAACGTAAACTATTTATATAGTGAAACGACAGGAAGTGGTAGTTTAGCATTAAACTTTGAAACGGTATTTGAAAAAGCAAAACATGCCGAATTATGGTTAAGTCCTTCGTATTACGCAAGTATGGAAGCACTTGAAAAAGCAAACGAACATTACACGAAATTTGATGCTTTTCAAAACAAAACCATTTATTCCTTTGTAAATACCACGGGAAAAACTGGAGGAGTTATCTATTACGAACTTGGTACAGCTAGACCAGATATTGTTTTAAAAGATATCATTAAAATCTGTCATCCAGAATTGTTACCAGAATATACACCTTACTTTTTTAAACCTTTAAAATAATTTGTCCGAAACGAATACATACAAAGGCTCCTTTACACTATTAATACTTTTATTAATGGTATGCTTTTTTACTAACATTAGCTTAGGTTCTGTGTCTATTCCATTAAAAGAGATATTTAATAGTTTGATAGATTCTGCAGAAAACGAATCTTGGCAATATATCATTCAAAATTACAGATTACCAAAAGCAATCACAGCAATTTTAGTAGGTTCCGGATTAGGTATTTCCGGATTATTAATGCAAACCCTTTTTAGAAACCCATTAGCAGGACCATTTGTTCTTGGTATTACTTCTGGCGCAAGTTTAGGTGTGGCTTTGGTGATTTTAGGAGGTGGTATTTTTGGAGGTGTTTTTGCTTCGTTATTAATTTCAAAATGGACTATCGTTATTGCGGCTAGTTTAGGAAGTTTTCTTGTTTTATTGGCGGTATTAATCGTATCCTCTAGAGTGAAAGATACAATGGCTATTCTTATTATCGGACTCATGTTTGGAAGCATTACCTCTGCAGTAGTAAGTGTACTCTCCTATTTTAGTTCTGCGGAACAATTACAACAATATATCTTTTGGGGATTTGGAAGTTTAGGAAATTTATCCTGGAATGAAGTTTTCATTTTCTTTGTCATTTATTGCTTCGGAATACTACTTAGTATACTAGCCATTAAAGGATTAAACACCTTATTACTTGGCGAGAATTATGCAAAAAGCTTAGGATTAAACATCAAACGAAGTCGGATAATCATTATCCTTGCAACTAGTTTATTAGCAGGAACCATAACGGCGTTTGCTGGACCAATCGCTTTTATTGGTTTGGCTGTTCCGCATTTAACCAGGCAAATTTTTAACACAGCAAATCATAAAATATTATTACCTGCCGTATTTTTATTTGGTGCCATAGTAATGCTTATTTGCGATAGTATTGCCCAATTACCAACCAGTGATTATACTTTACCAATTAACGCAATTACCTCTTTAATTGGTGCACCTGTTGTTATTTGGTTATTGGTTAGAAAAAGAAAGATGGTGTTTTAGATAGAGTAAAGAAAAAATGTTGATTGTTGATTAAAAACGAATAATCAAACTTATAATAAAATATAAAATGAACTTGAAATTCCGACACAGTCGGAAGCGTCAAAATTCAGAAATAACGAACAAAGGAATGCAGATGCAAAGCGAAGCTTTAAGCACGAAATTCCGAAAGTGAGTGATGCTTTAGCAATTTCCTGATTTTGACATGATTTTTGGCTTGGTTTATCCTGAGCATAGACGAAGGGTTTTGTATCTAGACAAAATGAAAAAAGGAAATTATATTAGTTTAACAATTTAAAAAAAAGTATTGTCAGAAACCAACCAACATATCATCCTTAAAACAGAAAACCTTTCTATTGGTTACAAAACCAAAAAGGAAGAAACTACGGTTGCATCCAACATAAATCTTACTTTAAAAAAAGGAGAATTAATAGGCCTTGTTGGCGGAAATGGTATTGGAAAATCCACTTTATTACGAACACTAACACAGGTACAACCCAAATTATCTGGCGCATTATATTTAAATGAAAAACCGCTAGAAGAATACGCCAATATAGACTTAGCCAAAGCGATGAGTTTGGTTTTAACCGAAGCTATTGCGTCTAAAAATTTATCTGTTTTTGAACTGATAGCCCTAGGAAGACAGCCATATACCAATTGGGTTGGTAATCTATCGGAAAAAGATATAAGTAAAGTCAACAGTGCGATTAGCCAAACAAATATTGACGATTTAAAACACAAAAAATGTTTTGAACTTAGTGACGGCCAACTACAAAAAGTAATGATTGCACGTGCTTTAGCTCAAGATACAGACCTTATTATTCTAGATGAACCAACCACGCATTTAGACATGTATCACAAAGCATACATTTTAAAACTGCTTCAAAAATTGGTGAAAGAAACGGGGAAAACGATTTTATTTTCTTCGCATGAAATAGATTTAGCTATTCAATTGTGTGATACTATGATTGTCATGACTAAAACCGAAGTGATCTCCAATACACCTTGTACACTCATTGCACAAGGAACTTTTAATACTTTATTTCCAGAAGATTTAATTGCTTTTGATGCAAATACGGGGAGTTTTCGAGTAAAAAAATAAATCTTACTCTTCCTCTCCTAAACCTTCTGAAAAAGAAGGACTCTCTTCTTTTTCAAGTATCATTTTATTTGTAAAAAATTCTATAGGCAAAAACTGTTCACTAAATTTATTTTGAAATGGATTAAACCATTTTACTTTTAATAAAGAATCAGAAACTAATCTCTTTGGATTACCATTTGGATAATATAAGTTTGTTACGTCATTCTTTTTATATCCACTTATTAAAAAATCAGGTGTCGTATAATTCACAACATATTGTACAATACTTTTAATTTTCTTCTCATCAACTTTTCCTTTATTATTAATTGGAATTTTTTTCGAAGATCTCTTTTTATAAATTTCTAGTTTTTTTGTTTTAAATCTAACAATCTCAGAAAAAACGTATTCCAATTCTCCATAATTTTTTATTTCTTTTATTATAGTATCTGAATTATAACTTATAGAACCATCTTTATTTATTCTTTCTATTTTCAAATTATCAAATCCTAACAATTCACTTTGATAGTGATTTGATTCAACAAATTCACTTTTTGAATCGTTAAAAAAAACACAAGTATATTTCGTTTTTTCACTTATTTTTCTACCGGTAATCTCATCATTTGTTATCTTTTTATTATTTTCAAAGAAAACTTCTTTAACAATCATTATAGGAGGCACATACTTACCATCACCTTTTATTCTATAGTTTTTAAGTAAAGGATGTGTTTTAAATACAACTAAATCACCTACTCCAAAACACTTTTTATAATCACTCATAAAACAAAAATTAGTTATTTGTTTAAATTTAATATATTTACTTCAGAAAGTAAGAGAGTTCTTTAGACATTTATTAAACATTTATTGAACAGTTGAAATTTTTTAATTTCAATTAATCCAAACCTTGATTTAAGGGATAATAAATACGTGGATTAGTTATTACATAAATTTTCTTCATTAGCAAGCACATAATTAATTTTGTGCTTACTAATTTCAGAAAAGATACTATTACTACTTTCCCTTTAAAGGGTAAAGGAGTGTACTTAAGTGACTTTAGAATATTAAATTTCATCGTTATTAAGGTATTGATTATTATTATCAGTAGTTCTACCTTCAGTGGTAAATATACGTAACATGGCATCGGGAATCGTGAATACGGTTAATGGTTCAATCATTTATTGATGTAACGTTTGATGAATTAAATTCCGAGCGAGAATAATCTTACTTTCTTTTTTATTATGACGAAACAAAAAGATTGGTTTAAAGACAGAGGTTATCCACATTTTACTAATAAGACTCCAATGTCTATTAGAAAAAATATTGAGCGTTATGTTTCCAATACTAAAAAAGTAGCAAAACACTCCTTTTCTCCTTTAATATTTAAAGAAATAAAACAGAGACGTTATAAGTTATCTGATTTTAATGGAGAAGAAAGACGTTCTCACAAAAAACTTAAAAATGGAGAAATAGTATCTAATACAAAAATTAGAGAAATTCTATATGCCACACATTTAGATGCTCACGTCTATTCGTATTACACACAACAAATTATCACTCCAAAATATGAAGCTTATCTAAATAAAAACAGTTTACTTTCAAATTCAATTACTGCTTACAGACAGATAGAGACTGATGATAAAGTAAAATTTAAGAACAACGTTCATTTTGCTAAAGATGTTTTTGATGAAATAAAAAAAAGAGAAAACTGTGTTGCTTTAGTTTTAGATATAGAAAACTTCTTCCCTAGTTTAAACCATAAAAAACTAAAACTAGCTTGGGCAAAAATTTTAGGATATAAAACCTTACCCAAAGATCATTTTAATCTATTTAAAGCTACTACAAGATTTAGCTATGTAAAGCTTAAAGATTTAAAGACTAAAAATGGTCATTTTGATGAAAAAGAGTTATCAAAGCACAGAAAAAATGGAAAACATACTTTTTTTGAAAGTATAAAAGACCTAATAGGCTCTGATATTATTATCCATAAAAATCAAAAAAAGGATGATGATAAAAAATTAATGGGAATACCACAAGGTTTACCTATTAGTGCTTTATTAGCTAATATTTATATGCTTACCTTCGATGAGTCTGTTATCAATGAATTAACATTAAAACATGATGTGTTTTACAGAAGATATTCCGACGATATTGTTATGATTTGTAATGAAAATCAAATAACACGAATTGAAGATTTTGTTAAAAGTGAAATGGTAAAAAACAAACTAACTGTTTCATTAGAAAAAACAGAAAAAACACTTTTTAAAATAAATGAAGGGCGCTTACAATCTTACAAGATTGAAACAGATAATTCGCCAAAAGAAAACATACCTTTAAATTACTTAGGTTTTGAGTTTTATGGTTATCAAACTTTAATTAAATCTAAAAACTTAGCTAAGTTTTATAGAGAAATGAAAGAAACTATTAAGCGCAAACATAAAAGAGTCGAAGTTATTAAGGAAAAGCATCTTTTGGATGAAGCTCCTATTTTTAAAAGAAAAATTTATCGATTATTCTCCTATAAAGGTGAAAAATCTAGAATGCTTCCTGCTAAAAGAACAGACTTTATTAATGGTAAAACAAAAACTGAAGCATTTGACAGAAAATTTAGAGGAAACTATTTAAGATATGCTTACAGAGCTTCAGATGAATTAGAAGCTCCAGAAATAAAAAGACAACTACGTAATCATTGGAAAATACTTCAAAAAACAATGAAGAAGTATGATTTTTCAAATGTTAAAAAAGATTTATAATCTAAAAATTATAACCCTTATAATTTCTTACTTTTACATTAATACATTCAAAAAATTATGAACGACAACCTCCTTCTCCTTCTTGCTATTATAATTTCGGCAGCAATTGGTGCTTATTTAGGAATGCTATTCACAAAACTGAAAAGTAAAAGCGAAAAAAGCACCTTAGAAGAACGCAACAATAACTTACAACAACAGCTTAATGACTTTAAGCAATTTTCGGAAGCTGAAAACCTAAAGCAAAATCAGAATTTTGAAAATCAGTTAGTGCAGCTAAAGGAAACACTTTCCAAAATGGAAGTAGAACGTGAAGATATTCGTCGGGAAAAGGATTTTTTAAATACCGAATTAGCGCGAAGAAATTCTGAATATGAAAACCTTCAAAAACTAAATCTTAAAAAAGATGAAGAATTAGAAGAACGCCAAAAACAGCTTCGTACGGATTTCGAAAATCTTGCTACTAGAATTCTAGATGCCAAATCGGAAAAATTCACCCTTCAGAATAAAGAAAACATCAAAAACATTTTAAATCCACTACAAGAAAAAATTCAACTATTTGAAAAGAAAGTAGACGATACCCAAAAGGAAAGTATCAGCATGCATTCTGCTTTAAAAGAGCAATTATTAGGTTTAAAAGACTTAAACCAACAGATGACCAAAGAAGCAACCAACCTAACTCGCGCTTTAAAAGGCGATAGTAAAATGCAAGGAAATTGGGGCGAATTGGTATTAGAACGCGTTCTTGAAAAATCTGGTTTAGAAAAAGATAGAGAGTATTTTGTACAACAAAATTTCACTAGAGAAGATGGCTCGCGCGTGCTTCCGGATATTGTTTTACATTTACCAGATAACAAAAAGATGATTATTGATAGTAAAGTGTCTTTAACAGATTATGAACGTTATGTAAATGCCGAAGATGATGAACGTGAGGTTTTCCTAAAAGCACATATTAATTCGATTAGAAGACATGTAGATCAGCTTTCCGAAAAGAAATACGAAGATTTATACGATATTGAAAGTCCGGATTTCGTGTTACTTTTTATACCAATAGAACCTGCTTTTGCTGTAGCTATAAATGCGGATAACTCGATATATAACAAAGCCTTTGAAAAAAATATTGTTATTGTGACACCATCTACTTTATTAGCCACTTTAAGAACCGTGGATAGTATGTGGAATAATGAAAAGCAACAGCAAAATGCTATTGAAATTGCAAGGCAAGCTGGCGCTTTATACGATAAATTTCATGGTTTAGTAACCGATTTAACAGGAGTAGGAAAGAAAATTGACGATGCTAAAAAAGACTACTCTTCGGCTATGAATAAATTGGTGGAAGGAAAAGGAAACCTAATTACTAGTGTGGAAAAAATTAAAAAACTAGGAGCTAAAGCAAAAAAAGCATTGCCTGAAACATTTATAAAAAGAGCAAAAGAAGATAATGAATAAGAAAAAAATCGATACTATATATAAATGGTTTTTACGTTATCGGTATTATAGAGTCTTAGTTATTGGTGTTGGTTTAGTTAGCTTTGGCATTGTCTTGTTAGTTTCGGGTTATAGTATCCTAAATAAACCAGATTTTGATATGTTTATTATAATTATAACATTACTATTAGGAATCCTATTATCTGCTATTGGTCTTTTTTACAGAATGGAAACGGAAATTGGTATTAAAGAAAAAAGACATGAAGACTAAAGCAATATATAACACGTTGCATCTGACGATTAACATATACATATTATGATAAAATTTTTAATAAAAGCACTAATTACAATAGTACTTATAGTAGCTGGATATTTCTGCTTTATATATTTTGCAACGTATAGCGAAGGTGTTCGAGCTGGACAATTGGTTAAATTTACTAGCAAAGGAGTTCTATTTAAAACATGGGAAGGCGAAATTAGCCAAGGTGTATCTGAGGCACAACTATTTGAGTTTTCGGTAGAAGATAAAGAAGAGCAAGCCATCCAAGAATTAAATCGTTTACAAGGTAAATTTGTAAAACTTACGTATTTTGAACGTTATAAAACCTTCTTTTGGTTAGGAGATACCAAATATTTTATCACCAAAGTAGAGGAAGATACCTCACGAAATAATAGATACTAATATGAAACTAAGATTTAAGACAGTAGATTCCTCTCGTATAAGTATATCGCAGCTCATGCAACCATCCCACTCAAATTTTGGAGGTAAAATTCATGGTGGTTATATTTTAAGTTTGATGGATGAAATTGCTTTTGCTTGTGGTTCCAAACATTCGGAAACCTATTGTGTTACTGCATCTGTTAATACCGTTGATTTTTTAAGTCCGATAGAAATTGGTGATTTGGTAACCATGAAGGCATCTGTTAATTATGTTGGTAGCACCTCTATGGTTGTTGGTATTCGCGTAGAAGCAGAGAACATTAGAACCGGTGAAACTAAACATTGTAACTCTTCGTATTTTACAATGGTTGCCAAAGATGATGCAGGTAAATCTGTACTTGTTCCTGGTTTAATCTTAAATGATAAAAAAGAAGTAGTTCGTTTTTTAAAAGCAATAAATCGTAACGAAAATCATAGAGCTAGACAAGAAGAATTTAATCATGTAGATTTTTCTTTAGAAAATTATTTCAATGATTTAAAAGACCATCGTGTTCGTATTGATTTACCGGATAACTTTTCAAATTAATATTCTTTCTATTCATATTCCGTAAAAACGGTATATCTCTATTTATTCCTTAAAAAAGGAATAAATTAAATTATTCCACAAAAAGGGAATATATTTGATTATTCCATAAAAAAGGAATATATTTGATTCTCACGGGATCCTACGATAATTATAATTATCACCGAATAACGTGATTTATACTTAAAATAGAATGACAAGCATACTAACAGGAGACATCATTAAATCTCGCGGACAAACAAATCCGGAGGTTTGGATTAGCCATTTAAAAGCTGCGCTATCGTATTTAGAAACAGATACTACACTTTGGGAAATCTATCGTGGCGATAGTTTTCAAATAGAAATGAAAGACGTCACCAAAAGTTTTGAAGCTGCTATTTACATAAAAGCAGCTATTAAAATGATAAAAGGATTAGACGTTAGATTGGCTATTGGTATTGGCGAAAAAACATATCAAGGCAAAGATGTTACAGAATCTAATGGCGAAGCTTTTATATTTTCTGGGGAAACTTTTGAAACCTTAAAAAAAGAAAAACAAAACCTTAAAATAAAAACCAAATCGCAAATACTTAATGATGAATTAAACCTGTATTTTAAATTGGCTTTAATTAGTATGGATCATTGGACAGTGAATTCAGCAGAAATTGTTAAATTAACTTTAGAAAACCCTAAAGCCTTGCAAGAAAATTTAGCAAAACGAATAGGAACCAATCAAAATGCCATTAGCAAACGTATTAAACGAGCTAATTTGGATGAAATATTAGCGTTAAACAACATGTATATAAAAAAAATAAGCAGCTTGCTATGATACTACTTATTAAACTTTTATTGGCGCACTTTATAGGCGATTTCTTTTTACAACCACAAAAATGGGTTAAAGATAAAGAGCGCAAAAAGTTAAAATCCCCGAAACTATATTTTCATATATTAATTCATATTGTATTATTACTCGTAATTCTTTGGGATCTTTCACTTTGGCCAATCGTACTTATTATTGGTATTACACACTTTATTATAGATGCGATTAAGCTTATTATTCAAAAGAAAAAAACAAAACGTCTCCTATTCTTTATAGATCAAGTACTTCATATTACTGTAATTATAATAACCTACTTTGTATATACCAATACAGCACTAGATTATAAAGCTATTTTTTCGGAAGAAAACCTACTCCTAATAACCTGTTTCGCTTTTTTAACGCAACCAGTTTCCATAATCATGAAAACCATTTTTTCTAAATGGGATATTTCGAAACTTACAGAAGGTAATGAATCCCTTAAAGATGCTGGTAAATACATCGGAATTTTAGAGCGTATTTTAGTCTTCATTTTTATAGTTACAGACCATTGGGAAGCTGTTGGTTTTTTAATCACTGCAAAATCTGTTTTTAGATTTGGAGATTTAAAAGAATCGAAACACCGAAAGCTTACCGAATACATATTAATTGGTACGCTTATTAGTTTTGGAATTGCCATATTAACAGGAATACTATTTCAAATAGCCTCGTAATAAAAGGAAGCAAAACGAAAAATTAAAACATAAAAAAGCGAAGTATTTAAGTTAAATACTTCGCTTTTTATATAGTATATGTATGGGTTCTATTTACTCAAATACATTTTTCTACGAGAATATAAATTGTAAAACTCATCATCTTTTAAATCATCTATAAAAAGTATACTTTCTCCAGTACTTTTCATTTCTGGTCCAAGTTGTTTATTTACATTATGAAACTTGTTAAAGGAGAACACAGGTTGCTTAATTGCGTACCCTTTTAATTGTGGTTTAAAGTCAAAATCGGTAACCTTCTTCTCTCCTAGCATCACTTTAGTTGCATAGTTAACATAAGGTTCACCATATGCTTTAGAAATAAAAGGAACCGTACGTGATGCTCTAGGATTCGCTTCAATAATGTACACGATTTCATCTTTAATAGCAAACTGAATATTTATTAAACCCACCGTATTCAATGCTAATGCAATTTTTTTAGTGTGGTCTTTTATTTGTTGCATAACCAACTCTCCTAAATTAAAAGGAGGCAATGTTGCATTACTATCTCCAGAGTGAATTCCACAAGGTTCAATATGCTCCATAATACCAATGATATAGACATTTTCGCCATCACAAATAGCATCTGCTTCTGCTTCTATTGCACCATCTAAATAATGATCTAAAAGTAATTGATTTCCTGGCATTCTTCTTAATAAATCAACAACGTGTTTTTCTAGTTCTTGTTTATTTATTACAATCTTCATTCCTTGTCCACCAAGTACATAAGAAGGTCTTACCAATATTGGAAAGTCTAAAACATCTGCAATTGCCGATGCTTCGTCTGCAGTTGTAGCAATATCAAATTCTGGATACGGAATATTATTTTCTTTCAACATATTAGAAAACAAACCTCTATCTTCTGCTAAATCTAAAGCTTGATATGTGGTACCAATAATCTTGATTCCATATCTATCTAGTTTTTCAGCAAGCTTTAAAGCGGTTTGTCCACCAAGTTGTACGATTACACCTTCCGGTTTTTCGTGTTTGATGATATCATAGATATGTTCCCAAAAAACAGGTTCGAAGTATAATTTATCTGCAGTATCAAAATCGGTAGAAACCGTTTCTGGATTACAGTTAATCATGATGGTTTCGTAACCACATTCCGCGGCAGCTAAAACACCATGCACACAACAATAATCAAACTCGATACCTTGACCAATTCTATTTGGACCAGAACCAAGCACTATAATTTTCTTTTTATCGGAAACCACACTTTCATTATCTGCATAGCGTTTTCCGTCTGCCGTTTCTACATCATTTTCAAACGTAGAGTAATAATAAGGAGTCTTTGCTTTAAACTCTGCAGCACAAGTGTCCACTAATTTATACACTCTATTAACACCTAATTCTTCCCGTTTATTATAAACCTGACTTTCTAAACAACCAAGCATGTGTGCTATTTGTCTGTCACCATACCCTTTTTGTTTAGCTTCTAGCAATAAATCTTTTTGAATGGTTTCCACTTTAAAAGTTGAAATTTCTTTTTCAAGCATATATAATTCTTCATATTGCTTTAAGAACCACATGTCAATTTTAGTAATCTCATGAATTCTACTTAAAGGAATTCCCATTTGGATAGCGTCATAAATAACAAAAACACGATCCCAGCTTGCATGTTTCAGCTTGCTTACAATTTGATCATAGTCTTTATATCCTTTTCCATCTGCGCCTAAACCATTACGTTTAATCTCTAAAGATTGTGTTGCTTTATGTAATGCTTCTTGAAAAGAACGACCAATACCCATGACTTCTCCTACAGATTTCATTTGAAGTCCGAGTGTTCTATCGCTACCTTCGAATTTATCGAAGTTCCAACGTGGTATTTTCACAATTACATAATCTAAAGTAGGCTCAAATAAAGCAGAAGTAGATTTTGTAATTTGGTTTTGTAATTCATCTAAGTGATAACCAATAGCTAATTTAGCAGCAATTTTTGCAATAGGATATCCTGTTGCTTTACTCGCTAATGCGGAAGAACGCGAAACACGAGGATTAATCTCAATAGCGATTATATCTTCGTTTTCATCCGGACTTACAGCGAATTGCACATTACAACCACCAGCAAAATCACCAATACTACGCATCATATGAATTGCCATATCGCGCATTCTCTGATAGGTTGTATCACTTAATGTCATTGCTGGAGCAACGGTAATAGAATCTCCAGTATGAATCCCGATAGGATCCATATTTTCAATAGAACAGATAATTACTACATTATCATTAGCATCACGTAAAAGTTCTAATTCATATTCTTTCCAACCTATTAATGCTTTATCAATCATTACCTCATGGATTGGAGAAATTTCTAATCCGCGGGTTAATAACTCATCAAAGTCTTCCTCTTTATGTACAAAAGACGCTCCTGCTCCACCTAAAGTAAAGGAAGCTCTAATAATTAAAGGAAAACCAAACTCTTGTGCGATTTCTTTTCCTTTTAAATAGGAAGTTGCAGTAGCCTGAGGCGCCATTGGAATACCAATTTTAAGCATTAGCTCTCTAAACTTCTCTCTATCTTCGGTAATATTAATAGCGTCAATATCTACACCAATAATTTCTACACCAAAATCTTTCCAAATCCCTTTTTCATCTGCTTCAATACATAAGTTTAAAGCTGTCTGTCCGCCCATTGTTGGCAAAACAGCATCAATTTGCGGATGTTCTTTTAAAATTTGAATTAAAGACTTACTGGTTAAAGGCAACAAGTACACATGATCTGCCATAGAAGGATCTGTCATGATAGTTGCAGGATTAGAATTAATTAAAACGGTTTCTATACCATCTTCTCTTAAGGAGCGTAAGGCTTGAGTTCCTGAATAATCAAACTCACAGGCTTGCCCAATAACAATTGGTCCAGAACCAATAATTAAAATCGATTTTAGTTGCGTGTTTTTTGGCATTTTATTTAATTATAGTGTGTTGCAAAAATACTATTTATTAGATATAAAAAAAGGCGTTACACCTAAGTAACGCCTTTTATATATTAACAATTGTTAATCATTATTTTTTATGTCTTGTTTCCGTTGATACAGACAATTTCTTTCTTCCTTTAGCTCTTCTACGTGCAAGTACTTTTCTTCCATTAGCAGATGCCATTCTTTCTCTGAAACCGTGTTTGTTTCTTCTCTTTCTTTTTGATGGTTGGAACGTTCTTTTTGGCATTGTCTTATTTTTTTAAATCTTCTTAATTATAAATTTTCTCAGTGTTGAGTTTCCTCAAATGTGCGCGCAAATATACAAAGCCTTTTTTATTTAACAAACCAAAATATAAATATTTTTTTGAAATTTATAAAGCAGTGTTTTTCATAAAAATTTAGTTTCTTTGTAATCCACAAATTTTAGTAAAAAATGTACAACAAAAATTTCAAGTTAATTATTGCCGCAGGTATAATAGGAGTCGCTGTTTGGCAGTTTATAGAAGGTTATATTGGTAATGGTATTATGTTTATTTTACTGTCGTTAATCTTCATTTTCTTATACTTTAAAAACGAAATTATTTTATTAGCTTTTTTAAAATTACGTAAGCAAGATTTTGAAGGAGCCAACAAATGGTTAGATAAAATTAAAAATCCGACGGCTGCTTTAGTGAAAAAACAGGAAGGTTATTTTAATTACCTTAAAGGTATTATGGTTAGCCAAACCGATATGGGTGAAGCTGAAAAACGATTTAAAAAAGCAATTTCTCTTGGCTTATCTATGGATCATGATTTAGCGATGGCAAAATTAAATTTAGCTGGTATTGCTTTTACTAAAAGAAGGAAGCAAGAAGCGCAATTACTTTTAAAGGAAGCTGAAAAATTAGACAAGCGCGATATGCTAAAAGATCAGATTAAAATGATGAAAGATAATATGAAGCGCGCACAAGCACCAAATCAACATTATGGTCAAGGTGGTTCTATGCGTTCGCAAAAAAGAAAAAGTAGATAATTCTTATTGAATTACCTGTTTTTTATTCGTTCTAAAAAAAATAAATAAAATGGTACTTACTAATAGTAATAGTAAGTACCATGTATTTTCTACCAAATCGATATAGCTAATTTTGCTTTGAGAAAAGCTTAAAATCATTAAGACTTGTGCCCCATAAGGCAATAGTCCTTGCGTAATACAAGCAAAAACATCTAGAATAGAAGCTGTTTTCTTATTATCTAAAGCATATTCATCATTAATAGTTTTAGCAATAGACCCCGCTATAATAATAGATACCGTATTATTAGCAATAGCAACATTTATGGTACTTACTAAGCCTGCAATACCAAATTGAGCAGATTTTTTACTTTTAATTAAGGTTTTAATTTTATTTAAAACATACTCTATTCCTCCATTTTTTTCTACTAAAGCAGCCAAACCTCCTGTTAATAAAGAAAGTAAAAATATTTCGGTCATACTAGTAAACCCAGAATATGCAATTTTGGTAGATTCTATCAGTGTAAAGTCTCCATAAAACAAGCCTAATATACCTCCAGAAATAATTCCTAAAAGAAGGGTTACAAAAACATTTACTCCAAAAACGGAAAGTAAAATAACTAAAATATAAGGTAGTATTTTTATTACAGAGTAGTTGTAAATTACATCTTCCGTAATATTACTTTCCAAATCAAAACCTTGAACCACTAAAATTATAGAAGTAATAATAGCTGCTGGAAGTGCTATTTTTATATTCTCTTTAAACTTATCACTCATTTTACAACCCAGAGATTGTGTTGCTGCAATAGTAGTGTCAGATATTACAGACAAATTATCTCCAAACATAGAACCACCTAGTAATGCACCACAAAGTACTGCTAGCGATGTTCCTCCTTGATCTGCAATCCCTATAACAATTGGTGCTAAGGTAACAATCGCACCTACTGAGGTTCCCGTAGAAACAGATAAAAAAGCTGCAATAATAAACACACCAAAATAAATATACTCAATAGCTATAAAGTCTAAACCTAGATTTACAATAGCATCCACACTTCCTGTAGCTTTAGTAATAGCCGCAAAAGCTCCTGCTAATAAATAGATTAAACACATGGTTAGTATTTTATCATCTCCACAGCCTTTTAAAAGGGTTTTAATTTTAGAGTTAACCGATTGTTTAAACATTAAAAAGGCGACTATAATACCCAAGATAACTGCTATAGGAGCTGGAAGTGCATAAAAGTCGTTTTGGTATAAACCAACGCCTAAAAAAGTAAATACAAATACAAATAAGGGAATTAGTGCTTTAAAACTTGGTGTAATGTGATTAGGTTTTGCCATTTTTCTTTTTAATGTTAAGAAGACAAAAAGCAAATAGAGAAGAAATTGAATTAACATTTTTTCCAAAATATTGGCTTATCGCTTTAGCACCTTGCTTGTTATTGCAGGTTGCTATCTCCTTTCGAGATTCTTGATAATTAATTTAAGTCGGCAAATATATAGGAATAAATACTTGGTACGCCCTTAAATTAGATAATTTTAACAAACTATTTAGTAAATGAAAGATTGCTACATTTTTAAACAAAAAAAAGGAATAGCTTTACACTTAAAGCTATTCCTTTTTTTATAAACACCTATTTATTTAAGGGTTCGTTTTATAATACCCTTCACGCGGAATATCTATTAAATATTTTTTTCTAGATGCGTTATTTAATTTTGGTTCACGCAACCACGGATTGTGTATTTTAAGAATTTTGTAGTTTATACCAAATCCTTTAGCAAAACTTGCAAAATCGGTTACCACAGTATCTACTTCTACTTTATAAGTAGGTATATAACTATAAAGATCTTTATCTCTAAAATTAAAACCATATTTATCTGGATGACTTAAAATTTCTTTTAATGCCACAATTCTAAATACATAACGCCCCGTTTCTTCTCCTAAAAGTAAATCGTAATAACCAGAGACATCTTGTTCTTTTAACCTTCGTGCCATTCCAGCCATTCCAGCATTATATCCAGCAGCTGCAAGCGTCCAAGAGCCTAATTTCTCTTTAGATTTTTTTAAGTACACACAAGCAACCTCTGTTGCTAATTCAATATTATAGCGTTCATCTACATTATCATTTACTTCTAAACCATATTCTCTTCCGGTACCTTTCATTATTTGCCAAACCCCACTTGCTCCAGCATGTGATCTTGCATTTGTTAGTCCGCTCTCAATAACTGCTAAGTATTTAAAATCGTCAGGAATACCATGTTTTGCAAGAATAGGTTCTATTATAGGAAAGTATTTTCGTGCACGTTTAAACATTAAAAACCCATTAGATTGCCAGTATGTATTTACTAACAATTCTCTATCCATACGTTCTAAAATATCTGGATTATGTAATGGGACTTGCTCTCCTGCAAAATCCAAATAACTAGGGACTTGTAACGCGTAAACGTTATAATCGTTTATTATCTTTTTTTCAAAATTCTCATCCGTTGGCGCATCTTGCAATGCAAAAACACACATCCCGCATATCCCAAATAACCCAACTAGTGCGAGTGCATTTTTAATCCTTTTCATAGTCCTTGATTTTTTTTTATAAAGTTAAATAATATCTAGCAAAATTTACGCCAGAAATTACTGTAATATCAATTTTGGCAAATTTTCATTAAACCACTTATATTTATTAATAATCATGATATGCGTTCCTCCTTTAACAGTGATACAATCTGTAATATGTTTATATGGAAAAACCATGTCTTTATCCCCATGAATATGAATCACTCCTGGTATTGGTTTATCTTGCTGCCAACATACTACTTGCTCAATTGCCCAATCTAAATAGGCAGTGCTAGTTACTGACATATATTTTTTATAAAGCTCTACTCTTTTCGCCACACTTTTACCAAATGTATATTTTGCTATGGCATCTATATTACCAGCTAAACTAGTTGGTAAAATTTTATAAGCTTTGGTATGCTTTGCAAGTTTCATACGTTTTGGCAACTCATGCATAGTTTTCACAGAAGATACAACAAAAAGTTTTCGTAGCTTAATATGCTTACTCATTTCTTGCACTAAGATACCTCCAAAAGAAACACCTAGTAAAACCACATTATCCTCTTTAATAAAAAGCGTCATACGTTTTGCATAATCACTTATAGATTCATTTTTATGAGGAATTACCCATTCTAACCAATGTATTTGAAACTGGTCTTCTGGCAATTTTATATTTTCAAAAATAGTAGGATTAGCAGCCATTCCAGGCATTAAATACACATGTATAAGTTCTTGATTCATTAGTTTTTAAGTTCTTAATAACTATAAATAACCGATTAATTTTCGTAAATTTACTGCACAAAACTATGCAAAAAAGTTTTGACTCCTTATTTTTCTATTGAATTAAAACAAATTAATTATGATTGATGCAGCTGAATTAATTGATAATGACTTCTTACGTCAATATGAATTAAAAATTGAAGATGAATTAGCAAAAATTGAATATTCCCTTCAAGAAAGAAAAATATTTTTAACCAAACTTATAATTCCTGAAAACTTATTTTCTGAAGATTTTCAAAATGAATTTATAGTACTTGTTCTAAAAAATATTGAAGAAAGAAACCTAAGCGTTGTTCCTACCAGTCCGGAAATAGCCAAGTTTATTAGAAAAAATAGGCAATACAAAAGCATGTTACCTGTAGGTTTAAGAATTTAACAAGTATCTAATTACTTGTTTACTATTAAAAAACGGAAGCAAATGCTTCCGTTTTTTTATACCAATTCTTTTATAAAATCAAACCGTACTATTCCGTCATCATCAATTTTAGTAAGTGTTACGTCTTGTAATGTATTTACTAATTCAGGATTCCAAGGTGCTTTCACTTTTACATAGTTTTCTGTAAAACCATGAATATATCCTTCTTTATTCTCACTTTCAAATAAAACCCTTCTAGAACTACCAATCTGGCTTTCATAATATGCTCTTCTTTTCTTTACAGACAAACCACGTAACATTTTACTACGTTTTGCTCGCACGTTTTTAGGTACTTCATCTTCCATAGTAGCTGCAACGGTATTATCTCTTTCCGAATACGTAAAAACGTGTAAATAAGAAATATCTAGTTCATTTAAAAAGTTATAGCTTTCTAAAAACATGTCGTCTGTTTCACCAGGAAAACCAACAATTACATCCACACCAATACACGCATGTGGCATCACTTGTTTTATTCTGCTAACGCGATCTACATACAATTCTTTCATGTATCTTCTTCGCATTAGTTTTAAAATCTCATTGCTTCCGCTTTGCAAAGGAATATGAAAATGAGGAACAAAAGTTCTACTTTTAGCAACAAAATCTATGGTTTCATTTTTAAGTAAATTAGGTTCGATAGAAGAAATACGTAAACGCTCTATACCTTCTACTTGGTCTAACGCCTGAACAAGCTCATAGAACGTGTGTTCATGCTTTTTATTACCAAATTCCCCTTTACCATAATCACCAATATTAACGCCGGTAAGTACAATTTCTTTAATACCTTTTTCTGAAATTTCTTTTGCATTTTTAAGTACATTCAAAAGTTCATCACTTCTAGAAATACCTCGTGCTAAAGGAATGGTACAATAAGTACATTTATAATCACAACCATCTTGTACTTTTAAAAAAGCACGTGTTCTGTCGCCAATAGAATAGCTACCCACATAAAAGTCTGCTTCTTCAATTTCGCAAGAATGCACTTCTCCAAAATCATTTTTAGAAAGATCATTTATATAATCTGTGATTTTAAATTTTTCGGTGGCACCGAGCACTAAATCGACACCATGCACATCTGCCAACTCCTGTGGTTTAAGCTGTGCATAACAACCTACTGCCGCAACAAAGGCATCTGGATTACTCTTTTGCGCTTGTTTCACGATCGTTTTAAATCGTTTGTCTGCATTTTCTGTTACAGAACATGTATTAATCACATATATATCCGCCTTTTCCTTAAAATCTACGCGATCAAAACCTTCATCGTTAAAGTTTCTTGCGATAGTAGATGTTTCCGAAAAATTAAGTTTACAACCTAAAGTATAAAATGCGACTTTTTTAGTAACGTTCATTCTTGTATTTTTACCAAGTTGCAAATTTACAACTAATAAACTATATGTTAAAACAGATTAAACTCTTTATAAAAGTTACTTTGAATAAGTACGCATTATTTTTTGGTGTTTTTGTATTATACTCTTGTCAAGAAAACACAAATAATACATCTTCTGTATTTAGATATAACGAACATAAAAATATTGGTTCTTTAGATCCGGCTTTTGCGAAAGACAATGCCGATATTTGGGCCATTAATCAACTTTTTAATGGTTTAGTACAAATGGATGAAGACTTAAACGTGCAACCTTGTATTGCTAAAAGTTGGTCTATTTCTCCCGATGCCCTTACCTACTCTTTTACACTTCGCGAGGATGTAAATTTTCATAAACATATTCTTTTTGGAAAAGATTCTACTAGAACTGTTATAGCTGATGATTTTGAATACAGCTTAAATCGTCTAAAAGATAAAAAAGTAGCCTCGTCTGGAAGTTGGGTTTTAAATAAAGTCGAAAATTTTAAAGCTATAAACGATTCTGTTTTTCAGATACAATTAAAACAACCTTTTCCTGCTTTTTTAGGATTGCTTACCATGAAATATTGTTCTGTAGTACCTAAAGAAATTGTTAAGCATTATGGAAGTGACTTTAGAGCAAACCCAATTGGAACTGGTCCTTTTGTCTTTAAACGTTGGGAAGAAAATATTAAACTCGTTTTTAGAAAGAATTCCAATTATTTTGAAAAAGATGCTGAAGGATACACCTTGCCCTATCTGGAAGCAGTTGCTATTACTTTTTTGCCTGATAAGCAAAGTGAATTTTTACAATTTGCGCAAGGAAATTTAGATTTTGTATCTGGTTTAGATGCTTCGTATAAAGATGAAATTTTAACGGCTACTGGTACACTTCGTGAGTTATACGCTGCTGATGTTCATATGATTCGCGGTCCATATTTAAACACAGAATATCTTGGTTTTTATATGGAAAGTGAAATCCCCGAAGTACAATCCAAAATCCTTAGGCAAGCTGTAAATTTTGGTTTTGACAGAAAGAAAATGATGACCTATTTAAGAAATGGGATTGGTATTCCTGCAAATGGTGGTTTTATTCCGAAAGGACTCCCTGGTTATAATGCGAATACTGGTTATAATTATCAGCCAGAAAAGGCAAGAAATTTGGTTGCACAATATATAAAGGAAACCGGAAACAAAAATCCGGAGATAACACTTACTACCACTGGAAATTATTTAAGCTTTTGTGAATATATTCAAAGAGAGCTAAAAAAAACAGGATTAAATATTAAGGTAGATGTGGTTCCTGCTTCTGCCTTAAAAGAAGCAAAGGCGAATGGAAAAACTGACATGTTTAGAGCGAGTTGGGTCGCCGATTATCCGGATGCAGAAAATTACCTTTCGTTATATTACAGCAAGAATTTTGCGCCAAACGGACCGAATTACACCCATTTTAAAAACGAGCAATTTGACCTTTGGTATGAACAAGCTTTTACGGAAACAAATACTTTACACAGAGAAAAACTATATGCTAAAATGGATTCTTTAGTAATGCAAGAATCTCCTATAATTGCTATGTTTTATGATGAAGTGGTACGTTTTACAAGAAAAGAAGTACATGGCTTGGGTATAAATCCAATTAATTTATTAGAATTAAAACAAGTATCTAAAAATTAATCCATTAGATTCCTAATCTAACATCTTCATAAAAGCTATTTTCTGTTTTATTTTTTTCTTCAATAATACCCATTACGATTAAATATTGGGAAATACCATAGAATAAGATAACCGTTATATAATCATAAAAAAAGTTATTATGATAGAACTGCGCTAAAACGGCTATAGAATCTGCCATAACAGAAAATAAAATTCCAATACCAACCGTTAAGTAACTTTTAGTATCTACTCCAGATTTTCTTAAATAAGCAAATTGCAAGGTAAGCATTGCTACAAACAAGTAAATTAAGACAGGAAAAAAATACTTCCCTAAATTATCATATATAATATTTAACACAACAAATATGTAAACAAAGCAAAAAACAACGATTGGAAGTAGTCTAACTAATTTAAAATCATTTTGATTAGAAAATCTAAAAGTATAAAACAGTTTTCCCAAAATAAAACCTAACATTCCTAAAGAAAAAAGAAAAGAAACGTCTTTAAATATTAAAAAGATATCTCCTAAAAGAAAAAAGAATAAGGCTAAAATCATGAAAACAAACTTTTTCTTAGAATTTTCTTTAGCATTAATCCAATAAAACAAAGCTAAAGAAATCACTATTAAAGGCTTGGTAATAAATCGAAAAGGAATGGTATCCAGTCCTAATTTTACTATTATATCAATTATAAGAATGGAAAAATATAGAACGGAAAAGTATAATTTATTTTTTAAAATAAACATAAATATGTAATGGCTAAGTATTATTTTAAGCTTTGGGACTTAATTTACAGCAACTTAAACCAAAAAACAATAACTACCTATCTAAAAATAAAAAAAATCAATTAATTTAGAATTATTATATATAAAATACTAAAAGAAACAACGCATTGGAAGCACTAATTGGTGAAGAAATAATACAAATCATCTCCTCCTTTTCCTTTTGGCCTAGCTGAAGAAAAGTAACCCGATTTTAAGTCGTCATTAAGCATAAAGCTATAATCATCATACTTTGAGTTTATAGGTTCTTCTAATAACTGTGCTTCACCAAAAGTACCATCTTCAAGAAATTCACTTTTATAAATATCCATCTTCCCTTTTCCTTCTGGTCTATTCGATGAAAAATATAGCGCATTATCTTTTCCTATAAACGGAAAAAGTTCTTTTTTTCTAGTGTTTACTTTTGAACCTAAATTTTCTGGTTTTCCAAATACATTATTTTCATTAATAGTAACTCTAAAAATATCTGTACCACCAAGAGTACCGCGCATAGTAGACACAAAATACATGTACTTTCCATCGGGACTAACGGCAGGATGACCATAAGAAGATCTTGGATTACAAAAAGATGGTACTTTAAAATTTGTCCACCCAATACCTTCTACATATTCACCTATTTCAATTCGTAATTTAGAAGCTTTTTGGGATAAATTAGCGTTTCTTGTTGTATTATAAACATTGGTAGTAATCGCAATGTATTTTTTATCTGTAGTATAAAAAGCGGACGCTGACATATTAAAAGCAGAACGATTGAACTTACTTGGCAAGGGAACAACATTAATAATTTCTCCTTCCCCATCTATTTCACCTTGATATAAAGTTACTAATGGTGTATCATTAAGGAATTCTTGTTTCCCTCTTTTGTTTAATAGATTAGATGTAAAAACAATTTTGTTATCTTCTAAATAAGAAACTCCAAAGTGATTGTTTTCATCATTAACTTCTAAATTAACAATTTTAATTGTATCGTTTTGTGCAACCCCTTTAATAGTAATGCATGAAAGCACTATAAAACAAACCCAAAATGTATTTCTCATAAATAATTAGTACAATAGTAAATAACTTAATAACTACTTCGCCATTTTTTAGTGTCTTCAAAAACATGCTCTAAAATTGCTTTATCCTCTTCTGTAAAGTCAATATCTCTTCTAGACATAACTACAGAAGCCACTTCAAAAGCTTTTTTAGTTAAGTATGTTGTAAAACCGCTATTTCCTCCCCAGGAAAAACTTGGCACAAAATTTCTTGGAAAACCGCTTCCAAATATATTAGCGCAAACTCCAACAACTGTGCCAGTATTAAACATGGTATTAATACCACATTTACTGTGATCTCCCATCATGAGCCCGCAAAACTGCAAACCAGTTCTTGCAAAACCTTCCGTTTCATAACTCCAGAGTCTAACTTCTGCGTAATTATTTTTTAAATTAGAATTGTTTGTATCTGCTCCTAAATTACACCATTCGCCTAAAACAGAGTTTCCTAAAAAGCCATCATGTCCTTTATTAGAATAGCCAAAAAGCACAGAATTATTAACCTCACCACCAACTTTACTATGTGGTCCTACTGTTGTTGGACCATAAATTTTGGCACCCATTTTAACGGTTGCATGGTTGCATAATGCAAAAGGGCCACGAATAATACTTCCTTCCATAATTTCTGCATCTTCTCCAATATAAATTGGACCAGAACTAGCGTTTAAAGTTGCAAATTCCAGCTTTGCTCCTGCTTCTATAAAAATATTTTCTGCACCAATTATATTATTAGAACTCGGTATTGGTTGTGACTTTCTCCCTTTGGTTAAAAACTCAAAGTCTTCTTGAATTGCTTCTCCGTTTTTAGAGAATATATCCCAAGTATTTTCGATTTTTAATATTTCTTGATTATACTCAATAGCATCGTAAGTACTTAAATCTATATCTTCTTGGGCTTCTTTAATGAAAAAAGCAATCACTTCTTCGTCATTAAAAATGGCTTGATTTTCTTCTAAAGCTTTAATCATTTCCACCAATTCATAATCTGGAAGATAAGAAGCGTTAATCATTACATTTTCTTCCATTTCAACCATTGGATATTTTTCAGATAAATAATCTTCCGTAATTGTAGTGGTTGTTGAACCTAAATGCTTTTCCCATTTTTCTCTAATCGTTAAAATACCTACACGAATATCTGCAACTGGACGCGTATATGTAAATGGAAGTAACTGATTACGAGAAGGACCATCAAAAAGAATGTAATTCATTTTTCTAAAATTTAAGTATAAATCAAAAGTAGTTTAAATATTAAAAACAAAAAAGCCTTTCAATATTTTGAAAGGCTTTAATAAAATATCTATAAGCTAAATTATTTTTTGAACTTAGCGTATTTAGTTTTGAACTTATCAATACGTCCAGCTGTATCTATTAATTTAGATTTACCTGTGTAAAACGGGTGAGATGTTCTTGAAATTTCCATTTTTACTAATGGATATTCAACACCATCAACTTCTAAAGTTTCTGACGTATTTGCAGTAGATTTAGTTAAAAACACATCTTCATTTGACATATCTTTAAACGCTACTAATCTATAATTTTCTGGATGTATACCTTTTCTCATCGCTAAATGCTTTAATTTCTTACTAATTTTGAGGTGCAAATTTAAGAATTTTTTACTAATGCACAATACTTTTTACGAAAATTATTCAATTAAATTATTAAAACCTAAAAAAAAG
Source organism: Lacinutrix sp. MEBiC02404 (assembly GCF_053601575.1). NCBI lineage: Bacteria > Pseudomonadati > Bacteroidota > Flavobacteriia > Flavobacteriales > Flavobacteriaceae > Lacinutrix > Lacinutrix sp. MEBiC02404. Next base: position 112,544 of record NZ_JBSHNV010000180.1, on the reverse strand, counting down.
CCATTTCAAAGGAATAAGATTACGTCTTTCTATTATACAAATATTGCTTAATTTTATTAAGATTCCCACTTTCGTGGGAATAAAATGTAACGTTTTGTTATATTTGTTTACTAACAATTCTATAAACTAAAAAACCAAAAAATAATTATGGAATCACAAAATGTATCAGTTGGCAGTTTTGCTAAGAATTACGGATTAGTATTAGGTCTAATATTAATTCTAATTTCTGTTTTAATGTATGTAACAGGTTTACAACTTAAAGGGGAACAATGGCCAATGTATATCTATTATATAATATTTCCTACGGTAATTATTTATGCCATTAACCAATACAAAAAAAGTAATGCTAATCTTTTGAGTTTAGGATCAGCTATTAAAATAGGTTTATTAATCGCCGTTATTAGCGCAATAGTATTTGCGGTTTACGGATTAATTTTCAATTACATTATAGATCCAGAATTTCAAGGTTTAGCTATGGAAGCAACTAGAGACAAACTTTTAGAGAATCCTAATTTAACGGAAGAACTAGTAGATCAACAAATGGTAATGATTAAAAAATTCTCTAATCCATTATTAGGAAGTGCTTTTTGGATTGCTTTAAGTGCTTTTTTTGGTCTAATATATTCTCTTATTGGCGGATTAGTAATGAAAAAAGAAGCATAATACATGAATATATCAGTAGTCATACCACTACTTAACGAACAAGAGTCTTTAACAGAGTTACATGATTGGATTGCAAAAGTTATGCATTCCAATCATTTTTCTTATGAAATCATTTTTATTGATGATGGTAGTACCGATAGTTCTTGGGAAATTATTTCGCAACTATCCCAAAAAGACACCAATGTAAAAGGCATTAGATTCTTAAAAAACTTTGGAAAAAGCCAAGCATTACATGCTGGTTTTGAAAAAGCTAAAGGAAACGTTGTGATTACAATGGATGCAGATTTACAAGACAATCCCGATGAAATACCAGAACTCTATAACATGATTGTTAAAGACGGTTTCGATTTGGTTTCTGGTTGGAAAAAGAAACGATACGACTCTGTTATTTCTAAAAACCTACCATCCAAATTATTTAATTGGGCGGCTCGTAAAACTTCTGGTGTTTCACTTCATGATTTTAATTGCGGTTTAAAAGCCTATCATAATGATGTGGTAAAAAACATAGATGTAAATGGTGAAATGCATCGTTACATTCCGGTACTTTCTAAAAATGCTGGTTTTACTAAAATTGGTGAAAAAGTAGTACAACATCAAGCAAGAAAATATGGGGAAACAAAATTTGGTATGGACCGATTTATACATGGTTTTCTAGATTTAATTACCATTTGGTTTTTATCTAGATTTGGAAAAAGACCAATGCATCTCTTTGGTGCTTTAGGGTTTATAATGTTTGCTATTGGTTTTGGCTTCGCTATATATTTAGGTGTAGACAAACTCTTTTTAAATCCAACAGGAAGACTAATAACCCAACGTCCGCAATTTTATATCTCTTTAGTTACCATGATTATTGGTACACAATTTTTTGTGGCAGGTTTTTTAGGTGAAATTATTTTAAGAACAAAAGAAGGCAAAAAACGATATTTAGTTAAAGAGGAAATTAATTTGGCTACTATTTAATCTTTACCCTTTTAGTATTTCCGTATTTTTGCATAATAATGATACATATAATATGATACACATTGAACCAGAATTATTGAACAGAGTAAACAAATGGTTAACTCCTGCTTTTGATGGCGAAACCCAAGCATATATAAAAGACCTAATTGCTACCAACCCAAAAGAACTAAAAGAATCTTTTTATAAAGATTTAGAATTTGGTACTGGCGGCATGCGCGGTGTTATGGGAATTGGTACGAACAGAATTAATAAATTTACACTTGGTAGAAATACACAAGGTATAAGCAACTACTTACACCAAGCATTCCCTGGTGAAAAACTAAAAGTTGCCATCGCTTTTGATTGTAGACACAACAGTAAATCCTTAGCAAAAATAGTAGCAAATGTATTTTCTGCAAATGATATAGAAGTATTTTTATTTGAAGACTTACGCCCTACTCCAGAACTTTCTTTTGCTTTAAAACATTTAAACTGTCATAGCGGAATTGTTTTAACCGCATCTCATAATCCGCCAGAATACAATGGCTACAAAGTATATTGGCAAGATGGCGGACAACTAGTTCCGCCACAGGATTCAGAAATTATAAACGAAATTAATAATCTAGACTATGCGGAAATTAAATTTGAAGCAAACGAAGATTTAATACAATATATAGGTAAAGAAGTCGATGACGTTTTTATTGATGCATCGATTAAAAACGGAAGCTTTAATACTTCCGCGAAAGCGAAAGAAGATTTAAACATTGTATTTACATCCTTACACGGAACATCGATTACCATTTTTCCGGAAACACTAGAAAGAGCTGGTTATAAAAATGTACATATTGTTGAAGAACAACGCGTTCCTAATGGCGATTTTCCAACCGTAAAATCTCCAAATCCGGAAGAACCTGAAGCTTTAAAAATGGCTTTAGAATTAGCAGATAAAACAAATGCAGATATTGTAATTGGTACAGATCCCGATGCAGATAGACTTGGTGTTGCGGTTAGAGATTTAGATGGAAAGATGCTTATTCTAAACGGGAATCAAACCATGGTATTGATGACCGATTTTCTATTAAAACAATGGAAAAACAACAATAAATTAAAAGGAAACGAATTTGTTGCAACTACTATTGTTTCTACACCAATGATTGCAGCTTTAGCAAAAAGCTATACTACAGATTGTAAAATTGTATTAACAGGCTTTAAGTGGATTGCTAAATTAATAAAAGACTATGCTAACCTAGATTTTATTGGTGGTGGCGAAGAAAGCTTTGGTTTTATGGTTGGTGATTTTGTAAGAGATAAAGACGCCAATACATCTTCACTATTGGCTATTGAAATAGCTGCACAAGCAAAAGCAAACGGAAGCACTTTATATAAAGAACTAATAAAACTTTATGTAGCGCATGGTTTATATAAAGAACATTTAATTTCTATCACTAAAAAAGGAATAGAAGGCGCGCAAGAAATCAAACAAATGATGATTGATGCCAGAGAAAATCCTTTAAAAGAAGTAAATGGTTCTAAAGTTACCAAGATTGAAGATTATCAATTATCTATAACGAAAGATGTCATTTCTGGAAAAGAAACTGCTATTACTATCCCTAAATCGAATGTGCTTATTTATTACACAGCAGATGGAAGTAAAATAGCTTTAAGACCAAGTGGAACAGAACCTAAAATCAAATTCTATATAAGTGTAAATACGACTCTAGAAAATGCTTCGGATTTTATTTCAAAACAAAATGAATTAGCTTCAAAAATTGATGCTATACTAAAAGACTTGAAGCTTAATTAATGGATTATATAAAAAAAATTGCTCCATTTATAATTCCGTATAAAAAATACGGATACCTAAACATTTTCTTTAATGTGCTTTATGCTTTATTTAGCACATTAGCTATGGTATCCTTAATGCCAATGATAAATGTATTGTTTGGTGAAACTAAAAAACTATACATAAAACCGGTTTATAAAGGCATAAGAGAATTAAAATCTTTTGGAGAAGATTACTTAAATTATTTTGTAACCATAACAAACCAAAACGAAGGTGCTCAACGTACCTTATTATACATGATTATTTTAATCATTAGTTTGTTTTTACTTAAAAATATATTCAATTATCTCGCGCTTTTTTTCATTACATTTCTAAGAAACGGTGTTTTAAAAGATTTAAGAGATTCTATTTATAATAAAGTGCTAACACTGCCTATTTCCTATTATTCTGAAAAGAAAAAAGGGGATATCATTGCGCGTATTTCTGGAGATGTAAACGAAGTTAAAAACTCTTTATTGGCAGTTTTAGAACTCATTATAAAAGAACCATTAACTATTGTTTTTGCTATTGTAACCATGTTTACAATTTCTATGAAACTAACTATTTTTGTTTTCCTATTTATACCAGTTGCAGGATTTATAATATCTAGAATTGGAAAAAGTTTAAAGAAAAAATCAGGAAGAGTACAACAAGAACAAGGCGTCTTTTTATCTACTTTAGAAGAAACATTAAGCGGACTTAAAGTAATAAAAGGCTTTAATGCGGAAGAACGCTTTAATAACAGATTTCAAGAATCCACTAACCGATTTTATCACTTTTCAAATACTTTGCTAAACCGCCAAAATTTAGCTTCACCTACCAGTGAATTCTTAGGTATTGCTACTATTGCAGCTTTATTATGGTACGGAGGAAGCATGGTATTAATCGATAAAAGTCTTTCTGGAGGTGCATTTATCACTTATATGGCTTTGGCCTATCAAATATTAACTCCTGCTAAAGCAATTAGTAAAGCTAGTTATAAAGTAAAAGCAGGTAATGCTGCTGCAGATCGTGTCTTAGAAATTATTGAAACACCTTCTGTTCTTGAAGATAAACCAAATGCAAAAACAATAGAAAATTTTAATTCGGAAATTGTAATTAATAATATTTCATTTAAATACGAAGACGATTTAGTCCTTAAAAACTTTACCGTAAACGTTCCTAAAGGAAAAACAGTAGCGCTTGTTGGTCAATCTGGATCTGGTAAATCTACCATTGCCAATCTTGTTACACGTTTTTATGATGTAAATGAAGGTAGTATTTCTATTGATGGAGAAGATATAAGAAACCTTACTAAAAAATCTTTACGAAGCTTAATAGGTTTAGTAACACAAGATTCTATTCTATTTAATGAAACCGTAAAGAATAACATATTAATAGGAGATCCAAACGCTACAGACGAAGAAGTTATTGATGCTTTAAAAATTGCTAATGCTTGGGAGTTTGTTAAAGACCTACCAAAAGGAATAGAGACCAATATTGGTGATTCTGGAGGGAAGCTTTCTGGCGGACAAAAACAACGTTTAAGTATTGCTCGTGCTGTTTTAAAGAATCCTCCTATTATGATTTTAGATGAAGCAACTTCTGCTTTAGACACAGAAAGCGAACGCTTAGTGCAAGTAGCTCTAGAAAACATGATGAAAAATAGAACCTCTATTGTAATTGCACATAGACTTTCTACTATTCAAAATGCCGATCAAATTCTAGTCATGCAAAAAGGGGAAATTGCAGAACAAGGTACGCACAGAGAGCTTATAGATAAAAACGGTGTATATAGAAAACTAGTAGAAATGCAAAGTTTCGAATAGATTATTAAATCTCAAAAAAAATAAAATAAAAAAGCTAGAAGAAATTCTAGCTTTTTTTTGTTTATGTTAGACTTGGGGCGACTAACATTAAGTAGGTTTGTTGGCGTAAATATATATTAAATAAACATACCAACCAAAAAAAATATGCATTTCGTCATGCGAAAAATGCATTTAATCGTGTTTAATAACAATAAAACACTGATTAACAACTGATTACATCACGATAAAAAATAATCATTTTTATAACTTAAATAAAAACAAGATTCTTTTTTAAACTATTTGTAAATTAATCAGTCTAAAAAGTATAAACCAAATAGATTCTGTGTTAAACGAAACCGTTTTTTTACAACAACTAAAGTCTAAAAACTCTAAAGAGCAAGCTTTTAAAGAGTTGGTAACACAATATAAAGAACGTTTATATTGGCACATTCGTCATATAGTAAAATCGCATGATGACACCGATGATGTACTCCAAAACACATTTATAAAGGTTTTTAAAAACATTGATAATTTTAAAGGAAATAGTAAAATTTACTCTTGGATGTATAGAATAGCAACTAACGAAGCTATTACACATATAAATAAAAATGCAAAACGATTACATATAACGAATCAAGAAACCCAGGATCTAGCCATTAACAATTTACAATCGGATGTCTACTTTGAAGGCAATGAAATTCAATTAAAACTACAAGAAGCTATTGCAACGCTTCCTGAAAAACAACAATTGGTTTTTAATATGAAATATTTTCAAAATATTAAATACAAAGACATGTCAGAAATACTAGAAACTAGTGAAGGAGCGCTAAAAGCATCCTATCATATCGCAACAAAGAAAATTGAAGACTATTTAACTAAAGAATAATTAAATTAAACCTTTTCTAAAAAAAAGAGTCTAAAACTTAAGATGAAAACAAATTTAAACAACATAAAAGATTCAGGATTCCAAGTACCAAAAGATTATTTGGACAACTTTGAAGCGTCTATTACAAGTCATGTAAACTTAAAAGAAAAAGTTTCAGACCCTGGTTTTACTGTCCCTAAAGATTACTTTGAAAATATAGAAAACGATATTTTAACAAAGGTTAGCACAAAAAAATCGGTAAAAGTAATTCCGTTATTTAACAAAAGAAACCTAATTTACATATCAGGTATAGCTGCAGCTATCTTCGTGTTGTTTAATCTACCTACCTTAAACAAAGAAGTAACCTACGCTTCCCTATCTACCGAAACAGTAGAAGATTTTGTTCTTAATGAAGATTATAGCGCTAATGATTTAGCGACTTTATTTAACGACATAGAGCTTTTAGAGGGAGACGGTTTTAATAGTATTAGCTTTACAGAGGAAGCGATGCAAGATTATCTAAACAATAATTTAGAACTAAACGATTTATATACAGAATAAAACAATACCAATGAAAAAATCAATTATAACATTATTTATATTATTTCTTTCTGTTACCGCTTTTTCACAAAATGACAGACAAGAAAAAGAAGATAAAATTAAAGCGCTAAAAGTGGCTTATATTACAGAAAACCTAAATCTATCTACTTCTGAAGCTGAAAAGTTTTGGCCAGTTTATAATGGGTACGAAGCCCAACAACAAAGTGTAAGAAGCGAATATCACGATAAAAAAAGAGATATTAATTTAGAAACCTTAACCGAAACAGAAGCACAAAAACTATTAGATGAATTGGATGCTTTAAACGCAAAACGCAATAACGCATACGAAAACTATAAGTTAGCATTAAAAAAAGTGCTTTCTGCAAAACAAATTTTACTCCTTAAAAACACGGAAGACAACTTTAAACGAAAAATGTTTAATGAGTACAAAAAAAGAAAAGAATCTAAACACTAGGTTGGAAAGCTTAATATAGAAAAACAGCCATTGTCATATACAATGGCTGTTTTTGTTTTAAATCAAACCCTATTACTTTGCTACTTTTTGTAATAAAACTATTTAAAAGTCAATTTACTAATTCTTCCTGCCCCTGCTGCATAAGCGGTACTGTCATTTAAAAAACGGAGTGTATAAAAGCCCTCATCACTCAAATGTTTCCAAGTATTTCCTGCATCGCTACTATAATCAATTCCTTTAAAACCAATGGCTACTAGAGCTTTAGCATCACTATTAGGTACATATTGTACACAGCTTCTATAACCCGGACTTTGGTTTTGCGCAACCAACTGCCAAGTTTTACCGCCATCTTGTGTACGTATTTTATTTGCAGAACTATCGGCAGCTTTGGTATAATCACCACCTATTGCAAATCCATTCTTTTCATCGTAAAAATCTACAGAATACATTCCCGTAGTTTCTAAACCCTGAACTATTGGAGTTTCAAAAACCTCCCAAGTTTTTCCTTTGTCAGGTGAGAATAAAATTCTACTTGCCTTTCCTCCTGTTGCTATCCACGTTTTGTCACCTACAATTGCAATATTAGTATCACTCGCAGCAAAAGCGGCTTCTCCTTCTTGTGCTTTTGGTAAATTAGCGCAAGAGATTTTATTCCAAGTATCTCCTCCATCACGAGTTATTATAATACTCATGCAATCGTCTGTTGGATCACCAATAGCAATACCTTCTTGGTCATTCCAGAAATCTAAAGCATCATAAAATGCTTTTTCGTGATTTTCTCTATATACTATTTTTAAAGAATCTGCATCTATTTTATACAAAAGCGCTGGTGAAGCAATACTTAAAACAAATCCTGCATTATTTGTAACTGCTAGTGATCTAAAATTAGGTGTAATACTATCTTCTTTTAGCTGAAACGTTAATCTAGCTTCTTCATCTGTATCATTCTTAGCGATACCTCCTATTTTTCCGTTAGACGTAGCAAAAGAACCAAAGCCATTAAAATCAATCTCTAAGGCTCGAACATTTAACAGAGAATCTGCTAACAAGGTTTTTATTTCCACTGTTTTATAATCTCTAACTTTAAATGGAACTTCTTTCTTTCCGCAGGAAAACAAAAAACAAAGAACAACTACTAGAGGCATACTATTTTTCATAAATTTTAAATTTCTATAAAAATAGAAAAGCTTTATGACATAATCATAAAGCCTCTCTTGCTATTAATCAAAACTAATCAAATCCTTTAGGGACTAAGATTCTAAATTACTTCTAATTACGTATAATTTTTAAAACGGTACTAGCATTAATATGAACCATATACATTCCTTTTGAAAAATCTGAGAAATCTATTACAATATTATTGGTGTTCGTTTGCTTGTTTTCCAGCAATAACTGTCCTTGAATATTATAAACCTTAATCGTTTCAATTAAATAAGAACTATTAGCTATAGTTACTGTATTACTTGTAGGATTTGGATAATACTTTAAATGATTACTAAAATCTACTTCGTCTATAGATAGAGATTCGTTATTTGCTGCATATGTTGGTAACTGAATTGCAAAATCACCTGTTCCGTTTGGTACTCTTGCGTAGCCCATGTCATCGGTTTGTGCTCCAAAAGTAATGTTCTCTATTAGGATACCATTTGCATAGGATAATATGGCACTTTCCCCACCTGATGAAAACTTTACATCGGCATGCAAACCAGTTTGATCATCATCTTTATCACACCATACAATTAAGTAACTATCTGGTGCTATTGTTAATCCGGAAGGAAATGGCCAAACCAGTAAATCATCTGCATCATCCGATAAATATAAATTATCTAAACTTAATGTTTCATCACTATTATTGTACAATTCTAACCAATCATCATATTCTCCATCTTGATCCATAACTGTTGTTTCATTAGATGCCATAATTTCATTAATCACAAGATCTCCAGGTGTTAATGTTAGATACGTAGCTTCAATAGTATAAAATTCATATTCTGCTCTAGCAGGAGAAAAGGCGCCAATATTATTGTTTTCTGCATAGATATAATATTGCATATAATTGGTATCCACAGTAACATCTATACTATAAGCATCCGCTCCTTCCGTAATCATTAACTCTTTTGTAAACGGAAGCGTTTCATCTGTTCTATATCCAATATATACATCATTAACATCTGTAACATTGGCAGTTATAGATATTACATCTCCAATTAATGGTGTCGTTTCAGATGGAGTCACATTACTAATAACAGGTTGCGAATTAGTAAAGTCTGTTTGCGCTAACAAATATGTACTTCTGGAAGCCATTAAATTTGTTAATCCAGGAGCTGTGTTTCCACCAACCGTATAATCTGTATTTAAATTGCCCGTAAATTGTGCATCCGTGTAAAACTTATTAGTATCTGCTGTTACTGCACTAGATATAATTGCTTGATAATCGTTTGCTAATGTTAAGTAGTTTGAATTACTTATATTTTCTGTTAAAATAGTTTTATAATGTGCTAAATACATTCTTTTATATTTAGGAACCTCCATTAGTTTAGAAAACAAAGGAAAAGCAGTATCGTCATCATGTAATAAATGATCTAACTGTGCTTTCTCTGTAGTAGAATTTAAACTTCCACCTGGTCCGCCTGGTCCACCTGGCCAACTACTACTTTCTCCTGTCATACTAAAAACACCGAAAGACATATTTAAATCCCACATTACAGCATTAAATTGGCTATTATCATCTTTATATAAATAATAATTTTGTTTAAACTGTCCGATATAACTATCTAAATTAACTAAAACATTATCTAGAGCAAGCATCCAAATAGCCATATCTACATCTAAAACATTTTCAATATTAGCGATATCACTATCTAATATATTTGTTAATTCAATAAGCTCATCCCAATCTGCAGCAGCAATCGTTGGGTCTGTATCATCATCCGATTTAATTTCATAAGCATCCTCATAACTAGTAGAATTAGTCCCTAAATATTCTAAACTAGGCAAAGTTGTAGTTTGCGGTCCTGCTCCATCGGGAGGACTACAGCTAAAAAAGGCATTATCCTTAGAGTAAAAATGTTTATTTATAAATGTTTTAGTAATAGCTTCCGTATTGGTATATAAGCCAATTAAAGTTCCATTTACATACACATTTGCATAGTTCGCTTGTGGCGCATCCATGTATTGATTTACAATATTATAAGCAATTGTTTCTCTAACAAAAGAAGGGTCAAACATCACATTTGCCAATTTTATATCTTTATATCCTTGGTAATCTTGATCCACATACGTATCTAATTCTATATGAAATGGATTTTTAGTTTGATTAGCACTATAAGAGCTATTCCCCTTATATTTCACACCTACTTGATTAAAAATAGTCCCATTAATGGTAACAGATGTAGCCTCTGTATAGTTATTATCTCCTGCTTTTTCGGCATCCAATAATGCATCCCAATTGCTTTCTGCAAATTCTATTTCTATGGTTTGAATCGTGTTTATATCGTACAAATCTTGCGAGTACGATGTCATAAAAACGAATAAAAAGATAGTTAGAGTAATTAGTTGTTTCATTTATTTATATTTTAGTTACCCTACTTTAGATGCTTAATCGTTAAAAAACTTGCGCAACATTCTAAAATATTTTCATAAAATTACAATCATAGGGAATCCCACTAAAAATTAACACCTATTAATGATCAAGAAATAATTATAATAATTTCTAAAATCATACCTTTGCACGTTTCAAACTTTTAAAAAGTTCGAACGGAATAAATACTTATTTCCGTTTTTGAACAACGAATACGAATATATGAGATTACACAGAAATTTATGCTTTGCTACTGTTGACGGTTTATTGCAAATCTTTAACGAAGGCATGTATGCAGATAAAGTAGTACAACAATTATTAAAACGAGATAAACGTTGGGGAAGTCGCGACAGAGGTTTTGTTGCAGAAACCACTTACGATATTGTACGTTGGAAACGTTTATATGCTGAAATAGCAGAAGTTAAAGAACCTTTTTCTCGTGATGATGTTTGGCGTTTAGTTGCTGTTTGGGCAACCTTAAAAGGAATAAAGCTTCCAGATTGGAAATATTTTGAAAACACGCCGACAAGAAAAATTAAAGGTCGTTTTGATGAACTTTCCAACATAAGAAAAATTGGTGCTTCTGTACCAGATTGGATGGACGAAATTGCTTCTAAAGAATTAGGAGAAAACGTTTGGACTAAAGAAATATCAGCCTTAAACCTACAAGCTGACGTGATTTTACGTGTCAACACACTAAAAACCACTAAGGAAAAATTACAAGCAGAACTTTTTGACTTAGACATAGAAACCGATACAGTTAACAATCATCCGGATGCTTTAAAACTTAGAGAAAGAGCAAATGTTTTTACAACAGAAGCTTTTCAAAAAGGATTTTTCGAAGTACAAGACGGTTCTTCCCAAAAAGTTGCCGAATTTGTAGATGTACAACCCGGAATGAAAGTTGTTGATACCTGCGCCGGTGCAGGTGGAAAAACACTTCATCTTGCTGCTCTTATGGAAAACAAAGGGCAAATCATTGCAATGGATATTTATGAAAATAAACTAAAAGAACTAAAACGAAGAGCAAAACGTGCAGGTGCACATAATATCGAGTTCCGTGTAATAGATTCTACAAAACCAATTAAAAAATTATACGACAAAGCAGATAGAGTTCTTATTGATGCTCCTTGTTCTGGTTTGGGTGTTTTACGTAGAAATCCAGATGCTAAATGGAAACTACAACCAGAGTTTATTGATAAAATAAAGAAAACACAAGCCGAAATTATAAGGTCCTATTCTAGAATGGTAAAACCAGGCGGAAAATTAGTATACGCTACTTGTTCTATTTTACCTTCTGAGAATCAAGACCAAGTTAAATCGTTTTTAGAATCGGAATCGGGTAAAGACTTTACCTTTGTTAAAGAGAAAAAAATACTAGCACACGAATCTGGTTTCGACGGATTCTACATGGCACTATTAGAAAAGAAAAAATAAATTAGTATGAAACAATTTTACACCGCATTATTACTATTAGTAACCATTACCGTTTCTGCTCAGGCACCTTCTGGTTATTACAACTCAGCAACAGGTTCTGGCTATACATTAAAGACCCAATTAAAACAAATTATTGACAACTCTAATGATGGGTTAAGTCCGGAGTATACTTCTATAAATCTTTCTTACAATGATTTATATGGTACTTTTGAATTGTCTGATATCGATATATATTATGAAAATAATGGTACTCTTTTAGACATGTATTCTGAAAACCCATCTGGTGCAGACTCTTATGAATACACCTATGGATCCGCCCAACAAGATGATGGTTTTTCTGGAACATCAGAAGGGCAACGTTTTAATAGAGAACACATTGTACCTCAAAATATTTTTGATGGAGATGCTCCAATGAGACATGACGCTCATTTTGTTGTTCCTTCAGATAAATATGTTAATGGACAAAGAGGAAACTTACCTTTTGGAGTTGTAAACAATGCTACTTTAACAACAAGTAATGGTACTAAAAAAGGAAACAACTTAAACTCTGGTTACTCTGCAGGATACACCAGTACTGTTTTTGAACCTATTGACGAATTTAAAGGAGATATTGCAAGAATGATATTTTACTTCGTTACTAGATACGAAGATCGTTTAACTGGTTTTGGTTCTTTTGATATGTTTGATCGTTCTGCTAGTAAAGCTTTTGATGATACCTTTTTAAATATTCTTTATACTTGGCATTCACAAGACCCAGTATCTCCTAGAGAGATAGATAGAAATAATGCTATATTTGGTAGACAAAATAATAGAAATCCATACATTGATCATCCAGAATATATTTTTGATATTTGGCAAAATGACCTTTCTGTAGATGAGTTTGAAACGGTAAATGCTATTAAAATGTACCCTAATCCATCAAAAGGAAATACGGTGACTATTGCATCTAAAGAAAATCTTTCGGTAGAAGTTTACGATATTCTAGGTAAAAAGATAAAAATGCAAAACATTACTACTAGTCAAAACAAATTAAATATTTCTGGATTATCTAGAGGTGTTTACTTGGTAAAGTTCACTTCATCTAATGGAAGTACCACTAAAAAATTAATTAAGTCTTAAACATTGGACTACAAGATATAACTAAAGCGACACCAATTGGTGTCGCTTTTTTTTGTCTACATAGATTTTATATCTTTAACCAACCTTAAAAAGGTAATAAACATGAAACAAACTATAACTTCTATTATTTTATTTTTAGTATTCACTACTAGCAACGCACAGTACAATGTAAAGTCCGATAAGTATAAAATAGCTTTTACGTCACCAGAAGTATTAGAACAATACGATACCGAAGCAGAAACGGTATTAGGTTACGAAAACAATAACTTTGCCGTAGATATTGAAATAATCCCTATAGAAGAACAGTCTCCCGCTTTTATAAAACATCAAAAATATGGCGCTTATTTAACCGCTAAACTTTTAGGCTTAAAAGATATTAAAGACGGTGCTTTCTTGCCATATATAGAAAGTGCTTTTTATGTAATTGCTTATGATACATTCGAAGAAACAAATACTCCTGTTTATGTTATTGCTTTTATTAACAAAGAACTAGGCCTTACTTATGAAGCAACGATATATTGTTATAATATAGATTTAGAAGCAGGTAAAAAAATAACAAACAGTTTTAAGTTTCTAGAATAAATTCTTTTTCTATCCAACAAAAATTAAGTATGAATTTTACTGAAAAATTCTAACTAAAAAACCTAAATTTGTTTCTTTAAAAACAACACTCAAACCACTATATAATGATTCATTTCTTCGGAAACCAAAACAGTAAACTATTTGCTGTTCAAGCAACAAAAGAATTATCAACCGAAACCATTTCAAAATTGACATGGTTATTTGGCAACCAGTCCAAAATAGAACAAGCATCTTTAGATGCTTTTTTTGTTGGTCCGCGAGCTGCCATGATAACACCTTGGAGTACTAATGCTGTTGAAATTACCCAAAATATGGGAATTACAGATATTATAAGAATAGAAGAATTTATAGCATCTACAGAAGCATTTGATGCATTCGATCCTATGATTTCTGAAAAATATAAAGGAATCAATCAAGACTCTTTTACCATAAATATTCAGCCAGAAGCTATTCTCAACATTAAAGATATTGCTGCTTATAACAAACAGGAAGGCTTAGCCCTAAATGAGGAAGAAGTTGCTTATTTAGAAGGTGTTTCTAAAAAAATTGGAAGACCACTAACCGATTCGGAAGTATTTGGATTCTCACAAGTCAATTCAGAACACTGTCGTCATAAAATCTTCAACGGAACATTTATCATCGATGGTGAAGAAAAACCAAATTCCCTTTTCAAATTAATTAAAGAAACATCGAAACAATTTCCTAATGATATTGTTTCCGCATATAAAGATAATGTCGCTTTTGTAAAAGGTCCAAGAGTAGAACAATTTGCTCCTAAAACTGCAGATAAACCAGACTTTTATCAAACTACAGATTTCAATTCTGTGATTTCTATTAAAGCAGAAACCCATAATTTCCCAACCACTGTTGAACCTTTTAACGGTGCTGCCACTGGTTCTGGAGGAGAGATTAGAGATCGACTTGCTGGCGGAAAAGGATCGCTTCCATTAGCGGGAACAGCGGTTTACATGACATCCTATTCTCGATTGGAAGAAGCAAGACCTTGGGAACAAAAAATGCAAGAACGTCCTTGGCTATATCAAACGCCAATGGATATTTTAATAAAAGCGAGTAATGGTGCTTCCGATTTTGGAAACAAATTCGGTCAACCACTTATCTGCGGATCTGTTCTAACTTTTGAACATGAAGAAGAAGCACGTAAACTAGGTTTCGATAAAGTCATCATGCAAGCTGGAGGAATTGGATATGGTAAAGCAGAACAAGCTTTAAAAGACATACCAAAAGTTGGAGATAAAATTGTGATTCTTGGTGGTGAAAACTACCGAATAGGAATGGGTGGCGCTGCTGTTTCTAGTGCAGATACTGGAGAATTTGCTTCCGGTATCGAGCTTAACGCAGTACAACGTTCTAATCCAGAAATGCAAAAACGTGCTGCAAACGCCGTTCGTGGCATGGTAGAAAGTGAAGAAAACTTTATTGTTTCTATTCACGATCATGGTGCTGGAGGGCATTTAAATTGTCTTTCAGAACTAGTTGAAGATACTGGTGGAAACATCGATTTAGATAAACTACCTGTTGGAGACCCAACCCTTTCTGCAAAAGAAATTATTGGTAACGAGTCTCAAGAAAGAATGGGATTAGTAATTGCCGAAAAACACCTAGACACACTTCGCCGAATTGCAGAACGCGAGCGCTCGCCAATGTATACCGTTGGAGATGTTACAGGAAATGATAGATTTACTTTTGAATCTAAAACTACTGGTGAAAAACCAATGGATTTAGCTTTAGAGGATATGTTTGGGAGCTCCCCAAAAACAATAATGACAGATAAAACGGTGAATAGAAATTATGATGCTGTTACCTATAATTCAGATAATATATTAAACTATTTAGACCAAGTATTACAGTTAGAAGCTGTTGCTTGTAAAGATTGGCTTACCAACAAAGTCGATCGCTGTGTTGGTGGTAAAGTTGCCAAACAACAATGTGCAGGACCACTACAATTACCACTTAACAATTGTGGTGTGATGGCTTTAGATTATAAAGGAAAAGAAGGAATTGCTACTTCGGTTGGCCATGCTCCTATTTCTGGATTAATTTCTCCAACTGCAGGAAGTAGAAACGCTATTGCAGAATCGCTTACCAACATTGTTTGGGCTCCTTTAAAAGACGGATTACAGAGTATTTCATTATCTGCAAACTGGATGTGGCCTTGTAAAAATGAAGGAGAAGACGCTAGACTTTATGAAGCTGTAGAAGCAATTTCAGAATTTGCTATCGACTTAGGAATCAATGTTCCAACAGGAAAAGACTCCCTTTCTATGAAGCAAAAATATCCTACAGAAGATGTTATTTCTCCGGGAACCGTAATTATTTCGGCAGCTGGAAACTGTAACGATATCACTAAAGTGGTAGAGCCTGTTTTTAAGAAAAACGCTGGAAACATTTATTATATAAATATATCTCAAGACAACTATAAATTAGGAGGAAGTTCTTTTGCGCAAGTTTTAAACAAAGTAGGAAAAGAAACACCTACAATTAAAGATGCAGCACAATTTAAAAAGACATTCAATACTATTCAGCAACTAATTAAAGACGACAAAATTGTTGCAGGACATGATGTTGCTTCTGGTGGATTAATCACTACTTTATTAGAATTATGTTTTGCAGATACGAATCTTGGTGCGGAGTTAGATTTGTCTGATTTAGCGGAAAAAGATTCTATTAAATTACTTTTTTCTGAAAATGCAGGAATTGTTTTTCAATCTACGGATGCTTCTATAGAAAAAGTATTAACTGAAGCTAATATTGCATTTTTCAACATAGGAAAAGTTACAGAAAGCGATACATTAAGTATTATTAATAATGCGGAAGTTTTCACATTAACCATTTCTAGATTAAGAGATGTTTGGTACAAGACCTCTTTCCTACTCGACCAAAAACAAACAGCAAACGGTTTAGCACAGGATCGTTTTGATAATTATAAAAAGCAACCTTTACAATATACATTTCCAAAACACTTTACAGGAAAACTTCCTGTTCTTTCAAACGATGGCGAGAAGCCAAAAGCGGCAATCCTTCGTGAAAAAGGATCTAACTCGGAACGTGAAATGGCAAATGCGATGTATTTAGCTGGTTTTGATGTAAAAGATGTGCACATGACCGATTTAATTTCTGGTCGTGAAACCTTAGAGGATATTCAGTTTATTGGTGCCGTTGGAGGTTTCTCTAATTCCGATGTTTTAGGTTCTGCAAAAGGTTGGGCTGGTGCATTTAAATACAACGAAAAAGCAAATACTGCTTTAAAGAATTTCTTTAAAAGAGAAGATACTTTATCTGTTGGTATTTGTAATGGTGCACAACTTTGGATGGAATTAGAATTAGTAAATCCGGAGCACGAAACCCATGGAAAACTAACGTATAACGATTCTCATAAACACGAGAGTTCTTTTACTTCGGTAGCTATTCAAAAGAATAATTCGGTAATGCTATCTTCTTTAGAAGGAAGTAAATTGGGTGTTTGGATTTCTCATGGCGAAGGAAAATTTAATCTTCCGCTTAACGAAAACCAATACAACATTGTTGCAAAATATGGATATGAAGAATATCCGCATAACCCAAATGGATCCGATTTTAACACGGCAATGCTTTGTGATAAAACAGGAAGACATTTAGTAACGATGCCACATATTGAGCGTTCTACTTTTCAATGGAACTGGGCGAATTATCCAGAAAACAGAAAGGATGAAGTTTCGCCTTGGCTAGAAGCATTTATAAATGCTAAAAATTGGATTGAAAACAAATAAAATTTTATTCTTATTATATAAGCGATTTAGGAAATTTATCTTAAATCGCTTTTTTTGTTTCCGTTATTCAAAAAATAGTTTCTTATTTATCCTTATTTTTCCTTTTCTTTTTGGATCGCATTTGATTTCTAAGTTGTAAAAAACCATTGCTTAACGTTCCCTTTTTCTTCAAAATAGGAATACTTAAAGTTACTAAAAGCGCGATACATGCCGCAGATCCCAATCCGCCACCAAAACCCTGAAAATAAGTACTTGTATTTAAAAAAATAAGAGTGAATACTATTCCTGAAATTCCGATTAAAAAATAATTAGACAATACTTTAGAAGAAACCATACCTATAAAGGAAGCACCGAAACAAACTAATGGTAAATTTTGAGTTAAATAAGGAGATAGTAATTTAGGAAATACTAAAACAAAGATACCAACAAAAACACCAACTAAAGCAGATGCCCTTACAGCACCTTGTTTATAGTTCACTTGTAAAACAAAAGTGAGTATAGAAGAAAAACCTCCTGCCAAAAGCAATATAAAATGTGCTATATCCATTGCGAAATAAAAAATGTAATAAAAAATGCAAGTGTAACACCTCCAAAAGCTAAAGTTCCTAATTTACCACCAACGCCATGAAAGGCATCTTTAGTTCCAACTAAAAGTAGACCAGTAATCGTACTTGCCAACGTAATAAATATATAATCTGGAGCAACACTAACATTTGTCATACCAACAAAAGCACCACAATAAACAGCGGTGGGCATACCTTGAATAAAAGTATTCTTTTTAAAAAAACCTGGTATAAAACTAACGCCGAGACCTACCAAACCTGCCGACAGCACACTACTCAAACCAAAAGAAACAGATAAAATATACGTTATAATAGCTCCAAAAAACACAAACGCAATGGTTAACACATGTTCTAGACTATGGTTTCCTGCGCTTAAAGGTGTCTTTTTGTACGTAACGAGGAGTAATATTAATGCCAAGAGAACAAATGCGGAAATAAAAATATTATTCTGTTTTTCAAATAAAATGGCGGCTAAAAAGCCTAAGTGACATACTATTATTAAAATAAAAGAAAGCTTCTTTACATGCTTTTTAATCATAATCTGTATTTAAAAAACTTCAAAAATACGTAATATTACTGTTTTGGCTTTCTTATTAATTACTTAAAAGTATAATTTAAAAAGGAACTATCACAACTGAAAGTTCTTTTGCTTCCGTTAGAAATCATCATACTAATTCGGTAATGTTATCAAAGCGACAAGGCGCTAATTTAGGCGTTTGGATTTCTCATGCATAGTAAAATGTAATCTTCCGCTTGACGCAAACGAATACTATATAATTACTTACTATAACGTTTAATATTAACATCTTAATAGGATCTATTAAATAGAAAAGAAGCCGTTTTTACAGGATTAAAATACGTGTAAAGAACTAAAAAGTACAGTAATAAAAAATAGCCTATCTTTTATGTAGAAAAAAAACTATAATTTCGATATTTTACAAGGACACCTAATTAAATATAACTAATTTCGCAAAACCAACATTTCCTAACTTGCTTTTTAAGCAAAAAATGTTTTACATACTTACCATAAATATATAACTCTAAAAATCAAAGTTTTCGTTAAAAAAACATTTAATAATTAAGCAGCTTAGAATCCATTAAATGCAACTAACATATTTTGAAAACGAGAAGACTTCTCCTTTGGTTGATCAATATTTTGAACTTCTATTTGGAAAAGATGCAATACCATTTCAATCCACCATTTTACCAAGTGGCAATTCTATCATCACGTATATTTTTACACCTGGGCAAAAAGCCATTGTAAAAAATAAAGAAATACCACTAAATAAATTAACTTTAAGTGGCTTGTTCTATCAATCTTACAAATTAGCGGTTAATGAATTAGGCACATCCTTTGGTATTACTTTACACCCAACCGCATTGCATAAAATTTTGAATATTGATGTTTATCAAATCAAGAATAAACATATTCCACTACATGAAATAAGTGTCGATTTTTCTAAAAAGCTAAATAACATATTTCAAGATTACAAAACACCAAAAAAAGCAGTACATGAAATAGAAGTACTGTTGAACGAATCTCCTTTAACCATCAATCAAAATACCATACTTATAGATAAAGCCATTGATTTAATACGAGATAGTGAAGGCTTAATTCCTATAGATAAAATTTTATTTGAAACGAACATATCCCAAAAAACATTAGAAACGCAATTCAAAAAAATTGTAGGTATTACTCCAGGAAAATATATTCGCTCCTATAGATTTATAAAACTTTTAAAAAAGTATGAAAATAATGAGATTGATTTAAAAGACCTTATTTACATGTATAATTATTATGATTCTTCACATTTTAATAAAGATTTTAAATTATTTATGAATGAATCACCTACTTCCTTTTTTAAAAAGGAGAATGATTTAATAAAAAAAGTTCTTAAAAATTAAAGTTTACGGTTAAATACAACGTATTTAAGTCCATGTTTTCTACATTTATATGGAATATGCGTATCATTCTAATTTTCTATTTTAGTTAGTTATTTAGGGATTCTATAATTTTTTATTACGAATGATAAACAATCGCTATTCTATCAGTCCATTTTTTAAGGAACTATAATTTTTTATAGTTCCTTTTTGATTTAGTTATTTGAAAACAATTATTAATTTCATACTTTGCAATCCTTCTAACTAAATTTTTCTAATGACAAAGATTACTAGACTTTTTGATTTTCCGCATTATCAACTTGAGAAATACAATTTAGATGCTGCATTAGTAACTAAAAAAGATGGCAAGTGGATAGCAACATCTACCAAAGAATATGTAGATAAAGCGAATGCAATTAGTAGGGCTTTGTTAAAAATGGGAATTCAGAAAAATGATAAAATCGCATTAATTTCTACCACAAATAGAACCGAATGGAATATCATGGATATTGGTATTCTGCAAACAGGAGCCCAAAACATTCCTATTTATCCAACTATTTCTGCTGAAGATTATGAATATGTATTAAACCATAGTGAAGCAATCTACTGTTTTGTATCGGATGCCGATGTCTTAGAAAAAGTACGTAAAGTACAAGCAAACACAAAACTAAAAGAAGTGTACTCCTTTGATGATATAGAAGGATGTAAACATTTTTCCGAATTATTAGAACTAGGTGAAGATGAAAGTAATCAAAGCGAAGTACAAGCTAGAAAAGACGCGGTACTATCTTCTGATTTAGCAACCATTATATATACTTCAGGTACCACAGGAAAACCTAAAGGTGTGATGCTTTCACATAATAATATCACGAGTAACGCTTTAGATGCTTCCGATCGATTACCTTTTGCAACTGGTGAAGAAACTAGAATCTTAAGTTTTTTACCTATTTGCCATGTCTTTGAACGCGTACTAATTTACTTGTATCAATATGCAGGGGCTACCATATACTTTGCAGAAGGAATAGATAAAATTGGCGAAAATGCTAAAGAAGTCAAACCTAACCTAATGAGTGTTGTGCCACGATTACTAGAAAAAGTGTACGATAAGATTATTGCTAAAGCCGATGATTTATCGGGTATAAAAAAAGCATTATTCTTTTGGGCAGTTCGTTTGGGTGAAAAATGGGAACCTTATGGCGCAAATGGTGCTTGGTACGAATTTCAATTAAAAATTGCGAACAAACTTATATTTAGTAAGTGGAGAGAAGCACTTGGAAGCGAATTACATACCATGGTTTCTGGTAGTGCAGCTTTACAAACAAGATTAACGAGAGTGTTTTCGGCTGCTGGAATGAAAGTAATGCAAGGTTACGGACTTACAGAAACTTCGCCTGTTGTTTCCGTAGAAATGTATGCCAACCATCATTTTAGAGTAGGTACCGTAGGGAAACCAATTAAAAATGTAGAAGTAAAAATTGCCGAAGATGGCGAAATACTAGTAAAAGGACCTAACGTTATGATGGGGTATTATAAAGACCCAGAAAAAACAAAGGAAGTAATGACTGGAGACTTTTTTCATACTGGAGATAAAGGAGAATTGGATGCGGATGGTTTTCTTAAAATTACAGGTAGAAAGAAAGAAATGTTTAAAACCTCGGGTGGTAAATATGTAATTCCACCACTTGTAGAAAACGAAATGAAACAATCCCTTTTCATAGAACAAATCATGGTTGTTGGTGAAGGCGAAAAAATGCCAGGAGCTATAATTCAACCTAATTTTGATTACATTCGAGATTGGATAGATTATAAAAAATTGAATATCGGTAAATCGGATGCAGACATCGCCACTTCTCAAGAGGTAATTGATCGTATCCAAGAAGAAATAACGAAATACAATCTACATTTTGGAAAATGGGAGCAAATAAAACGCTTTGAGCTTACACCAGAAGTTTGGTCTATCGATTCCGGACACCTTACTCCTACCATGAAAATGAAACGAATTGTAATTAAAAAGATGTATCAAGATCTTTACGATAAAATTTACCGATAAATACCAAAAAGCTCCTATCTTATGGGAGCTTTTTAATTTCTACACAATATTTTTCAAATTTATTATGCACGCATAGTATATTTTTGTATATTTGGGAATCTAAAATTTCTAAATGAAAGATGCAACAATAGATTATGTGTTAAGAACCACATGGTTAGCTGTAACCAAAATGTATAATGAAGAAGCTTCAAAGTTTGACAGCACAATGGCTACAGGTTTTGCTTTATTAAGTATAGATCCAGAACACGGAACACCTTCAACATCTTTAGGTCCAAAAATGGGAATGGAAGCAACAAGCTTATCACGGACCTTAAAAAACATGGAGGAAAGAGGTTTAATAGAACGTAAACCGAATCCCGAAGATGGTCGTGGTGTACTCATTTTCTTAACCGAGTTCGGCAGAAAAAAAAGAAACTACTCTAAAGAAAAAGTACTAACCTTTAATGAAACCATTAAAGCAAACGTAGCTGCAGAAGAATTAGAAAGTTTTCATAAAGTAGCAGAAATCATTAACAACATGATTTCAAACAAAAAAATATACAACAAAAAAGAACATACCTTAAAATAACATGAGCAAACGTAGAATTAAAAAAGTTGCGATTATTGGTTCCGGAATTATGGGATCGGGTATCGCATGTCACTTCGCCAATATTGGTGTAGATGTATTATTATTAGACATTGTTCCTAGAGAACTAAACGACAAAGAAAAAGCTAAAGGGTTAACCTTAGAAGACAAAGTCGTAAGAAACAGATTAGTAAATGATGCTTTAACCGCATCTTTAAAATCGAAACCCTCTCCAATTTATAGTCAAGCTTTTGCTAGTCGAATTACGACAGGTAATTTAGAAGACGATATTGCTAAAGTGGCAGATGTAGATTGGATCATGGAAGTTGTAGTAGAAAGACTAGACATTAAAAAAATAGTTTTTGAAAAACTAGAAAAATATAGAACTCCAGGAACGTTAATAACATCGAACACTTCTGGAATTCCAATAAAATTCATGAATGAAGGAAGAAGTGAAGATTTCCAAAAGCATTTCTGCGGAACACACTTTTTTAATCCAGCGCGTTACTTAAAATTATTCGAAATCATTCCTGGACCAAAAACAGATCCTTCCGTTTTAGAGTTTTTAAATGAATATGGTGAAAAATTCTTAGGAAAAACTTCAGTAGTCGCTAAAGACACGCCTGCTTTCATAGGAAACAGAATTGGTATTTTCAGCATTCAAAGTTTATTTCACGCAGTTAAAGAATTAGATTTAACGGTGGAAGAAGTGGATAAATTATCTGGGCCAGTTATTGGTCGTCCTAAATCGGCAACCTTCCGTACAGTAGATGTTGTAGGTTTAGATACTTTAGTACACGTTGCAAATGGGATTCATGAAAACTGTCCTAATGATGAGCGTTTAGAATTGTTTGAATTACCAGATTTCATCCAGACCATGATGGAAAATAAATGGTTAGGAAGCAAAACCGGACAGGGTTTTTATAAATTAGAAAGACATGCAGATGGTTCTAAAGATATTTTAACTTTAGACTTAAACACTTTAGAATATAGAGCAAACAAACGTGCCAAATTTGCAACTTTAGAATTAACGAAAACGATTGACAAGGTTGTGGATCGTTTTAAAGTATTAGTAAAA
This sequence comes from Lacinutrix sp. MEBiC02404, assembly GCF_053601575.1. Taxonomy (NCBI): domain Bacteria; kingdom Pseudomonadati; phylum Bacteroidota; class Flavobacteriia; order Flavobacteriales; family Flavobacteriaceae; genus Lacinutrix; species Lacinutrix sp. MEBiC02404. The sequence goes on along the minus strand of NZ_JBSHNV010000180.1, from coordinate 88,831 downwards.
GGAAAAGATAAAGCTGGTGAATTTTATAGAAAAAGCTTTACGGCATTATTCGCTTACGTATCTAACAGAATTCCAGAAATTTCAGACGAGCTTTACAAGATTGATGATGCAATGAAAGCTGGTTTTGGTTGGGAACATGGACCTTTTCAAATTTGGGATGCTATTGGTGTAGAAAAAGGAATTGAATTAATGAAAGCGGAAGGTTTAGAACCTGCTGCTTGGGTAAATGAGATGGTTGCTTCTGGTAACACTTCCTTTTATTCCGTAAAGGAAGGTTCTTCATATTTCTATGATATTCCAACAAAATCACAAACTAAAATTCCTGGTCAAGATTCATTTATAATCTTAGATAATATCAGAAAAACAAACGAAGTGTTTAAAAACTCAGGAGTTGTTATTGAAGATATAGGAGACGGAATCCTTAATGTAGAATTCCAATCTAAAATGAACACGATTGGTGGAGACGTTTTAGCAGGATTAAATAAAGCTATTGATTTAGCCGAAAAAGATTTTGCTGGTTTAGTAGTTGGTAACCAAGCGGCAAACTTCTCTGTTGGTGCAAACATTGGAATGATTTTCATGATGGCTGCAGAGCAAGAGTATGACGAGCTTAATATGGCTATCAAATACTTCCAAGATACGATGATGCGTATGCGTTATTCTTCTATCCCAACTATTTCTGCTCCTCACGGAATGGCTTTAGGTGGTGGTTGTGAATTATCGCTACACGCAGATAAAGTAGTTGCGGCAGCAGAAACATACATGGGACTTGTAGAGTTTGGTGTTGGTGTGATTCCTGGTGGTGGAGGTTCTAAAGAAATGGCTTTAAGAGCACAAGACCTTTTCCATAAAGGGGATGTACAATTAAATGTGTTACAAGAGCATTTCTTAACTATTGCTATGGCTAAAGTATCGACTTCGGCTTATGAAGCTTTTGATGCTAATCTTTTACAAAAAGGAAAAGATATTGTTGTAGTTAATAAAGATCGTCAGATAGCAGTAGCAAAACAACACGCTGTATTAATGGCGGATGCTGGTTACACACAACCTGTAAAAAGAAATGATATTTTAGTTCTTGGTAAACAAGCACTAGGTATGTTTTTAGTAGGAACAGATTCTATGGAAGACAGTCGTTACATTTCTGAGCATGATATGAAAATTGCTAATAAATTAGCTTACGTTATGGCTGGTGGAGATTTATCGGAACCAACTAAAGTAACAGAACAATATTTATTGGATTTAGAGCGTGAGGCTTTCTTAAGTTTATGTACAGAACGTAAAACTTTAGAACGTATTCAACACATGTTAACCAAAGGGAAACCGTTACGTAATTAAAAATTACTAAGCGATTAGCCTTTAGCCTTTCGCTATTGGCAATTATAATGTATAATTTATAGACGCTAGAAGCCAAAAGCTAATAGCCAAAAGCACAAAAGATGAAAACAGCATATATAGTAAAAGCATATAGAACCGCAGTTGGTAAAGCTCCAAAAGGCGTGTTCCGTTTTAAAAGAACAGATGAATTAGCAGCAGAAACCATCAAGTATATGATGAAGGAGCTTCCTAATTTAGACCCAAAGCGTATTGACGATGTTATTGTTGGTAACGCAATGCCAGAAGGTTCTCAAGGATTAAATATGGCACGTTTAATCTCTTTAATGGGATTAGATATTGTAGATGTCCCTGGTGTAACTGTCAACCGTTTTTGCTCTTCTGGAGTAGAAACTATTGGTATGGCAACTGCAAAAATACAAGCCGGAATGGCAGATTGTATTATTGCTGGTGGAGCAGAAAGCATGAGTAGCGTTCCAATGACTGGTTTTAAACCAGAATTGAATTACGACATCGTAAAATCTGGTCATGAAGATTATTATTGGGGAATGGGAAATACTGCAGAAGCGGTGGCAAAACAGTTTAAAGTATCTCGTGAAGACCAAGATGAATTTGCATACCATTCGCATATGAAAGCATTAAGAGCGCAAGCTGAAAATCGTTTTCAAGATCAAATTGTACCTATTGAAGTGGAACAAACATATGTCGATGCCAACGGAAAAAAAGCAACAAAATCATATATTGTAACTAAAGATGAAGGACCTCGCGCAGGAACGAGCAAAGAAGCTTTAGCAAAACTAAGAGCAGTATTTGCTGCTGGTGGAAGTGTTACTGCTGGTAACTCATCACAAATGAGTGATGGTGCTGCTTTTGTAATGGTAATGAGTGAAGACATGGTGAAAGAACTAGGTTTAGAACCAATTGCAAGAATGGTAAACTATGCTGCAGCAGGTGTAGAACCTCGTATCATGGGAATCGGACCAGTAAAAGCCATTCCGAAAGCATTAAAACAAGCGGGGTTAAAACAAGATGATTTATCTTTAATTGAGTTAAACGAAGCTTTTGCTTCGCAATCTTTAGCTGTAATTAGAGAATTAGGTCTTAACCCAGATATTATTAACGTAAACGGTGGTGCAATAGCACTTGGTCATCCATTAGGATGTACTGGAGCAAAATTATCGGTACAACTTTTTGATGAAATGCGTAAGCGCGACATGAAAGGGAAATATGGAGCAGTAACTATGTGTGTTGGTACTGGTCAAGGTGCTTGTGGGATATTTGAATTCCTTAATTAATACAAAACGTAATTTCTGTCCGGTCGAACGCAGTCGAGACCTTATTAATCGGATAGTTTCAAAAATAGTTCTCGACTGCGCTCGAACAGACAATTATAAATACAAAAAATGATTTCAAGCTTCAAATCTGGACTTAAGCTGTCTTGATTCTTGGTTCTAGAAATCTTAAAATCTAATAAAAAAATGGCAACAGAAGAAAAAGAATTATTAAGAGGTGGTCAATTCCTTGTAAAGGAAACAAAATGTGAAGATGTGTTTACTCCTGAAGATTTTTCAGAAGAACAAACCATGATGAAAGAATCTGTAATGGAATTTAATGATCGTGAAATCATTCCTCATAAAGCACGTTTTGAAGCTAAAGACTTTGCCTTAACAGAAGAGGTTATGCGTAAAGCTGGTGACATGGGCTTTTTAAGTGTTGCAGTACCTGAAGCTTACGGCGGAATGGGAATGGGATTTGTTTCTACGGTTTTAACCTGTGATTACATTTCTTCTGGAACTGGTTCCTTTAGTACTGCTTTTGGTGCACATACAGGAATTGGTACTATGCCGATTACACTTTATGGTACAGAAGAACAAAAACAAAAATACGTACCTAAATTAGCTTCTGGTGAATGGTTTGGAGCATATTGCTTAACAGAACCTGGCGCTGGATCAGATGCTAATTCTGGTAAAACAACTGCAGAACTTTCTGCAGATGGAAAGTCTTATAAAATTAACGGACAAAAAATGTGGATCTCCAATGCAGGATTCTGTAGTTTGATGATTGTTTTTGCTCGTATTGAAGACGATAAAAATATTACTGGATTCATCGTAGAATATGATGGAAAAAATCCAAACGGAATTACTTTAGGTGAAGAAGAACACAAATTAGGTATTCGTGCTTCTTCTACGCGTCAAGTATTTTTTAATGATACTGTTGTTCCTGTAGAAAATATGCTTGCTGGTCGTGGTGAAGGTTTTAAAATCGCTATGAACGCACTTAATGTTGGACGTATTAAATTAGCTGCTGCTTGCTTAGATTCGCAACGTCGTGTAATATCGATAGCTGTAAATTATGCCAACGAGCGTAAACAATTTAAAACAAGAATTTCCGATTTTGGTGCTATTAAAACCAAAATAGCAGAAATGGCTGCTAGTGCTTATGCTGGTGAATCTGCAACATACAGAGCTGCTAAAAATATTGAAGACAGAATCAATATGCGTGAAGCTGCCGGAAATACACATCAAGAAGCAGAACTTAAAGGTGTTGAAGAATATGCTATTGAATGTTCTATTTTAAAAGTTGCCGTATCTGAAGATGTACAAAATTGTGCGGATGAAGGTATCCAAATTTTTGGAGGAATGGGATTCTCTGAAGAAACGCCTATGGAGTCTGCTTGGAGAGATGCTAGAATTGCTCGTATTTATGAAGGTACTAACGAAATTAACAGAATGTTATCTGTTGGTATGCTTGTTAAAAAAGCAATGAAAGGTCATGTAGATTTATTAGGTCCTGCTTCTAAAGTACAAGAAGAACTAATGGGTATACCTTCTTTTGACACTCCGGATTACTCTGAGTTATTTGCGGAAGAAAAAATAATGATAGCAAAACTTAAGAAGACTTTCTTAATGGTTGCTGGTGGAGCTGTTCAAAAATACGGACAAAACTTAGAAGATCACCAACAGTTATTAATTGCAGCTGCAGATATCTTAATTGAAATCTATATGGCAGAATCTGCAATTTTAAGAACAGAGAAAAATGTAAAACGTACTAGCGAAAAAGAGCAATCTGCTCAAATCGCAATGGCGAAATTATATTTATATCACGCGGTAGATATCGTAGAAGAAAAAGGAAAAGAAAGTATTATTTCTTTTGCTGAAGGAGACGAACAACGTATGATGTTAATGGGTCTTAAACGTTTTACAAAATATGCTAACTATCCAGATATCGTAGATTTACGTATCGAGATTGCTGAAAAAGTAAAAGCAGAAAATAAATACTGCTTCTAACTTTACCTTTAATTAGATTTAAAAAAGCTGTTTCAGAAATGAAACAGCTTTTTTATTTTAGTACTTTAGGTGAAAATTGAAAATGATGCAAAAAATATTCACTTTCCTTGTTACTGCAATTCTATTTGTAAGTTGTATGTCTGCTCAAAAACAAAACGTAAAACCTACTAAAGAACCTACCATTGTACATAAAACGGAAACTGTTATAACCGTAGATGGCAATCCTACCGAGGCTATTTGGAAAACTACTAAATGGCACCCAATAGATCAGAAATGGTTTGGAGATACCTATTCGGAAGACGATTTCAAAGGACAATACAAACTAACTTGGGATACAAATGCACTTTACGTATTGGTAGAAATACAAGACGATATACTTAATGCGCAACATAAAGATCCATTAAAATTATGGTGGGACAACGATTGTGTGGAAGTCTTTATAGATGAAGATAATAGCGGAGGTGAACATCAATACAACCATAATGCATTTGCATATCATGTAGCATTAGATGGTAATGTGGTAGATATGGCTCCAGGTAAAATACCAACACTTTACAACAATCATGTAGCATCTAAGCGTATTACCAATGGCAGCATTTCTATTTGGGAACTTAAAATCAGTCTTTATGATGATAGCTTTGTCGATGGTAAACAAAACATCCCTGTTGCTTTAAAAGCAAATAAAAACATCGGTTTTGCTATTGCATACTGCGATAACGACACAAGCAAAAGACGTGAAAACTTTATAGGTTCTGAAGTTATAGAAGGAGAAGATAAAAACAGAGGATGGATAGATGCTTCCGTTTTCGGAACTTTAATATTAATAGAATAAAAATGAACAGTAGAAAATAAATACTGCTTCTAACGATACCTTTAATTAGATTTCAAAAAGTCGTTTCAGAAATGAAACGGCTTTTTTATTTTCCTTATTTTAGAGCAAAATTAAACGTATGAAAAATCTATTAGTTGTAATCACTTGTTTTCTAGTAACTTCTTGTTTCTCTCAAAAAAAAGAAGGTTTATTTAAAGCCAAAAATAATTTCACAAAACAAGATACTTTAAGAGGAAGCATCACGCCAGAACGTGCATGGTGGGATTTAACATACTATCATTTAGACATAAAAGTAAATCCTGACGAAAAAACTATTGGTGGAAAAAACACCATTCAGTATACTGTTTTAAAAGAAAATAACATCCTGCAAGTAGATTTGCAAACTCCTTTACAAATTACAAAAGTAACACAAAATGAGGAAGAGTTGGAAGTTAAACACGTTGGTAATGCACATTTTGTAACGTTAAAAAAGAAACAAAATATTGGCGATATAAATGCCATTGATGTGTACTACGAAGGAACTCCTAAAGAAGCGGTTCGTGCACCTTGGGATGGTGGTTTTTCTTGGAAAAAAGACAATAATGGAAACCACTTTATAGCAACTTCTTGCCAAGGATTGGGTGCTAGCGTATGGTGGCCAAATAAAGACCATATGTATGACGAGGTAGATAGTATGGATATTAGCGTAACAATCCCGAAAGGTTTAATGAATGTTTCTAACGGAAGACTTAAAAGTATTGTAGATAATAAAGATGAAACCATTACCACCAATTGGCATGTTGCAAACCCAATTAATAATTATGGCGTAAATGTGAACATTGGAGATTATGTGCATTTTTCGGAAGTATATCCTGGAGAAAAAGGAAATCTAGATATGAATTACTATGTACTGCGTGATAATTTAGAAAAGGCTAAAGTTCATTTTAAAGATGCTCCCAAAATGATGGAAGCTTTTGAGCATTGGTTTGGTCCTTATCCTTTTTATGAAGATGGTTACAAATTAGTAGAAGTGCCTTATTTAGGTATGGAACACCAAAGTTCTGTAACCTACGGAAATAAATATAAGAAAGGCTATTTAGGTAAAGATTTATCAGGAACTGGCGAAGGCTTAAAATTCGATTTTATTATCATTCATGAATCTGGCCACGAGTGGTTTGCTAATAATATTACAGACAAAGACATTGCAGATATGTGGATTCACGAAAGCTTTACTAATTATTCTGAAAATCTATTTTTAGATTATTACTATGGAAAAGAATCTTCCGCAAAATATGTCATAGGAACACGTAAAGGGATTAGAAATAAGAACCCAATAATTGGTGTGTACAATGTAAACCATGAAGGTTCTGGTGATATGTACAACAAAGGTGGAAATATGCTACATACCCTGCGTCAACTTATTGAAGACGATGAAAAATGGCGACAAATTCTACGTGGATTAAACAAAACATTCTACCACCAAACGGTTACTACATCACAAATTGAAAATTATATTAGTGAACAATCCGGAATAGATTTAACCGCATTTTTCAATCAATATTTAAGAGATATACGAATTCCTACATTAGAATATAAAATTAAAAATAATCAGCTAAAATATAGATGGACGAATATTGTTGCAGACTTTGATATGCCAATTCAAGTAACGATAGATGGTAAAGAACAATGGATTTTCCCGAATAGCGCATGGAAAGAAATGGCTATTAAAAATAAAGATATTCAAGTAGATGAAGATTTCTATATAGAATCCGTTAAACTTTAATGGCTATGGAATTAGCTGAATTGTATTTTAAATCGGATAATGAATGGCGAGAATGGCTGCACATTAATCATGATAGTGATAACGGCATCTACCTCATTTTTTACAAAGTAGATCACAAAAACGAAAGTATGCGTTGGGAAGAAGCCGTGCGAGTTGCGCTTTGTTATGGTTGGATAGATTCTACAGTAAAAAGTTTAGGAGATGGAAAACGCAGACAATACTTCTGTAAAAGAAACCCGAAAAGTATATGGAGCGCATTAAACAAAAGGCATATTAAAGCGTTAATTGCTGAAGAATTAATGCATCCAAAAGGTTTAGAAGTTATAAATATTGGGAAGAAAAACGGAAGTTGGACCGCTTTAGATGCTGTTGAAAAAGGAATCATTCCCGAAGCATTACAACTTGCCTTCAACAAAAAACCAAAAGCTTTTGAAAATTATAACAACTTCGCTCCTTCTTATAAAAAACATTATTTGTATTGGTTACACAGTGCCAAACGGGAAGCTACAAAACAAAAAAGAATCGCAGAGATTATAAAACTCTGCGATGCTAATATTAAATCTCGGGATACTTGGTAAGCTTACAAACCACTTATAAAATTACCATAAGGATCTTTAAACTGAATCCCTTCTGTAAAGCGATGTTTACTTAATTGTTTATATTCGACCAAGGCCCAAAGCACAAATTCTTTTATAAAATAACTTTCTTCTTTAGAAATTTTTGGTTGGTATTCTCCTAATAAATCATCCAAAGGAGAAACGGCATCTAATAGATCATAGTATTCTTTATCACGTAAATTGTCTAATAATTCAAATCCTTCGGAAGTATTGAAAAACCAAGATACAATAGCATCATACGGACTTTCATCTCCTTCTTTTCTAAGTTTTTCAATCTCTGGAAAAAATTCTGGGAATAAGCTTTTTACTGCTTCTCCTATTAAATTATAAGCTACTTGTGCTGCGCCTTCCTGCTCTCCTTCATACACCAATTCTACTTTTCCAGTAATTGCGGGAATGATTCCTAAAAAGTCGGATAAACGAATGGTTGTTTTTTCATCTCCTGATTTTAATGCACGTAATTCTGCTGTACTTAATAAGTTTTCAAAAGCAGTAATACTTAAGCGTGCACTAACGCCACTTTTTTCGTCTATAAAATTACTTTCACGTGCTTCAAATACGATTTGCTCTAACAAGTCTTTGGCTAATTCTGGTACGTAAATACTTTCCTTTTGTCTTGCATCCGATTTAGCTTCTTGCTCTGTAATTTTTTTCGCTGTTTCAATATCTGTTGGATAATGTGTTAATATTTGCGAACCAATTCTATCTTTTAAAGGCGTTACAATACTTCCTCTATTGGTATAATCTTCTGGGTTTGCAGTAAATATAAATTGCATATCTAATGGTAAACGTAATTTGAATCCACGAATCTGAATATCGCCTTCTTGCAAAATATTAAATAAAGCCACTTGAATTCTTGCTTGTAAATCTGGTAACTCATTAATAACAAAAATACAACGGTTTGCTCTTGGAATCATGCCGTAGTGAATCACGCGATCATCGGCATAACTCAACTTTAAATTCGCTGCTTTTATTGGGTCTACATCACCAATAAGATCTGCAACCGTTACATCTGGAGTTGCTAACTTCTCTGCGAAACGTTCGCTTCTATGCATCCAAGTAATTGGTGTATTATCTCCTTTCTCCTTGATCAATTCTATAGCATAACGAGAAATTGGTTGCAACGGATCATCATTTATTTCCGAACCTTCCACAACCGGAATATACTCGTCTAATAAATTCAGCATTAAACGTGCTAAACGTGTTTTCGCTTGTCCGCGTAATCCTAAAAAATTAATATTATGGCGGGATAAAATAGCACGTTCTAATTCTGGAATCACGGTATTTTCATACCCATGAACACCTTCAAAAACGGTGGTTTTATTCTTTATTTTTTCAATTAAATTATCTCTTAATTCGTCTTTAATCGATCTGCTTTTATATCCAGCGTTTTTTAATGCACCTAAAGTATGTATGGTTTCTATTTTCATATAAAGTTTGCTTTTGGCTATTAGCTTTTGGCCTTTAGCGCTTACTCTTTTGTTTTTCATTAACAGCTAACAGCCAATAGCTAATAGCTTTTTTAGTTATCCTTTAATTCGTTTCTTCCTATTCGTTTCATAATCTTCAAAAATCATTTCCCCTAAACCTTTCAGACCTGTGTAAAATGCCTTTCCTTGATTGGCATGCGTAAATTCTTCCACAAATTGCATTAAATAAGGATCTTGAGCAATCATAAAAGTGGTAATAGGAATATGCAATTTTCGGGCTTGTTGCGCTTGGGCATAACATTTATTGGTGATATACGGGTTTAATCCGTTACTATCCTTGTAATACGTACCGTCCGGCATACGTAAACAGCTTGGCTTTCCATCGGTTATCATAAAAATCTGCTTGTTGGTATTTCGTTTTCTTCGTAATAAATCCATTGCTAATTTTAATCCTGCAACGGTATTTGTATGATACGGACCAACATTTAAGTAGGGCAAATCTTTAATTTTAATTGGCCAAGCATCGTTTCCAAAAACTAAAATATCTAAAGTATCTTTTGGATATCGCGTAGTAATTAATTCGGCTAAAGCCATAGCAACTTTTTTGGCCGGTGTAATTCTATCCTCACCATACAAAATCATAGAGTGACTAATATCTATCATTAACACGGTACTCATTTGCGATTTATGTGTGGTTTCTTCTACCACCAAATCATCTTCGGTTAAATTAAAATCGCCAATTCCATGATTAATTTGTGCATTGCGTAAACTTTCGGTCATAGACACTTTGTCTAAGCTATCCCCAAACTGGTAATTTCTAAAATCGCCAGTATGCTCATCTCCTATTCCGGCGCCTTTACTTTTATGGTTTCCAGCACCGCTTCGTTTAATGTTTCCAAAAATCTGATCTAATGCAGATTGCCTAATAGCACGTTCTGTTTTTGCAGTAATTGCATTACCTTTCTTTCCGTCGGGTTTAATCTCTTCACGTATATAACCTTTGTCTTTAAGATCTTCAATAAAATCGTCAATGGTATATTCAGCAGTCGTTAACTCATATTCTTTGTCTAATTCACGAAGCCAACTTATAGCTTCGTCAAAATCTCCAGAAGTATGCGTAATTAACTCTTTAAATACATCAAAAAGTTTTTCGAAAGGCGTTTGTGAAGGTGCTTCGTAGGTTTTAAATACAAAGCCTTTTTTGTGAATACTTTCTTTTTTCATAGCAGTATAAAAATACAACTATTTCAATATAATTTTATCTATTTTCGATAAAACTATTCTACTTTTTTTAAAGCTTCTAGATTTTCAATTTTTATTTGTTTCCCAGATGTAGAAATTAATCCTTCTTTTTTAAATTGTGATAAAATACGGATTGCAGATTCTGTAGCAGTACCAACAATACTCGCATAATCTTCTCGAGAAAGTAAAACATTTAAATAGCCGGCATCATCGCTTCCAAAAGTATTTTCTACATAAATTAAAGATTGCGCAAGACGTTGTTTTACAGTCTTTTGCGCCATATTAATTAAATCCTCTTCTGCCCCTTTTAAATCTTTAGCAAGACGCTGTAAAACATCAAAAGAAAATTTATGGTTTTCGTGAAGACTAGATACTATTTGATCTTTAGGTACATAGCATAATTCTATATCATTTAATGCTATTGCACTCAAATTAGTGCGTTCGTCACTGATTATAGAACGTTGCCCTAAAAGCTCTCCCTTCCCTAATAACTTCACAGTATGATCCTTACCGTTAGCACTTAATTTTGTCAATTTACACACGCCATCTCTTACACAATAAACACCATGTAAGGTTTCTCCTTCATCAAAAATAACATCACCTTTTTTATAAAACCTAGTTGTTTTACAGGCAGACACTTTTTTTAATTCTTCTTTAGTTAAAGAATTCATAGAATTTAATTGTCGTGCAATACAGCTTTCACATCTACTCATACCTAAAATTTATTGTTTTGTAAAGTTACTTAAAACATGACAAATATCATATTTTAAAAGCACATGTTTTGTAACCTTTGTTACAGGTATAAATGAGCAAATATTATGGACAAGACTTCTTGTTTTCATTGCGGAGATGATTGCAATTCTTCCATTATAAAATTCGACGAAAAGTCGTTTTGTTGTAATGGATGCAAAACGGTATATGAGATTTTCTCGGAAAATGATTTAACCTGTTACTACGATATGCAAGCTTCTCCAGGAGCAGTCCCGAAGGAGATTCAAGGTAAATATGATTTCCTTTCTCAAGAAAACATCATTGAAAAACTAACAGAGTTTAGGGATGGAAACACCCAAATTGTTACGCTTTATATTCCGCATATTCATTGTAGTTCTTGTATTTGGATTTTAGAAAATGGTAACAAATTAAATCCAGGAATCTCATCATCACAAGTTAATTTTGGTAAAAAGACGGTTCGTGTTACTTACAATTCCGATAAAACTTCCCTTAAAGAAATTGTAATCCTTTTAAGTAGTATTGGTTATGAACCTTATATTTCTTTAGACGATTTTAAAACAGGAAAAGAACATATCAACAGAAGCCTTATTTATAAGTTAGGAATTGCAGGCTTTGCCTTTGGTAACGTCATGTTTCTATCGTTTCCAGAGTATTTTGAAGTTGGCGAATTTTGGTTAGAACAATACAAACATTTGTTTCGTTGGCTAATGTTTGCTTTTTCACTTCCTGTGGTTTTTTATGCCGCACAAGATTATTTTGTTTCGGCTTACAAAGGGTTACGCGCAAATATTTTAAATATAGATGTACCAATTGCTCTGGGAATTGCAGTGCTTTTTATTAGAAGTACTGCCGAAATTATTTTCGATTTAGGTTCCGGATTTTTCGATAGTTTAACCGGTTTGGTATTCTTTTTATTACTTGGAAAATTCTTTCAGCAAAAAACATATGCATTCCTTTCGTTTGAGCGAGATTACAAATCGTATTTTCCAATTGCAGTAACTAAAATTTCTTCGGAAGCTGGTGAAACTCCAATTCAAGTGTATGAAATTAAAAAAGGAGATAGACTCCTTATTAGAAATGAAGAATTAATTCCTGTAGACGGTATCCTTATTAACGGAAAAGCAAGAATAGACTACAGTTTTGTGACTGGTGAATCAGAAAACATTCGTAAAAATTCTGGCGACAAACTTTTTGCTGGAGGAAAACAGACTTCAGGAGTTATAGAAATGGAAGCCTTAAAATCTGTGGAACAAAGTTACCTCACACAATTATGGAGTAACGATGTATTCAGTAAAAACAAAGAAGATGGCTTTACCACATTAACCAACAAAATAAGTAAACAATTTACCATTGCTGTTTTAAGTATTGCCATAATAGCGACCACTTTTTGGCTATTTGTAGATGCTACCAAAGCCATGAATGTATTCACCGCAGTACTAATTATTGCTTGTCCGTGTGCCATTGCGCTCTCTGCTCCTTTTACCTTCGGAAATTTGCTTCGTATCTTTGGAAAACAGAAATTCTATGTGAAAAATGCTTCTGTTATTGAACAATTAGCAGCAATAGATACTATTATTTTTGACAAAACAGGAACGATTACTTCTAACAAACAAAGTACTGCAACGTATGAAGGGGAAATACTTTCTACTTCCGAAGAAACACTACTAAAAAACACCCTGCGAGGTTCTAATCATCCATTAAGTAGAACACTTTATGATATTTTAGATGAAAATAATATCATCACATTAAACCATTTTGAAGAACATTTAGGAAAAGGTATTGAAGCTTCGCATAATAAAGAGAATATAAAAATTGGTTCTGCTAGTTTTGTAGGTTCTGCGGAAGCTTCCGTTTTAAATACAGCAGTTCATATTAGTACAAATAATAAATATAAAGGAAAATACACTTTTTATAATAGCTATAGAAAAGGACTTTCAAAACTATTTAACAAACTAAAAAAACAATACGATTTGGTAATTCTTTCTGGGGATAATGAAGGCGAATTTGAAAATCTAAAAAAATTACTTCCAACCAAAACGAAGTTGATTTTTAACCAGAAACCAGAAGATAAGTTAGAATATATAAAATACCATCAAAGCGAAGGAGCAAAAGTACTTATGATTGGTGATGGTTTAAATGATGCAGGAGCTCTAGCACAAAGTAATGTTGGTATTGCACTCTCAGAAAACGTGAATGTATTTTCTCCTGCTTGCGATGCTATTTTGGACGCTTCCAAATTCAATCAATTATACAAATACATTAAAACCTCAAAAAGTGCTATAAAAATTATTAAATGGAGTTTTGCACTTTCATTTGTTTATAACGTAATTGGTTTGTACTTTGCAGTAACCGGACAATTAGCACCAGTTGTTGCAGCAATTTTAATGCCTTTAAGTTCTATTAGCATTGTAGTTTTTACCACAATAGCAACAAACCTTTTAGGTAGAAAATTGAACTAAAAACTATTTCGCGGAGATACTCAAAGTTTACCCATAGATTCTCAGAAAAAATAAAAAAAAGATGCTTGTATCCATCGAAAAAAACTTAAATAATTATCACGCCTGAGTGAGATAATTAAATGGAAATTATTTCCCAAATATGATAAAAATCATGTTTTAAGAAAGGCAACCAACGTAATTTTGAACCATAACTTCAAATAGGTATGAGTGTTATTTATATTTTATTGACTATCAGCATTATAGTTGCAATCGGTTTTTTTGCGGCTTTTATCTATGCTGTAAAAAGTGGTCAATTTGACGATAGTTATACGCCATCTGTTAGAATGCTTTTTGAAGACGAACTGGTTAAAGAGAAACCAAAACCAACTATAAAAACTAAAAAGACTAATTAATTATTATGGAAAAAGAACAATTCTACTACGATAACAAGATCGTTAAAAATTTCCTTTACGCTACTATTCTCTGGGGAGTTGTAGGAATGACTGTCGGCTTAATGCTTGCTTTCCTTTTCATTTTCCCAAATTACACAGAAGGCATTTCTTGGTTAAGCTTTGGTCGTTTAAGACCATTACATACCAACGCAGTAATCTTTGCCTTTGTTGGTAATGCTATTTTTGCCGGTGTTTATTATTCTACACAACGTCTTCTTAAAGCGAGAATGTTTAGTGATTTACTAAGTAAAATTAATTTTTGGGGTTGGCAATTAATGATTGTTGGCGCTGCAATAACACTTCCTTTAGGATACACCACATCTAAAGAATATGCAGAATTAGAGTGGCCTTTTGATATTCTAATTGCTGTAATTTGGGTGGTATTTGGAATCAATTTAATTGGTACCATGATTAAAAGAAGACAACGTCATTTATACGTTGCTATTTGGTTTTACATCGCGACTTTTGTAACGGTTGCTGTATTGCACATTTTTAATAGTTTAGAACTTCCAGTTAGTGCTATGAAAAGTTATTCTGTGTATGCAGGAGTTCAAGATGCATTAGTACAATGGTGGTACGGCCATAATGCCGTAGCATTCTTTTTAACAACACCTTTCTTAGGATTGATGTATTATTTTGTACCTAAAGCTGCAAACAGACCTGTGTATTCCTATAGACTTTCTATCATTCACTTCTGGTCTTTAATATTTATTTATATTTGGGCTGGACCGCACCATTTACTATATACCGCTTTACCAGAATGGGCACAAAATCTTGGTGTAGCATTTTCTGTTATGTTATTAATGCCTTCTTGGGGAGGAATGATAAACGGACTACTAACACTTCGTGGTGCTTGGGATAAAGTACGTACTGATCCTGTTTTAAAATTTATGGTGGTTGCGCTTACCGGTTATGGTATGGCAACTTTTGAAGGACCTTTACTTTCGCTTAAAAATGTAAATGCAATTGGTCACTTTACCGATTGGATTATTGCGCACGTGCACGTTGGTGCTTTAGCTTGGAATGGTTTCTTAGCCTTTGGTATGATCTATTATTTAGTGCCTAGATTATTTAAAACGAAGTTATATTCTATCGGACTTGCTAACTTGCATTTCTGGATTGGTACTTTAGGAATTATATTTTACGCGTTACCTCTTTACGTTGCTGGATTTACACAAGCAAGTATGTGGAAACAGTTTAATCCAGACGGGACTTTAATGTATGGTAACTTCTTAGAAACCGTTACCGAAATTATGCCAATGTACTACATGCGTGCTGTTGGTGGAACGCTATATATTGCAGGAATGTTAATTCTTGTGTATAACGTTTATATTACAATAAGACAAGGAAGTAAAGTAGAAGACGAATTAGCGGAAGCTCCTGCATTACAACATGTTTCTAAAAAACGTACTGCTGGCGAAGGATGGCATACGTGGTTAGAACGTAAGCCTATTAAATTAACTATTGGTGCAACTATTGCTATTTTAATTGGAGGTATTGTACAAATAGTACCAACTATCATGGTAAAATCTAATATACCAACTATTGCAAGTGTTAAACCGTACACGCCTTTAGAATTAGAAGGTCGTGATATTTACATTCGTGAAGGTTGTGTTGGATGTCACTCACAAATGATTCGTCCGTTTAGAAGTGAAGTAGAACGTTATGGAGAATATTCTAAAGCAGGAGAATATGTTTATGATCATCCATTCCTTTGGGGATCGAAACGTACTGGTCCAGATTTACATCGTATTGGAGGGAAATATTCAGACAACTGGCACTTAAACCACATGTATGATCCACAAAGTACGTCATCTGGTTCTATTATGCCATCGTATAAATGGATTGTTAGAGATGAACTAGACAAATCACTTACAGAGAAGAAAATGAAAGCAATGGTTTCTTTAGGTGTTCCTTATACAGAAGAAGAAATTACTAATGCACAGCAAGCCATGTTAGAGCAAGGTACGCGAATTGAAAAAAATCTATATGCAGATCCTGATTTTGCGGAAACTTACGAAGCAGATAAAGCCGCTGGAGGTGCAGAATTTATAGAAATGCGTAATCGTGAAATTGTAGCTGTTATCGCTTATTTACAACGTTTAGGTACCGATATAAAAGTGAAAGATTTAGAAACCACTCAAAACTAGAATTATGCTAAAGTTTGCAAAAAATTATATGGACAGTATTTCTGGAATAGAAATATACCCAATCATATCCTTACTTATATTCTTCAGTTTTTTTGTAGTCCTATTTTTATGGGTATTTACAGCAAAAAAAGAATATATAGAAAGTGTAAGCAATTTACCATTAGATAACCAAAACCAATCCGAACTATGAGAAATTTATTTCCGTCATGGCTAAAAATACCAGTCCTATTTTTTATCATTGTAGGCATTGTAGAATACTTTGTCGATTCTGGTACTAAACCAGCTTTTATTGAGAAGCCAATCATCATGGTATTCTTACTACTTGTATTACTTATATTAATTGCTACAGAAGCTATTGTAGGTTCTATGGACAATATTCTGTATCAAAGTTTAGATGCAGAAGGGAAAGCGAGATATGATGCATCACAAGTAAAAACATCCAAACTAGTTACTTGGGTAAATAAAACCTATACCAAATTACTAGGTGCTAAACCAATTCAAGAAGAACATGAAATTATTCTAGACCATAATTATGATGGTATTAAAGAACTAGATAATGATCTTCCGCCATGGTGGATTTACAGTTTCTATGCTTCCATAATATTTGCGGTTGTATACTTTGCTAGATTCGAAATTTTTAATGGTGATAACCAGTATATGGAATTAGAAGCGGAATATGCACAGGCAAAAATTGATATTGAAGAATACAAAAAAACAGCAAAAGATTTAGTCGATTTTAATACTGTTGAATTGTTAACGGATGCTTCCGATTTAAGTAATGGTAAAAAAATATTTTCCGAAAACTGTGTTGCTTGTCATAAAGCAGATGGTGGCGGTGGAATTGGACCAAACCTTACAGACAAACACTGGATTTTAGGTGGTGGAATTAAAAATGTATTTCGAACGGTTACAGAAGGTGGACGTGATGGTAAAGGAATGATTGCTTGGAAACAAAGTTTAAAACCTGCCGAAATTGCGCAAGTAGCAAGTTATGTATTACAATTTCAAGGAACAACACCTGCCGAACCAAAACCTGCTGAAGGGGATATTTGGGAAGAAACTACAAAAGAATAAAATACTTGGATCAAAACCTGTCCGACTTTAAAAATCAGACAGGTTTAAATAAAATAGATTTTGGAAACACCAGAAAACGAATCTTTTAGAGACACCATTGGAACCATTAATGAAGAAGGTGGTCGTGCTTGGGTATACCCAAAAAAACCTAGCGGTAAATATTATAACAAACGAAAAATAGTTAGCTACGGTTTACTTATTTTTCTTATTGCTGCTCCTTTTATCAAAATTAATGGCAACCAGTTTTTACTGTTTAATATTTTAGAACGTCGCTTCAATATTTTTGGTTTACCATTTTGGCCACAAGACTTTTACTTATTTGTAATGTCTATGCTAATAGGTATTGTGTTTATCGCTTTATTTACAGTGAGTTTCGGACGTGTTTTTTGTGGTTGGATTTGCCCACAAACCATTTTTATGGAAATGGTTTTTAGACGTATTGAATATTGGATTGATGGCGATAGAAACAAACAACGTAAACTTGATAAACAAGAATGGAATGCCGAAAAAATCAGAAAACGCCTTCTAAAATGGTTTGTATTTTTAGTAATCTCCTTTATTATCGCCAATGTCTTTTTAGCCTATTTAATAGGAAGTGATAAGCTTATAAAATATATAACGGGAAATCCATTAGACCATTTAGGTACTCTTTTTCCGCTTATTATTTTTACTGCTGTCTTCTATTTTGTTTTCGCTTGGTTTAGAGAACAAGTATGTATTATTGCTTGTCCGTATGGTAGATTACAAAGTGTGTTATTAGATAACAAATCTATAGTAGTTGCTTATGATCATAAACGTGGTGAAGGAGAAAATGGTCGTAAAAAATTCAGAAAAAACGAAGATAGAGAAGCTTTAGGACATGGAGATTGTATTGATTGTATGCAGTGTGTTAATGTTTGTCCGACAGGTATTGACATTAGAAATGGTACGCAATTAGAATGTGTAAACTGTACTGCTTGTATTGATGAATGTGATCATATTATGGAAAGCATCGACCTTCCAAAAGGATTAATTCGATTTGCTTCTGAAGATGAAATAGAAAAGAAAGAAAAATTCAAAATTACTGCAAGAATGAAAGGATACATTGCTGTTCTTACTATTCTTACTGGTATGTTATGCGGAATGCTGCTTTTAAGAAATGACGTAGAAGCTACTGTTTTAAGACTTCCAGGGCAATTATTTGAGCATAAAGGAGAAAATATAATAAGTAACGTTTTCACCTTTAAACTTGTAAATAAAACAACGAAGGATATTGAAAACATAAAATTCAAACTTAGAAAACAAGAAGGGGAAATAAAAATGGTTTCCACTGCTGCTAATTTTGAAGTTCCTGCACAAGGTTTAGCAGAAGGAACCTTATTTATTGAAATTGACAAAAGTAAGTTGAAAGGAGACAAAAGTAAACTTATGATTGAGGTGTATAGTGGTGATGAAATGATTGAAACCACTACTGTAAACTTTTTAGGGCCAAGAAGTTATAAGTAAAAAAAGTTTTTTTGGTTCCTGAAGCGCATTAAGGATTGAGCAATCTGTTTGAGCTCCTTGAAAAGAGCGAGTTGTGAAAGCCTGACCTGAAGTAAAACGGAAGGTAATGCCCAAAAACAAAATAACGTTTAATTAATAAAAGGAGATTCCTGCCTTCGTGGGAAGTTGAGATATGAAAATAAATTGGGGAACAGGAATCGTAATCGCATTTGTAGCGTTTATTAGCTTTATCATGTATTTCATTATCACTATGATGACAGATAGTACATACGACCATGATTTAGTTGTTGAAGATTACTACCAGCAAGAACTACAATTTCAAAACGAGATCAATAAAGAAACAAACGCTCAAAACTTAACAGAAAATATCTCTTATAAAAAAACAGCCGAAGGTGTTATTATTCTATTCCCAGAAAACCTTCCTATAGAAAATATTACAGGTAAAGTGTTCCTATATAGACCATCTAATAAACAATTTGATTTTGAAATTCCAATTTCATTATCAAACCACAATTTGCTCATACCTGACAAACGTTTGTTAGATGGTCGTTGGAACATTAAAGTAGATTGGCAATATAACGGAAAAAACTATCTCTACAAAAAAGAGATCCTTTACTAAAACAATAAATATGCTTTGGTCTGCACTCATTTTTGGATTACTAGGAAGCTTCCATTGTGTTGGAATGTGCGGTCCTATTGCATTTATGCTTCCTGTAGACCGCAGCAATTCCATAAAAAAAATAGCACAAATATTTACGTATCATATTGGTAGATTGTTAGCGTATTCGCTAATTGGTTTATTTTTTGGTTTGGTTGGAAAAAGTCTTTACATCTTTGGACTTCAGCAACAACTATCCATCTTCATTGGTATATTAATGATTGTTGTGGTTCTCATTCCTGTACAAACTTTCAATAAATACAATTTCTCAAAACCTATTTATAAAATAATATCTAAAGTAAAATCTTCTTTAGGTAAAGCATTAAAAAAGAAAACCGTAGACACCTTTTTAACCATTGGTTTTTTAAACGGTTTTTTACCTTGCGGATTAGTATACATGGCCGTTTTCGCTTCATTGGCAATGCCAAATGCATGGCAAGGAAGTTTGTATATGGCGCTGTTTGGTTTAGGTACCATCCCATTAATGACTTCCGCTATTTACTTAGGTAAATTTTTAAATACCCAAATGAAGCAACGTATTCAAAAAGGGATTCCTATTTTTGTAGTAATTATAGGATTATTATTTATTCTTCGTGGTTTAGGTTTAGGTATTCCTTACCTCTCTCCTGCTCCAATTGTAGATGTTGCATCTAGTGCAATAGATTGTCACTAAAGTAGTGGCTTTTAATAAAGCGTATTTCCTATTCCTATAAAAAACACAAAAATGCCCTTAATGGACAATTCGCATAAACTGCAATTAAGTAAAGAAGAAATGAAGCAATATGGTTATCAAGTAATTGACACCATTGTAGCACATTTTGATACAGAAAACACTAAGAAACCAGTAGCGTCTGCTTCTAGAGAAGAAATGGATTTGCTTTTTAAAACGGAAGCACCAGAAGAACCTACAAACTATAAAGAAGTCTTAGATTTTGTCACCGAAAAAGTATTGCCAAATAGTAATATTGTTACCCATCCAAAATCGTATTCTTTTGTTCCTGGACCAAGTAATTTTGTGAGTGTTATGGCAGATACTTTAGCTACAGGATTCAACATTTTTTCTGGTGGTTGGGCTGCTTCTCCCGCTGCTGCGGAATTAGAAATAGTTACCATGAGCTGGTTATTAAAACTGTTTAAATTTCCGACTAAAAAAGGTGGTGGAATTTTTACAAGTGGTGGCTCCATGGCAAATCTTACAGCACTAGTAACTGCAAGAAGACAACGATGTGGCGATGATTTTTCGAAAGCTATTATTTATCTTTCCGATCAAGCGCATTCTTCAAATATAAAAGCAATTCGTGTTTTAGGCTTTAAAAAAGAGCAAATACGAATTATCCCTACCGATATAGAATTTAAAATGGCTATTAATAAACTTAAAAATGCCATTGCAAAAGATAGACTAGAAGGTTTACAACCGTTTTGTATTATTGCTTCCGCTGGAACAACAAATACAGGAACTGTCGATCCTTTAAATGAAATCGCTAAAATATGTAAGACTGAAAAACTTTGGTTTCATATTGATGGTGCTTATGGTGCCGCTGCAATTTTATCCAAAAAAGGAAGTCAAGTATTAAAAGGAATTGAAAAAGCAGATTCCTTAGCAATAGATCCGCATAAGTGGTTATACCAACCTTATGAAATGGGATGTTTATTAGTGAAAAATCATAAATGGCTAAGTGAAACTTTTACTGAAAAGCCAGAATACCTAAGAGATATTGAAGGCAATACTTCCGAAATTAATTTTTACGATCATGGTATTCAACTGACACGCCGTTTTAGAGCTTTAAAGTTTTATATGTCTATGAAAACCTTCGGACTTTCCGCATTTAAAAAAGCGGTTTCCTATTCTATAGATTTAGCCGAAGAAGTAGAAGCAGATTTACGAAAAAGCGCCAATTGGGAAGTAGTATCTCCCGCTACATTGGCGGTTATCAACTTTAGATATAATCCGATTGGAAAATCTTTCAGTGAAAAAAAACTAGACGCTATCAATCAAGAGATTTCAAAAAGAGTTGTAGACTCCAGAGAAGCTTTACTAGTGACTACCGTTTTACAAAATCAAGTGGTTTTACGCATGTGTTTAATTAATCCTAGAACTACCATTGACGATGTAAAAGACACCTTAAAAATGTGTGAAGCATTTGCTAAAGAAATTATTTAATTTTGTTTTAAAATAAGTAGCTAAGCTGACTTTTATCATATTTATTTTTCACGTTTTAAACTATCTTTAATATAGAATTTAAAACCATAAGAAGATGAAAAAAAGAACGCCAGTTTCAGAAATAATGACAACAGATGTTATCACGCTTAATCACACAGATGATCTAGAGATAGCAGAAAAATTATTCAAAAAAAATAATATCCGACATATTCCGGTAGTCAGTGGAAACAAAATAATTGGGCTGCTAAGTTATACCGATTTGTTACGTATTAGTTTTGCAGATGCTATTGATGAAGACGAACAAAATGTAGACACCGTAGTATATAATATGTTTACTATTGAGCAAGTAATGGCAAAAAATTTGGTAAGTGTTTCTTCTAACACAACCATTTTAGAAGTTGCTAAAATACTAGCAAAAAAAGAATTTCACGCCTTACCTGTTGTAGATCAGGATACATTAGTTGGTATTGTTACCACTACAGATTTAATAGACTATTTGATAGAGCAATTTTAATATCTATATTTAACAAAAAAAGGAAATCGCTTGGTTAAAATGCCAAGCGATTTTTTAACATATATTTAATTAGGATAAACTTGTCTTAATTAAAATAATGTTTTACCTTTATAGAAGAAATAAAAGAACTATATGTTTTCGAAAGCTTGCGAATATGGAATAAGAGCATCAATTTTCATTGCGAAAAATTCGCAGGAAGGCAAACTTGTTTCTCCAAAAGAAATTTCTGAAGAAATAAATTCTCCTAAAGCTTTTACTGCAAAAATTTTACAAGCTTTAGTCAGAAATGACATTATAAACTCTGTAAAAGGTGCTTATGGAGGTTTTGTGATAGATAAAGATGTCATTGCATCTATAAAGCTTTCGCAAATAGTAGAAGCCATTGATGGCGATAATATATACAACGGTTGTGGTTTAGGTTTAGATACCTGCGATGAAAATCATCCTTGTCCTGTACATGATAAATTCAAGGTGATACGTGATGAATTAAAACACATGTTAGAAACGACCAATTTAGAAGAGCTTGCTTTAGGCATAAAGTCTGGAGCTTCCTTTTTAAAGATCTAAAAAAAATTTGAATATAAATAGGATAAATTTATCCGAGATAAAAATAGCCCGATCGCTCCTAATTAAATAAAAGGATAAAAGGCAAACACTTTTTTACCAATATTAAAATAGATACATTATGGAAACATTACAAAAAAATACGCAGAAACAAATAGGTGAGTTTGTAGCAGACGATTTTAGAACTGCAGCAGTTTTTTCAAAATATAAAATAGATTTCTGCTGTAATGGAAACAGAACTATTGAAGAAGCTTGCGAAAAAAAAGGTATTGATAGCAATACGTTAGCACAAGAATTAGAAGCTGTTTTAAATTCTAAAACGGACCAATCTATAGATTACAAATCTTGGCCTTTAGATTTACTAGCCGAATATATTGAAAAAAAACACCATAGATATGTGGAAGAGAAAATCCCTGTATTACGTCAGTTTTTAGATAAACTTTGTCGTGTGCATGGTGAGCGTCACCCAGAATTATTTAAAATAAATGAATTGTTCACTGCTTCTGCTAACGAATTAACAGCACACATGAAAAAAGAAGAACTGATGCTCTTTCCTTTTGTAAAAAGAATGGTAAAATCGAAATTAGAGCATGTGGACATACAATCGCCACAATTTGGAACCGTTGAAAACCCGATTGCAATGATGATGCAAGAACACGATACCGAAGGCGCGCGTTTTAGAGAAATAGCAGAACTTACCGATAATTATACACCTCCTGCAGACGCTTGTAACACCTACAAAGTAACTTTTGCAATGCTGGATGAATTTGAAAAAGACTTACACTTACATATACATTTAGAAAATAATATTCTATTCCCTGAAGCAATAAAACTAGAGCAACAATTTAATTAACAGCATTTTATAATTTGTAACTTTAGTACTTAGAAAATCCTGGAACATTTCCCTAAACATGTTCTAGGATTTTTATTAAAACAGATACCTTTACGTAAGGACTATTTTTTATTAAAATGCAAAAAAAATTCATTCTTGTTTGTTTAATTAACTTCTTGGTTGCTGCTTTAATGGGTTTGGCACTGCGATTTTCGGTTATAGAATCTATTGGTTTAAACTATCGCTTTTTAACACATGCTCATTCTCATGTTGCCATGTTAGGCTGGGTTTACCTTATGTTGTTTGCGCTAATTACACATTATTTTGTTCCAGATAAAACACAGGTTTATAATCGTTTATTTTGGATCACAGAAATTGCAGTTATTGGTATGATGTTAAGCTTTCCTTTTCAAGGTTATGCAGCAATTTCCATTTCCTTTTCTACATTACATATATTTTGCAGTTATTACTTTGCCTATCTAATTTTTAAACATCATAAAACCAAATCTATTGTTACTAGTAAGTTACTGAAGGCTTCGCTCCTATTTATGGTGCTTTCTACATTTGGTGTTTGGTGTTTAGGACCAGCGGTTTCTATGCTAGGACAAGCATCTGCCTTTTATCAAATAGCCATTCAGTTCTTTTTGCATTTTCAATTTAATGGTTGGTTTTTAATTGCTGTTATCGCTGTGTTTTTCCATGTACTTAAGATAGAAGATTCCAAATTATTCCGGTTGTTCTTCAAACTATTAATTGCCGCTACTATTTTAACTTTTGCATTACCAATTCAGTGGTTTGCACCTCATAAAGCACTACTATTTATTAATGCTTTTGGGATCCTTTTACAACTTGCAAGCCTATATTTATTTTTAAAACTTATTAAGCCTAACTTGTTGGAGCACACAAAAACACAACCTAAAATAGTACTTTATCTTTATTTCTTTAGCGTTGTATGTTTTGTGTTGAAAACATTTGTACAAGCATTTACACTTTTTCCTGAATTTTCATTAGTAGTATTCGAACATCGTAACTTTATAATAGGTTTTATTCATTTAATGATGCTTGGTATTATTAGTGGTTTTCTTTTTTCTTTTATATTAAACACACGTTTAGTCCGATTTACAAAATCGCTATATATTGGAGTTTACAGTTTTCTTTTAGGTTTTATATTAACCGAAATGTTATTACTTATTCAAGGTTGTAAATTTTATTTCGGAGAAGGAATGCTAACCAATTATTATCTTTTATTATTCCTATTTAGTATATTATTACCATTAGGAATCCTTTTTATTTTATTACATATTATTAAAACAAAACACGATGCAAAACAAACCACAAAAACGTCATAAAGCGATACAACCATTAAGTCGAGAACATCATCACGGACTATTATTATCTTGGAAAATTAGATCTGGATTTAGCAAGAATATTGCGCCAGAACGGATAAGAATGTATGCTAATTGGTTTTTTGAAACACACTTAATTCCGCATTTTGAAATGGAAGAAACATATATTTTTACTATTCTAGAAGAAGATAATGAACTTGTAAAAAAAGCTTTAGCAGATCATAAACAGATAAAGGCTTTATTTGCGGAAACCGGAGACGACGCCATAACATTAGGTAAAATTGAAGAAGTATTAGAACAACACATCCGATTTGAAGAACGCATTTTGTTTCCTGAAATACAGAAAATAGCTACGGAAGAACAAATGCTTCAAATAGAAAAAATCCATCAACCAGAAGACTTTAAGGATAATATAGAAGATGCATTTTGGAAGTGATTAAAAACAGAGAGCTGTTAGATTATAGAAATCTAACAGCTCTTGAAGTTGCAGTTTGGTGATAAATCCAAAACCTTATTTTACTCTTTTTTAAACGTTGTTTTAAACAAACTAGGCTTAACTGTTATCATTAACCAAGCCCAATTATTTGCATTATCGCTATTTCCTCCTTTTAAAACTTCCATAGTTTCTGTTGCAAACATTTGTGAATATCCTGCTTGAAATTGAACATCTTTAGTCCATTTATAACCTAAAACCACATCGAGCTCTGTACCTAAAACAGCACTCATTTCTTTTCCAGAAGTATCCACAACAGTTGCTGCCGAGGAAAAAACATGTGGAATTAATTTTGCTGAAAATTTATTTTTTTGATACGCTATAGTTGCATTAACATCTAATAATCCTACAGAATTTATATGATTTCCAACATAAAAATAATCCATCAAACCATTAAATTTATGATTGGTACCAAACAAAGGGTTGAAAGATTTTATTTTGTTTTCTGTACTGTTACTATCGGTACCAGAAAGGTATTCTACTCCTAGACCAGTTTTAAATGCTTCACTAATGGTATAAAATACATTTCCAGCAACGTTATATGCATGCAAACTTGTGTTTGCAATTTTTCCGGTTTGAAAATACATAGAAGCATCTGCCTGTAACTTATTTTTAGTGTAGGTAAGATGGGTACCTATAGTTTGGTTATACGCTACTTTTTGTTCGTTATCTGCATCATAAGCTAAGCCGTTATTGAGAATTAAAAAGCTTAATCCAACCGCATCCCATTTCGTATGATACCAAGCATATTGAAACGCTTTGTAATTATCTACAGTATAATTCTCTTCAAACAAAGTTTCTGCATTTTCATTAAAAGCCAATCCAATATCCAATTGATTATTTTTATTTAGTTTATAGGTCGCAATAAATGCATCATGACTTCTTGCTTGTTGTGCCCAACCAACGTTTCCAAAGATTCTATGGTCATCATAAACAATTTCTTGACGACCAAATTTTAAAGAAAATTTAGGATCTAAATGTAGTATTGCCCAAGCTTCATGAATTGCAGTTCCATTGGTATCGGAAGTAGATAATGTAGAGACATCACCCCAAATTCTAACATTTTGTAACGCTAAATACATCTGTAATTTTTCGCTTTTATAACCAAAATTTAATCGTGTACGTTGCGATATAAATGTTGCTGCCTCTGCGTCATCTGCTGTTAAAGTTTTGTAGCCATGTCTATATTCAAAACGTGGTCTTAATACTGTTGAAATCTCAAATTCTTGCGCGTAAGAAGTCATTACAACTCCTAAACATAGGATTGTTAATATACTTTTCATTTTTAGTTCTGTTTTATTCCGGTAAGGTTTTTAAAATCTTGAAGGATATTTTATTGTGTAAGTTCTAGAATGGTAGCTACGGTATCTTTATTATCTACCCCTAAACCTTCTTGCTGGTGTATTAATTCGCCTTTGGTATTAAAGACGCTAATGATATTGGAGTGTGAAAAATCTATAGGTGAAATCTGCTTGTATTTCATAGCAAGTACATTAGCAAATTCGCGAACACCACTTTCGGTTCCCTGCAAAAAAGTCCATTGTTCATCATCCATAAGATTTTCAATAGCAAATGCTTTTAAACGTTCTGGTGTATCGGTTTCTGGGTCGATACTTATTAGTACAAAATTTAAATCTTTTAGGTTTTCTTTTGGGATTTCCGCTTCTATATTTCGCATATCTGCCACTAAACGAGGACAAGCAGCTTTACAAGAAGTATAAATCATGACCATCACTAAAGTTTTTCCTTTTAGATCTTTAAGCTGAATCTCCTTACCTTCTTCGGTATGCCATTTAGAAGTTAAATTGAAAATGGATGCTTCTGAAATTTCATTCGTTTCCAATACTTTTGAAGCTTTCTCTACGAGTTTCAAATCCATGTTACAAATAGGACAACTGCTAGCTTCACTATACGTTTTTTCGCCTTCGCATTGCATAGGACATTGGTAAACGGCTAATTCTTCCGAATTATTTTTAGAAGTTTTAGAATTGCAAGCCGTAAAAGCAATTACAATTACCAAAACAGAAAGAAATATTTTTAAGTGTTTCATTTTTTATTGATTTTTTAATACCAAATAAACTTCAAAATGATGAGTTAAATTCGTTTCTATTTCCTTTACATATCCATATAAAATAGAACCTTAACTAATGCTATGCTTATATTTTCTATCTCATCTAAAGAAAATACTATTCAAATTTACCATCCATAATTTTAAAATTCATTTGGTATATCTTTAACACATCTAAACCCTAAATTCTTCATAGAGTATTTGGCTTTTAAGCTTCCGCGAATAGCATAGCGCATAAAAGCAGCATAGTTCATTAAGTCTGTAGCATTGACTGCAGCACTTCCGCAGAACAAATTATTGTCTTTATCCACGTCTTTTCTAGATTCTCCAGAAATTAAAACCGAATTAAAATCGAGCGTCCATTCCCAAACCAAACCATGTAAATCATGAACTCCCCAAAAGTTTTCAGGATGGAGTCCTATAGTATTTTCATTAGTTCTTGGAGCTTCATACCAAGCAAGAATTTCGGCATTATATTCGGGTTTAACCCTTGCATCTTTTGTGGTTTTATCTGCCATTGCAACATATTCCCATTCATCTATCGTTGGTAAGCGTTTTCCTTGGCATTCGCAATAATCTTTAGCTGCAAACCAAGACACATAAGTAACTGGACTGTTCGGTTTTTCGGTGTTTTTAAGGGCTAAATCCGATTTCCAATTTACTAAATATCCTTTATCTGCGAATAAACTAATGACTTTCGATTTTTGCCATTTCGGATTTTTTTTCACAAAATCTACATATTGGGAATTGGTTACTGGATACACATCTATTTCAAAATCTTTAACAGCAACTACAGTAGAATCTCTTCCGTATAGCGGTAAATACCGACTACCTTTAATAGAAACCATGCCTTCAGACTGTGCATAAAGCATCGTTTGAAACACTAACAAAACAAACAAAATTCTAAAGGCTTGGCTTTTTATCATTTTAAAAATTATTTACTTTTTTTAACTTTTTCTACCATTTCTTTAGTGACCACTTTTTTAGAATTTCCCCAACTGTTATACACGTATGTCATCACATTTGCAATTTCATCTGTAGATAACATTTGTCTAGTCATTACACTGTTATATTTTTCACCGTTCACTGTAATTTCGCCAGTTTTTCCACGTAAAACAATTCCGATAGCACGATTTACGTCCGCATTTAAATAATCGGAATTTGCTAAAGGAGGAAATGCATTTGGAATACCTTGTCCTTCTGCCTGGTGACAAGCAAAACAAGTTTGCATGTATGCATTTTTACCAAATTCCATTTGCTCTTCAAAAGATTTAGCTGGAATTTCTGATGCTACAACTTCGTCTGTAGTTGGCATACTTTGAATTCCAGGACCTTCTGGTAAATAAATATCATCTCTAATTTCACCAGAATATATTTTCTTATTTTCTTCACCTTCCACTTTAAGCATTCCTAAAGCACCTTTATTAAATGCTCTAAATATAGAGTGATCGACTAAAATAAAAGTTCCAGGTACATCGACACGAAATTCTACCATTGCAGCACCACCAGCAGGAATCATAGTCGTTTGTACATTTTTATTAATTAAATCACCACCTTCCACATGTACTCTGTCGAAAATTTCACCAATAACATGAAAAGAAGATACTAGACCTGGTCCTCCATTACCAACAAATAACCTTACTGTTTCTCCTACTTTTGCAGTAAGCGCATTATCTCCTGTAAGCGCACCAACTTTACCATTAAACACTACATAGTCGGCTTTTTCATCTACCGCTTTTTGCATATCAAAAGGTTGTAATCCACGTTCTCCATTTGCACCTTTAGTATAGAAATCTCCTTGCATAATGTAGTATTCTTTATCTACTGGAGGCAAACCACCTTCTGGCTCTACTAAAATTAATCCATACATTCCGTTAGCAATATGCATTCCTACTGGAGCAGTTGCACAATGATAAACGTACAATCCTGGATTTAAGGTTTTAAAAGAAAATACTTTTTCATGTCCGGGAGCTACAAAAGAAGATTCTGCGCCACCACCAGGACCAGTAACTGCATGCATATCAATATTATGTGGCAATTTGTTATCTGGGTGATTTTGTAAGTGGAATTCTACCTCATCTCCTACTCTGGTTCTTATAAAGCTTCCTGGTACCGTTCCGCCAAAAGTCCAATACATATATTCTACGCCATCTGTCATTTCACCTACTTTTTCAAGGATTTCCATTTTAACGATAAGCTTTTTTGCTTTACGTCTTCCAACTGGAGTTGGCACATTAGGTGGCGAAGTTAATTCTGCCAGCATTTCTCGGTTTACAGGAATATCTTCTGCGTTTGCATATTCTGTTTCTTTCTTATTAAAGCAACTAAACATGGTTAGTGCTAGAAGAAGTGTTATTAATTTCAGTGTAGTTTTCATATTAGTTAGTTATTAATTATTTCACGAAATTAAAGCTAAGAATAATTTAAAAACATGACAAATATCACAATTCTAATAAATAAGATAAAATTGTCTTATTTAATTTTTATTACTTACATTCACAATAAAATTTGCAAGGTTTATGTGACAAAGCTGATTTAAATCATATTTCTTTTTATACTTTTAAAATACCTTTAAGAAATAATCTAAACATTATGAAAAACATATTATTACTTTCCGATTTTTCTACTAATTCAGAAAATGCAATACAGTATGCGATGCAATTTTTTAAAAATGAAAAATGCACTTTTCATGTTATGCATATACATAAAATAGGAAGTTTTACATCGGATGATTTGATGAACTCTCCAAAAGAAAGTATTTATGAGTCTATTACAAAAGAACCTAAAGAAAAACTAACCGCTCTTGTTGAAGAATTGAAAAATACATATACCCATGTAAATTACAGTTTTGAAA
Organism: Lacinutrix sp. MEBiC02404; assembly: GCF_053601575.1. NCBI lineage: Bacteria > Pseudomonadati > Bacteroidota > Flavobacteriia > Flavobacteriales > Flavobacteriaceae > Lacinutrix > Lacinutrix sp. MEBiC02404. The sequence goes on along the minus strand of NZ_JBSHNV010000180.1, from coordinate 58,508 downwards.
CACATTTAGATTTTGATGTTTTTGCAGATGCAATTAAACAGTTAGTTAAAATTAAAAACATAGATTATATTGTTATGGGAACCAATGGAGCTTCAGGAGCTAAAGAGTTTCTATTTGGTAGCAATACCGAAAATGTAATTAGAAAAATAAATTGCAAAACGCTAATTATTCCTGAAGATTATTCTTTTACACCAATTAAAGAATTATTATTACCATTAGATCCTCAAGATACTATAGATGGAAAACAGTTTTCTAACGTATTGGATTTTATAGAAACTTACCAATTACACCTTCATGTTTTAAGAGTGAATCCAAATAAAGAAAATCCTGAAATAGAACAAGAAGATATATCTAATTTAGCGCTTTTGGATTGCACGTATCATGCGGTAAATGATGTACCTATGGATTTTGCTTTATCTAGTTATATGCAAACAAACACGATAGATTTTTTATGTTTATTTGTTAAAAACGAAGGGTTTTTAGAGCATTTCTTTTCTAAAGCGAACACGAAAGTTAATATCTCAGAAATAAGTAAGCCAATACTTGTTCTACATCCTTAGTCGGAGTTCATTACAATTTAAAATAAGCAAAGTACTCTTTAATTAAATCTTCTAATTTCGTTAAATAAGCTTCTCCTTCTGTGTTGTTTTTAGCATCTTTTAAGTTAGAAATCTCATCTAACATAGGAACTAAAACCACATGCAATTGATCATGAGGTTCACCAACCATATTACAATTTTTAATAATATAACTGGTTTGCTTGGCAAGCTTTTTCCCTAAAGCATTGTAGTCTTTACTATTCTCCTCTTTAAATGTTTTGATAATGGCGTTCATTTTTTCCACACCACCTTGTGTTTCGGGGTTTACAAGCCATTTTTTACCACGATTCATTTTAAGTTGCAAAGTGTCTAGCAATGCAACTTCTTCCGTTTCTGAAATGCTCTTTTCTACTTTTTTAGTTTCTGGTTTACAACCAAAAGTTACAACCAAAAGAAGTAGCATTAAAGTATATTTTGTTTTCATACGTTTTTATATTTAATGTAAATTATGAATTTAAAAGTCTTTCCTCTTCGATTTATATACGATTCTAAAAACGGGTAAAATCACCCAAACAGTTAACATTACGAAAGATACAATAAGTCCGAAACTTGTACCGAAAAATTGTTTAAAAACGGCTCCTGTATATCCCAATAATGCCGAGATATCTAATTTTAATAAGATTAGCGTTCTGGATAAATCGATAGGATTAAGCATGGTACCAAGCAAAGATAGTTTGTCTAGCGGATAATCTTCAAACATAATTAATGTCATTAAAAACAGTCCGTCATAAATTACCGCAAGAAACAGCCAAAGTAAGATGGCGTACCCAAAACCTTTGATTTTGTTTTCATTGGAAAGTGCAATATTAAAAGCTAATGCGGTAAAAATTAAGGTTAAAAATGTTCCTGTAATGAGCAACAATGAAAAATCCCAAATCGCACTACTTTCAAACAAACCATAAAAAACAAACGGAATTCCTAAACCTAGAATTAAACTCATAGAAAGCGATAATGCAACGCCTAAATATTGTCCTAAAAATATGGAAGATCGTTTTATAGGCTGCGCTAAAAGCAACTCTGTAAACTCTTGGGAATTATAATAATACATGACGCCAAAAATGGTTCCAATTAAAGGTACTAAAACGATAATAACATTCATTAAAGTAATTACTGCTTTGGATAAGTCGTTGTTTAAAAATAGTAACACAACACCAAGCAATAAATAGAATGCAAAATAGACGTAACTCCAACGACTACGCATTAAATCGAAAAAACTATATTTTAATATTTTAAGCATGATTATCTGTTAATATAGACGCAATGGCATGTTCAAAATCTTGCTGATTGGTCTTGGTTTTTAATTCGGAAATAGGTCCTTTAAAGTAAATTTTCCCTTCTAAGATAAATACAATTTCATCGGATATTTCTTCCACAAAACTCATGATATGCGAAGTAATAAGTATTGTTTTCCCTTTTGCCTTTTCCGATTGAATTAAATCTTTTAAACGAATCAATGAAATAGGATCTAAACCTGTTGTTGGTTCATCTAAAATGATTAATGGACTATTAAACATAAAAGCTAAAACCAGGTTTACTTTTTGTTTTGTTCCTCCAGAAAGGTTTCCTAATTTTTTATCTAAAAAAGGTTCTAACCGAAACAATGCTATTAAACGTTGATCTTCGTCTGTAGGTTTACGCAAATCTTTAATCATTTTAATTAATTCCTTCACCTTTAAATTACTCGGAAAGTTGGCTATTTGTGGTAAATAATCAATTTTATGTCTGTAATCCGAATTCTTTTTAATGTTTTCTCCTAAGACTGTAATTTCACCTTTATCTGGAATTACCATTCCTAAAACGGCTTTAATTAAAGTTGTTTTTCCGGAACCATTTGGACCAAGAACTGCAAAAATCCCGCCTTCATTAATCGTTAAGTCCAAACCACTTAACACTTGGTTTTTTCCGAACTTTTTATGTAAATTTTGAATGGTTACCATGTAATTTTTTTAATTTGTGGATTGTTATCAAGTAAATCATCTGGAGTAAAAACAGGCGACACTTTTTCAGAAAAATCAATAATATCTATAAACATACTACGCAATAAAATAATGGTTTCTGGCGTACGATTTACGATGTACGAAAACAGTTTAACAGGTCGAAAAGGGATATCTCCTACACCATTTTTATCGAGATCATAACCGGTATAATTGCTCCAATAGTTTTTATCAAAAATATTATCATTTACATTACTATTATATGCAATATCGAAAGAGTTATAGAGAAAATTATTTTGGGTAAACGTATTGGTATAGCAAGCACCTTTTACCTTAATTGCCCAACCATTATTCTTGAAATTATTGTGTTTATATACAATTCGGTTAGAACCTTCTATATTAATACCAATGGTATTATCTTCAAAAGTATTCCCTGTAATTTCGGCATCATTAATTTCTTTAAGTAGCATACCATACGATGCTGTTCCCCAATTTTCTTTAAAAAGGTTGTTATACATTTTTATACGTTTAGAAAACATTACAGCAACTCCAGCGCCATTATTTTCGAAAGTATTATCCTGATAAACATCATCATTAGAAAACATAAAATGCAATCCGTAACGCACATTTAAAGTGCTTACATTATTTTTAATAGTACAAAAATCCGAAAATTCTAAATAAATTCCATCCCGAACATGTTGCACAAAATTATGTTCAATTTGTACATTTTTACTATACCACAATTGTATACCGTTTCCGGAATTGTATTCTTCCACAGCATCCCCAATTATCTTATTATGATAGACTTTGCCATCTCTTGATTTTTCGATATAAATTCCGAAGAAAAGCTTTTCTAATACCAAATTCTGAATCACAAAATTCTTGCTATTCTTTACTCGAATAGCAGCATAATCTTCGGTATAACTGGTACCAACATTAATAATGAATAAACCGTCCACGGTTACATTATCGGAAACAATGGTGATAATTTCACCTTTTAGCTCCCCATCAATTATAGGATAATTTTCGCCTATAATAGTTAGCGGCTTATCGACTATAATAGTATGCTCTTTGTAAGTTCCTTTTTTAACAAGTATGGTATCGAAATCCTTAGCTTGACTTATAGCTTCTTTTAAACTGGAAACAGGACATGTTTTACAAACGGCAATAGTTTGCGCAATGGAGGTATTATTAATTAAGATAATTATAAGAAAAAGAAAAATATTTTTCATAACACTATTCTTTAAGATGGACCAGTAGCGCTTCCCAAGAATATAATTCGCCTCCTTTTTCAGATTGAACTTTTTCTGCATCTTCTTTATTTTTAAAAGCGGAGAGAAAAGCTCCCATTGGACTTGGAATATTCTTACTTATTAAAAAGGTTGCTTGTGTTGCATCTATTAGTGTTTCGGGTTCTGTGAAGTTATTCGTTAAATAAAGTTTAATTTGTGAAGTATCAAAATCTTCCATAAAATGCACCATACACTCGGAAGCATCAAATTTATAAACTTTACCTTTTTTAGTAACAATTTCTGCTGCGTGAATTTTATCTACTATAGTCATTTTACAAAACTGACAACCATCACTACCATATTCTATGGCTTTTGGTGATACATTACAGCTTATAAAAATTAAAAGTAATACAAGTACAGAATAGTGTTTTAGTGTTTTCATTTTTTTAGTGTTTTGAAAATGTAAAATTACTATTTTGTTTTCTTTATACTCATTTTTCGGCCTAACCAAAAAGCGACAAGTGTTAAAGACATTCCTATAAACATTAAGTATCCTCCAGTATGTGGTAAAGAAGTAACATCAAAGTTTAATAGTTTTTTAAAACCAATTAATGGTGGTTTATACGACATTGGTGTACCGTCTGGATTGGTTACTTTTATAATTGCGTGCGGATCTAAATTTCCTCCATAATCTACTAACCAATTATTAAAATCGTACATCCCTAAAATACCAAGTACGGACATAAATAGAAACCAGCCTAAAAAATATTTATAGCTAACTTTCTCAAAATAACCTAACAGACCAATAACAACACCTAACATAGCCATGCCAAATATCACCTTTGGAAACATAGAGAATTCCCACATTTCGTCTGCTTTTGGGATGGTTTTCATTCCGATATAGTGATTTAATCCATCTATATTTTGTAAATCAAATTCAGATACGCCTTTAATACCATCAATATAAATATTCATTCCTAAAGGATCTGGATATTGAGGTGCTCCAAGCATAATGTTCCATAACGGAAATTTAAAAAGCCCTAATAACAGTAATGAACCAATAATCATTATAATGCTAGCCTTTTTCATGGTATTTAAAATTTAATGTTATTCAATTACGTGAAGTTTCTGTAGTAACAGATTGTAGTGTTTTAGAAAGAAAGGCGAGAGCGAAATAAACAACTCTCGCCTTTATTAGAGAAATAAACACTAAAACAAAACTTCTCTAATTATTTTTAATTAATTATTCAATATCTTCTCCAAGAGACCACTTGATTGGTGTGTCTGAATTTGCAGCAGATACTCTAATATATCCTTGCATTTCCTGGTGTAAAGCAGAACAGAAATCGGTACAGTAAAATGGCCATACACCAACTTGTTTTGGTTCCCAAACAGATGTTTTTGTTTGCCCTGGCATTACTAGTAATTCTGAATTGTTTTGACCTATTACCGCAAATCCATGAGGTACATCAAAATCTTGTTCTAAATTAGTCACGTGAAAGTATACTTTGTCTCCTACTTTTACACCTTCAATATTATCTGGTGAGAAATGACTTCTAATCGTTGTCATGTAAATATGCACGTCTTTACCTTCTCTAACCACCTTAGTATCATCATCTGATTTAGCTGCATAAGGATGCTTATTATCTGCTAACTTATAGATTTTTTGAGATTGCTCTTTAATGATACTTGCTTCCATTGCTGCAGCATAATGTGGTTCTCCATGTGTTGGGAAATCTAAAAGTAATTCCATTTTATCTCCAGAAATATCATACAATTGCGCAGAATGCTCCATTTCTGGACCTGTTGGCAAGTATCTATCTTTGGTAATCTTATTCATTGCAAACATGTATTTACCTTGTGGTTTTCCAGAATTTCCTCCAGGAATAGTTAAGTGACCCACAGAGTAATATGTAGGTTTTCTATCTATAACTTCCCAAGTACCTAATTTCCATTTTACAACTTCAGAAGAAATAAAGAATGTAGTATACGCATTTCCTTTACCATCAAACTCTGTGTGTAATGGTCCTAATCCTGGTTGCTCTACAACTCCTGCTAAAACATCTTCGAAGTTTAAAATTGGAATTCCGTACGCTTCCCCTGCAAATTTTTTGTTTTCAATAGCATCTAACATTTTTGTAAAGGAATGCACCGTTAAATTAGCCGATAATTTACCATTACCTACAATATATTCTCCAGAAGGATCTACATCACAGCCATGCGGTGATTTTGGTGTTGGTATAAAAAAGACAGCACCAGGTACCTCTAATGGATTAACCACACGTACTTCTTTTTTCATAGTAGAAGTTGCGGTATGTGTATCTTCGTCATATAAATTGTGTGCATAATTAGCAGGCATCATTGTTCCTCCTCCATTATTTACATATTCTTCAATTTTTTTCCAGTTTATTGCTGCTATAAAATCTTTATCATTTTGTGAAGCATTAACCTCTAAAAGCGTGCTAGCTTCTTCTGTATTATAGGTAGTAAAGAAGAACCATCCATGTGATTTTCCACGTCCAGGATGTGATAAATCATAGTTAAATCCTGGCATCAATACTTGAAATTTTATATCCATATGTCCTTCTACAGGATCTACAGAGATAAAAGATAACGCCCCTTTAAAGTTCCCTTTATATTCTTTAATAGGCATATCTCGTTGCGGAATTGGCACTGAAAAACGTGTTCCTGCAACGACATACTCTGTGTTTTCAGTAACAAAAGAAGAACTGTGATTACCTGCACTATTTGGTACCTCAATAATTTCTTCGGTTTCAAATGTGGTAAGACTAAGTCTTGCAATACGTGGTGTATTGTTTTCATTTATAAATAGCCAACGACCATCTAACTCTCCCTTAGATTGCGAAATATCTGGATGATGCGCATCTCCCCAAGGGATAAATCCATGTGAAGTGTTTAACATAGGTTTCGTTTCTTCTGAATACCCATAACCAGAGGTTGGAAATTGAGAAAACACAGGAATTTCTTTAAACATTCTACCAGAAGGCAAGCCGTAAACCGTTACGTTACCGCTGTAACCTCCAGATAAAAAGGCGTAATGCGAATCGTACTCTCCCGGAGCAACATATACTCGTTCGGCAACATTACTCGCTAATGCACCAGATTTAGAACCTGATTTGTTGCCGTTATTACAACTTGTAAACCCTAAAAGGATAACGAGCATTGCAATACTTGATGTTATTATATTTTTCATTTTTTATTATTCTTTAGTTCGTATTTTAATTATTCTGTTGGAGGTAATAAAACTTTGTCTATTACATGTACAATTCCATTTCCTGCAGGTATGCTTGCCAATATTTTAGCTCCTCCAATCATTGGTTCACCGTCTATAACTTCTACTTTTACATACCCATTATTAGCTTGTCCTAATTTTTTAAATTTCTTTAAAAAGTCTTTAGAGTAGTTTCCAGGAGTTACATGATACTTTAAGATATTAGCTAAAGCATCTTTATTTTCTGGTTTTAGCAAATTTTCAACGGTACCTTCTGGTAGAGCGGCAAAGGCTTCGTTAGTTGGTGCAAATACCATTAGTGGTCCTGCATTTACTAATACGTTTTCTAACTGTGCTGCTTGCACCGCTGCAACTAAAGTAGTGTGATCTTTAGAGCCCATTGCAATACTTAGAACAGTGGTACCTACATCTCCCTCAATAAAGGCTTGACCTGATTTTTGTGTTGTGGCTTCCGTCTTTACTTGTGTAGGTGTATTTTCATTATTGTCTTTGCAAGCACTTACTAAAGCCATCGTTGCAAAAACAAGAAACAAGTTTTTAATTGTTTTCATAATGGAATTATTATAAGGTTCTAAAATATTCTAATACTGCTCTAGCATCTTCTTCTGTAAGGTGTTGGTTTGCCATTGGCGCTCCATTAAATTCTATTAATAATTCTTTAGCTAAAGGATCTTTTTGAGTCATTTCTTCTGGGTTTAAAATCATATTCATTACCCATTCTGGAGTTCGTCTTTCTAAAATACCTGTTGGTGCTGGACCAATAAATTTTTTATCTGCTCTATGGCAAGCGGTACACATTTTTTTGTACACATCTGCGCCATGTGTAGCCATTTTTTGATCTACTTCTGCACCAAGCGTAACAGAAGTAATTGGACCAACACCTTTATTAGATAAATCTATTTTTTTAGATGCAGGAACTTTTTCTGCTTTAGGAGCTGTCGCTTTTTCTGTTGTTGCTTTCTTTTGATAAGAGAATCCTTCTTTTTTCTTTTCTTCTTTGCCTCCACAACTTATTAGAAGTGTTACAAATAATACCATCAATACTTTTAGTGTTGTTTTCATCTGTTTTAGTTAATTGTTTATTTTAATACTTCAAAAATACGTCCTAAAATTATGTTAAAATATGACATTTATCATATTTCGGATAAAAATGTCTTAATTGAAATTTAGTCCTCAAAAAAGCCAAACAATGTTTGGCTTTTTACTCACTTTAAAAATTTATTTAACTAACTTAAGACCTCTTTTTAAAGTGAAAAATCAATATTTTTTTTTATAGAATCAGCGTTTCCTCTAATTATTTATAATTAAATTTTAAATGTCATCACTGGTAATGTAGAGTGGTTTGCAATGTCTTCAGAAATACTACCTTCAAAAAAATGTGCTAAACCAGTTCTTCCATGCGTTGCAACAGCAACTAGATCTGCACCTATAATATTAGAGTAATTTAAAACCCCTTTTTCAATAGAATAATCATTTACATAAGCCACCTCTTTCATTTTATCTAGATTGCCTTCTGCAGCTTTTAAAAAGTCGGCCACACGTTTTTCTATTTCTGTAGAACTTCTAAATCTATTATCTGGAAGGTTTACATATACCAAATGCATTTTAGCATCTAATGCTTCGAACATTCTACTTGCATTTAAATATGGTTTTATTGCTTCTTCAGAAAAATCGGAAGCAAAAATCACGTTTTCAAAATCTGTTAAAATAGGATTCTCCTTTATAACTAAAACCGGAATATTAGAGTGTCTTACTACTTTTTCGGTATTAGAACCAACAAGTACTTCTTTTAATCCACTTGCACCATGAGAACCCATTATGATTAAATCTACACCCTGTTCTTTAGCTACCTCACTAACCTCACTAAACACTTTAAAATGTTTTACTAATGGCGTTACCTTAATATCTTTTAAATAGGCTTTATCTAAAAATTCTTGAAACCTTTTTTCTGCAAGTTTTAAATAGAAAACGGTTTCTTCTTGTTGCATATTTTCTGCATTAGAAATAACTGCGTTAGAAAGTTCTAACATGTGTAATGCTACAATTTCTGCATTATATTTTTTAGCTAAAACAGCTGCGGTTTCTAATGCATATTCTGAATGCTCAGAAAAATCTATTGGTACAATAATTTTTTTCATGATATTTTGTTTTAAATGGTCATTGAAAATAGTTGTGCTTCGGGCTTATTACGTTGTAAAAGCAAATCGAAAGCCATACAAATATTTCGAACAAAGGGTTTTCCTTTTTCTGTTATTATTATTTTATTGGAAAAGATTTCAACTAGTGCATCTTGTTCCATTTCTTTTAATTTTATTAATGTATCTGGTAATTCTGAAAAATAATTTTCTGTTGCTGACCAAGAAGTTTCCAATTGGCACATGAGATTTAAAATATGATTTCTAATAATTAAATCTTCTTCGTTTAAAATATGACCACGATATATTGGGATGATATCTTCCTCTATTAAATGGTAATATTCTTCTAATCCTTTTACATTTTGCGCAAAACCATACCAACTATCACTTATGGACGAAACTCCAAGTCCTATCATAACCTGCGTTTTAGAAGCACTATATCCCATAAAATTTCTATGCAACTCTTTATTGGTTGTAGCTTGATATAGAGCATCTGTTTGTAATGCAAAATGGTCCATTCCAATTTCTACATAATCTGCTTCAAACAACATTTTCTTCCCTAATTCGTATTGGTTTCTTTTACTTTCAGGAGTTGGTAAATCGCTGTCTTTATAACCACGTTGTCCATTTCCTTTAATCCAAGGTACATGTGCATAACTATAAAAGGCAATTCTGTCTGGCTTTAATAACTTGGTTTTATTAATGGTTTCTTCTACATGTGCTTCGGTTTGAAAAGGCAATCCGAAAATAATATCATGACTTATCGAAGTATAGCCAATCTCTCTCGCCGCTACTGTAACACGTTTTACGTTTTCAAAAGGCTGTATTCTATGAATTGCTTTCTGAACGGTTTCATTATAATCTTGCACACCAAAACTTACACGTTTAAATCCTAAATTAAAAAGTGTTTGTAAATGCGCTTTAGTGGTATTGTTTGGATGCCCTTCAAAACTAAATTCATAATTTTCAGCACGTGTGGCTTTTCTTAAAAGACCTTTAATTAAACGCTCTAAATTTTGTGGTGTAAAAAAAGTTGGTGTTCCTCCACCTAAATGTAATTCCTTAATATTTGGTTTCGTTTGTAAAAGATTACAATACAAATCCCATTCTTTTAAAACTGCAGTGATATATGGAGACTCTACTTCATGTCTTTTAGTAATTCGTTTATTACAACCGCAAAAGGTACATAAACTTTCACAAAATGGTAAATGAATGTATAAACTAACACCTTCTGCATCATTACTTTCTTGAAAAGATTGTATTAACGATGTCTTCCATTTTTTTAAGGAAAAGGTTTCGTTATTCCAATAAGGAACAGTAGGATAACTCGTGTAACGAGGTCCTGCAACATTATATTTATTAACTAGTCCGTTTACCATACCCCAAAACTACATAGGTTAAATCATAAAAAATATGACATATATCATATTAATAAAAATGGATAGCATTAAGATGTTCGGTTGTGCTTGCATGAACGCTTTTATCTACTTAACTTTACGGAAACATTTAAAAATTAATCATGAAAATCACAAAACCTTTAACAATATTAGCAGTTAGTTTATTATTATTTACTTCCTGTAAAGAAGAAAAAAAAGAAACAGAGACTCCAGTTATAACAACTACGGAAGCAACTAGTTCTTTTATTATAAAACCGGAAGCAACTTCTGTAAAATGGACGGCATTTAAAACAACAGACAAAGTACCAGTTGGTGGAGAGTTTGCAACGCTAAATTTTAAAAACAAATCTGGAGCTACGCCGGAAGAAGCTTTAAACAATTTAGAGTTTACCATTCCTGTAAGTAGTTTATTTACTAAAGACGACACTAGAGACGCTAAATTAAAAGCCTCTTTCTTTGGCGCTATGTTAGATCCTGATTTAATAAAAGGAACCATAACCAATACGAATGGTAATTATATCGCTTCTATAACTATGAATGGTGTTACTGCAGATTTACCTTTAGATTACAGCATTAGCGATGAAAGACGTGTAACAATGAAAGCTACCATGGATCTTAAAAACTGGAATGCTTTAAGTGCTTTAGAAACATTAAATAAAGTTTGTTTGGATTTACATAAAGGAGCAGATGGCGTAAGTAAGACTTGGGAAGATGTAGAAATAGTAATCACTACCTATTTACGCGATAAATAAACAACTAAAACCCTTCCGTTTTATAATTTGTTTTTCCCTAAATATATTTTAACTTTAGTACTTAATCTAAAACCTGTATAATAATGAAAAGAAGTAGCATTTTTATTTTAGCTTTAAGTATGCTTTTTGCAATTGGTTGTAAAAAGGAAGTAAAACAAGAAACAGGAACGACCAAAGCGATGACCGCTAAAAAAGTGAAGATGAAACTGGAACCAAAAAGCGATAGTAAGGTGAAGGGTGATATTGCTTTTACGGAAGAAGACGGAAAAATTAGAATGGTTGCTATTATTGAAGGAATGGATCCAGGAACAACACACGCCATGCATATTCATGAAAAAGCAGATTGCTCTGCTGCAGATGGGACTTCCTCTGGAGGACATTGGAACCCAACAGCACAACCGCATGGAAAATGGGGAGATACTGCTGGATACCACAAAGGAGATATAGGCAATTTAACTGCGGAAGAAAATGGTAGAGCATATCTAGAGTTTTCTACAGACGAATGGTGTCTAGGTTGTGGAGATCCAAATAAAGATATTTTAGGAAAAGCTATTATTGTTCATGCTGGAGCAGATGATTATGGTCAACCAACAGGAAATGCTGGTGGACGCATAAGTTGCGGAGGTATTATTGAATAAGAATCCTACATTTATAAAAATAAAAAAGCACCGTTTGGTGCTTTTTTTATTACTTATTAATTTACTACATTACACAACTAATAATACTATATGCATTTAGACCTACTGGTTACTAAATTTCAAGACAAGGACGAAAAAGCCTTTGAAACACTTTACAATATGTATAGTGATAGTATGCATGGTGTTATCTATAATATTGTTAGAGATCATGACATTGCACAAGAAGTTATGCAAGATGTTTTTATAAAAGCATGGAATAACGCAAGTACGTACTCTTCAAAAAAAGGTCGGTTTTTTACTTGGATTCTAAACATAGCACGCAATGCGGCGATAGATCAAACACGTTCTAAAAACTTCAAAAAGGCAAAACAAAACCTTAACTCCGATTTTTTCGTAGATATCATTGAAAGCAACGAAAGCTTAGATAATCAAACAGATGCTATTGGCATTAAAGGATTTGTATCTAAATTAGCTGCAAAATGTAAAGAAGTAATTGAACTGTTATATTTTAAAGGATATACACAAAAAGAAGCTTCCGAAACATTAGAAATGCCAATTGGTACAATAAAAACAAGAAATAGAAAATGCATAAGCGAATTACGTAATATGCTAGAAGTTTAATATGGATATAAAGGAATACATAGCATCTGGAATTTTGGAACTTTACGTTGCAGGTACGCTTTCTGAAGAAGAAAGTAAGGAGGTCTATAGACTTACTTTAAAACATCCTGAAGTTCTTGACGAGGTTTTAAAAATTGAAGCAGCAATAATTAAACTTACAGCAGCAGCTTCGCCAAGTGATAGTAAATTACTCTATCCTTCTATTAAAGAAAAAATAACAACAGATACCACAAAAGTAATACCTCTAGATACAAAACCTAACAAACAATGGTTTACGTACGTAAGTTGGGCAGCTTCTATTGTATTTGCTGCAGGTTTTTTATATTTCGCTAATCAAAACAACCAGCTTAAAGAACAAATACGTGTTGCTGATATAGATAAAGAATTACTGGAAGTACAAATAGAAACAGGAAATTCTAGTTTAACCGAAGCTAAAAAGCTTATTTCGGTATTAAGAGATAAAGATATTATACCAGTTGCACTTGCAGGACAAGCGGTTTATCCGGAAGCATACGCAAAAGTATATTGGGATAAAAAGAGTAATAGTATTGTATTAGATGCGCAAGGTTTACCAGAACCTCCAAAAGGAAAGGTATACCAAGTATGGTCTTTAAAGTTAAACCCTTTAACACCCACAAGTTTAGGTATAATAGCTGATTTTTCTACAGACGAAAACAAACTATTTACTATAGAAAATGCTAATGCGTCTGAAGCATTTGGTATTACATTAGAGCCTGAAGGAGGAAGTGAATCTCCTACTCTAGAGCAACTTTACACACTTGGTGCTGTTGCTTCTACACCTTAAAAAATAATATTATTTAAAACAATTCTTTCTACAGATAGAACCTTAAAACGGTAATATCTGTAGAAATTCTTATGCGAAAATATTGTGTTTATTGGTAATGCAACACGGTGATTTGATAAATTAAGGACTCGAATAGGATTGCATATTTCAGTTCTATAAACAGGTCAAAATCACTATATAACCTGCGTTTTTCCTATTAAAGAATTTCCTTCCTAAAATAAATCCAAAAAAAATAATTTTAAAGTGTAACAAATACTGTTTTTTTTATCCAAGAGGTATAAACCAATTAAAAACAATAGTATTATGAAACATTGCATTAGAATTACCACCTTATTTTTATTCGCTATTATAATAAGCACCACCAATAGCTTCGGAATAAACAAAGAAATCAAACCGCTTAAAAACACAGAACCAAACCCTATTAGTATAGAAACTATTGGACAAGGAAAACCTATTTTATTTCTTCCTGGTTTTGCAACTCCGGGTTCTATATGGAAAGAAACTGCCATCAATTTAAATATAGATAGAAAATCTCACTTCTTCTCTTATGCAGGTTTTAATGGTAACAACCCCATAGAAATGCCTTGGTATGCTTCTATCAAGAAAGCAATACTAAAATATATAACCGACAATAATATGCAAGACGTTCTTATTATTGGTCACAGTATGGGTGGAAATCTAGCCGTAGATATTGCTGCGGAATTACCTAATATTATTTCAAAAATTATAATTGTAGAAGCATTACCTTGTATGCGAGAAGTGATGATGCCTCATGTACCTGCTGAAAGTCTATTTTATGAAACCCCTTACAATACACAAATGCTGGAAATGGACCAACAGCAATTTAAAAATATAGCAGTTATGATGGCTTCCAACATGACACTAAAAGAAGATAAAAAAGAGGTAATAACCAATTGGATGGTAGAAGCCGACCGAAAAACTTGGGTTTATGGATATACCGATTTACTAAAACTAGATTTAAGAAATGTATTACATAAAGTGACATGTGAAACACTAATATTAGGCGCATCGTTTCCAGATGTAAACATAGCAAAAGAAAACTATGAAAAACAATACACCAACTTACCTAACAAAACAATACTAATGGCTACCAACAGTAAGCATTTTTTAATGTTTGATCAACCAGAATGGCTTTATAAAACAATAAATGATTTTTTAGTGCATGAAAATAAATAAGAACGAAAATTTTGAAACCATATATCGTGAGCAACACCCAATGGTTTTACAAATGTGCTTGGGTTTTGTTAAAGGCGATAAAGATGCTGCGAATGATTTATCCCAAGAAATTTTTATTAGCGTATGGAGTAACTTAGACAAATTTAGAGGCGCATCTTCCTATAAAACTTGGATTTACAGAATAACAGTAAACACATGTTTACAGTATGTAAAAAAAGATAAAAAAGTAAGAATACTTACGCCCTTAGAAATAGAAAACCAAACGTCTATTACGAATTCCGATACCACGGAAAAAGATAATATATCGCAGCTATACCAAGCCATTGGACAATTAAAAAAAATAGATCGTCTAATAATTATGATGGTTTTAGAAAACCAAGATTATGATAGTATATCTGAAGTTATAGGAATTAACCCCATAAACGTTAGAGTAAAAATACACAGAATAAAAAAACGTCTTGAAAAAATAATGAAAAATGAATAACGATTTTAAAAACTTACAAAGTAAGTGGGAAGACAGCAAAAAAAGCATGGAACCTGCCGCTATAAACTTAGAGAACTTATATAAAAAAATAAAGCGTAAAGAAAAAGAGAACTACTTTTTCTATTATGGTACTATTAGTATTTTGCTAATTACACTAATTGTCATTTCCTTATTCTTTATTTATGTAGCTCCTGTAGAAGAAGTATTAAGTAAAATTGGAGCAGGGTTAATGATTTTAGGTTTAGTCTTTAGAATAGGTATTGAAGTACTTAGTATTCATAAAGCTAGACAAATAAATGTGTTAGATGACACCTTAAAAACGGCAGAGAACTCGATACATTTTCATCAATTTAGAAAGACCATTCATCAAGTTATTGCACCAATAATAATTGTTTTATACACCATTGGTTTTTTTATGATTACACCTGAATTTAGTGCTTATATGGAACTATGGAATATTATACTAATTGATATCTCCTATGTCGTTATTGGAATAATTCTTTTTATCGTGATTAAAAAAGGAGTCAACAAAGAAATGCAAAAACTAAGCGATATTGTGCAATTAAAAAATGAAATAACGGAATAAGCATTAAGAATAAACTACTAACATCGTTACATATTAATTGCTAAAACACAGAGTTTTCACAACACAAAACACAATTAAAACGCTAATAATCAACACTTAAATGCACCATGAAATAAGATTAACCTATCTTGTTAGGTAGAAAACATGAAATTATAGAAATCAACAACACTTAATACATGATAATTACGCCAATTCCGCCAGATTTGTATGCATACGCAGCACCTGATGCTGCGCATGAGGGTAATACTAAAATTAATATTACCACCCAAAATGCAGCGGTTAGTTTAGCAATTCAAAATGAAATCGAGCATATTAAAAAATTAAAATATCAGATCATCATTGTTCCTGGTTTTACACCCAGAGATATAACCAATCCACAAGGCGTTAATAAGAAAGAAATGAAACGATTGGAACGCGCTATAAAAGCCATGCGAAAATTCAATATACCTGTAATTATGGTTTCTGGAGGTAATGTTCGGCCGCCAAAAACACCAAAAAATGAGGCTTTTGGTATGAAACAGGCATTATTACAAAAATTCAACCTCAACGAAAGTCAGATAGCCATGGATCCATACGCTAGAACTTCGGTAACCAATATGAGAAATTGTGGCAGGTTTATGATTAAACATAATCTGGTAAGAGCGTTAATTGTAACCTCTTTTGGTCAGAACTTTTATTTTGGAGCGCAAGCAATAACCACCTATCAATCTGCAAGTAAAAAAACCTTAGGTTATAAGGTTGGAAAGTTTCGTTTTTTATCGCTTTACAGAACGAGCTTTATTCCAAGTATGGATGTATTGAGAAGAGATGATAATTCATTAGATCCATAAAAAAACATTCTTTTATTTGAAATTCATATGATTCTGCTTGAAAGTTATAATAAGACTTTCGTCGGAAATATAAGAAACTTCGCATCGAACTAAAACGATCATTATTTATGTACAAATCCTTATAAATCAGATTTTAGAAGAAACAATACTCCCTTATTAAATTTCTATTTCTTTGGTACCTTGGTATCAAACTCTGAAAAATTCTTCCTTTTTAAGGAAACGCTTAGACTATACCTTAGGAAAGCGCAATTTTTATTCCGAGTAAAATAAAGGCTAAACCGCTTAATTTATTTATCCAAATACCAGTGGTTGGATTGTTTTTAATTTTTTCAGAAAAAACACTTGCGAATAAACTTAAGCCTATATACCAAATAACACCAATGATAGCAAAGGTAAAACCCAACAAAATAAATGGAATAGGGTTTTCTATTTGATTCGGATTAATGAATTGAGGAAAAAAAGCCACAAAGAATAATGCAACTTTGGGATTTAATGAGTTTGTTAAAAATCCGGACCAAAAATCATTTTTCGAACTTTGCTGCTTCTTTATTTGGGTATCTACGGTTAAAAACGCTTCCTTTTTTATCAGTTTAAAAAAACCTAAATAAATTAAGTAAGCAGCGCCTACAAATTGAATTAATGAAAATGCGAATGCAGATTTAGCGATCAAAACAGACAATCCCAATGCTGCAAAAAAAGTATGCGTCAAAACACCTGTATTAATACCTAGCGTAGCATAAATACCAGATTTCTTACCTTGACTAATAGACTTATTTAGTATAAACAGCGTATCTATTCCTGGTGTCATAATAAAAAATAAAGCTGTTATTGCAAAAGTGATAAAATTTTCAATTCCCATAATCTGTTTTTTTATTTCGTAATTAAAACAACAAGACAAAGAAATAATTTTGACACCTTTAATAAAATACATATTTTCAACCAACTAATGCAAAAAACGCATTAATCATGACGATTCAACAAATAAAGTATTTTCTAGCGCTTGCTAATGAGCTTCACTTCTGGAAAACTTCGGAAAAGATATTTATTTCCCAATCTACATTAAGCAGGCAAATTAAATCGCTAGAAGACGAACTAGGAATACAACTTTTTGAAAGAGATAAAAGAAATGTAAAACTCACGGATGCTGGAAAATTTCTACAAGAAAACTGGACAAATGCCATAAACAATTTAGATCAGATACAAGAACAGGCAAAAAAAATTGACCAAGGAACTTCTGGTTTTGTTTCCATATCGTATCCTGGTTCTATTGCATTTAGTTTTTTACCAAAATTCCTGAGTGTTTTAAACACCAATCTTCCGGATTTAAAATTAGAGCTGACAGAACCAACAGATGAAAATCACGAAAAATTATTGTTAGATTATAAAACAGATATTGCCTTTAATAGAGATGAAATAAAAAACGCGAATATTGAATCTTTAAAGTTATACGCCGAACCTATTTGCTTGGTTGTACCAAATAATCATTGGTTAAACAACGAACCGATACAAGACCTTAGTGAGTTAAAGAACGAAAAATTCATTATATCTGGTTTGCATCAAGCTACTTTTTTCGCCTCCCTTTTAAGGAACTTATTTAACAAGCATGATTTTGAGCCCAAAACAGTTATTGAATCTGATTTTGGCGGCATGATTTTAAATCTGGTATCTAAAGAACTAGGAATTTCTATTCTTCCATATTCCTTTAAATTTGCCAACACACACAACGTGAAATTTATTGAACTTAATGAAGAAATAAATTTATACATCAACTGGCGAAAAAAAGAACCAAACAAAACAATAAAGCGATTAATTGATTATGCCAAGAATATTGAAATAGAAACTAGTAAAGTATAAAAATAAAGAAAACGCTAGTTTATTTCTAAACATAGCGTTTCCTAACCAACAAAAAACTTCTTTAAAAACTCCCTTAAAATTTTTCTAGATTATATAGCATATATCGTTACTTGTTGGCATATAATATATTCATCTTATTAGAAGGTATAACTAATACTTCCTTTTATAAAAAACGGTGTACCAGGTGTAAAGTGAATTTCTTCAACAGACTGTGCTTCGTTTTGTAATCTAGATTCTGTTGCAAATTGTGTTTCATTCCAATCTAGGTCAAACATATTTTCTATAACCATACCAAGAGTTACGTTATTAAAGGTATAGTTAACATTAAAATCGGTTACAAAATAACCTTCAGCAACTATAGAATCATCTTCATTTGCCGGTCTATCATCTATAAATCGGTATCTAATTCCGCCTGAAAAACCATTTAAATCTTGAACAGACAATCCTCCTGCCATGGTGAAATCTGGTGCTAACGGAATATAATTTGCTCCATCTGGCTCTTCTACACTCCTTGCATGTGTAAGTGTTGCATCGGTATCGAAATACAGCCAATCATTAAATTGATAGCGCAATCCTAAATCCAATCCGTAACGTTCACTTTCTCCACTTGGCTCTACAATTCCTGCATCTCCAACATATACAAATTCTTGTTCTGAAAATAAATACCATAAGGCAGAGTTCACTACTAACTTTGAAAATGGCTTCCAGATATTTCCAACATCTACTCCGTACGCTCGTGGTAAAATTTCTTTTCCATTTTCTGCTACTACTACTCTAGTATCGTTGGAATGAAATCCAATTCCCGACTTTACAAACAGTTGTAAATTGTCTTTTGCATCATAGAAAAAATTTAGTTTCGGACTAAGGATTGTTTTTGATTCGGATAGTGTGCCTTGCGTAGGCTGTAATTTATCATTATACATAAACTTAAAATAGTCTAAACGTAACGCTGGAGCGATTGTAAGCTTCCCTAATTCTACCTCAGCAGAAACAAAAGCGTCTAAATTGGTTTGGTTAATATCTCCTAACTGCACAGGCTTTATAACGGTTGTTTTGTTTAGTGTTTTTGTTAATTCGGTATCGTTTGCAATATCGTGTCTTAAACCTAATCCGTAGACTAATTTTAATGGAGCATTACCTACAACTAAATCTTTAGTAATCTCTGTGTTTACGCCAAAAATGTGTCTGTTTTCTTTTTGTTTTATCTGATCTCCATGTATTGGATCTTCTAAAAAGAATGTAAAATTAGAATATAATTCAAAAGCATAATGCGAATAAAACGCATTGGTTTTAAGTTTTGTATTCTCTGAAATATATTTGTTATATACCACATTAAAGTTTGTACGTTCTGTGTTACCACCTTCGGTATCGTCAATGGCTCCAAAACGAGAAATGTTTCCATTATCTACTTCTCTTTGCGGTATTTGCCCAGAAGCATCCCAACGACTTGTAAAATGCGAAGCCGTTAAAGAAAGCTTATTATTGTCTGGTGTGTACATTACATATTTACCAAAAAGATTTAATCGGTTAAAGTTTTGAGGCGACTCAAAAGGTCCGTCTGTTGCAATATATTCTGCCGCTATGTATGCATTTTGATTTTGCTTATCTTCTAACAAGTTGAACATAGCCAACGTTTTTAAAGAATTAAATTGTCCTGCAGAAACTTTAATAGTGCTTTCTTTTAAATAATCTTTAGTTGAAAAATCTACATATCCCGCAGTATTAAAATCACCTTGTTTTCCATAATAAGGTCCTTTTCCAAAATCTATTTTATTTATGGTTTCTGGAATCACAAAGTGTAAATCACTATATCCTTGACCATGCGCATGAGAAACCATATTTACTGGCATACCATCTACACCTATGGAAATATCTGTTCCGTGATCTATATCAAAACCTCTTAGAAAAAGTTGCTCTGCCTTTCCTCCTCCTGCATGCTGACCAATAATTAATCCTGGTACTTTTCTTAATATCTCTTGTGATGAATTTACTGGTGTAATTGCTAAATCTATTTTTGTAATCGTATTCACAGCATCTAACTGTTCGGTTAGAACAAGCTCATCTAGCATCAATGTTTTACTTTCTAAAGTAATTTCCAATCCTTTATAAAGATGACTTTTAGCAACAATTATAGTTTGCTTTTTAAAACCAAGTAATCCTATATTTAAGGTATCCCCAACGGTATTATTTTCTAAAATAAAAATCCCGTTTGTTAAGGTATGTGCGTGTGTATTTGCATTGGTATTAAACACATACACATTTTCTAAAGGCTGTATAAAATTATCTGTTATTTTCCCTTTAATATTTTGTGCAAATATTGTAGAAACGGAACAAAATAAGATGATCGCTAGTATTATATTTTTCATATTTAAATTTTAAAATAAGCGAAATTAAATATTTTTTATTTCTTTTTCTACTAAAGGACCAAGTTCAAAGCTGCTTTCCAGTAATTCTTTTTTAAGTTTTTTAGCTTCCGATAATTTACCATTCGCTTTATATATTTTTGCTAGATGATACATCGCTTCTGGTTCAAAGGTTTTATTTAAAACGTTCTCTTCAGCTATATGTAACGCATTTTCGAAATGTCCTTTATTATAGTATGTCCAGGCTAATAAATCATAAGATTGTGCTGTTGGTCTATTTTCAATTTCTAATCGAGAAAGTGCTAAAGCTTTGTCGGTAAGGTTTAATTCTTCAGCAAATAGTTTTGCGTTGTATGCATTATACATATCGCCATATTTAGAGTTGTTAACTGCTTCGGCGTATAATGTTAAGTTTTTTGTTTTAGCAGATGTATCGTTACTATATTCTGCTATTTCTGCTTTTAGTAAATAATAATCTGGTGCAATATGTTCTTTTGTTATGGTATTTAAAATACGTAGTGCCTCATCCGGATTACGCTCATAAGAATATACTATCCAAGCAATACCTTTTTTTGCATAGGCATCATTTGCATTTATGGCTAATGCTTTTAAATAGTAGTTGTATGATTTTTCTATTTGTCCGTCATGCCCGTAATAATCCGCAATATTAGTATACGCCCATAGCATTAATCCTTTGTTTTTAGACGACTCTGCAATTGCCATTGCTTTCTCCATATATTTTATGGTAGACGTTAAATCTCCTTCATGATCACTCCATTTAGACAAGCGAATTAAAAATCCGAAATCGCTTAGATTTTTTACCTGTGCTAAATAATGAGATGCTTCTTTAGCGTTTCCTAATTCTAAATGCACATCAAATAGCATTTTTTGTGTTCCTTTTAAGTTTTCACCAATAGTTTCTGCTTTTTCTAAAAGCGTCAATGCTTCTTTAAAACGGTGTTGTGAAATATAGTTTCTAGCTAAAGCACGCAGATAACCAGAATTAGTATAATTAAGTCTTTCATTAGCCTTCATTAGGCTTTCTTCTGCATGAATTAAATAATCAATATTTCCTGTTGCAGTAAATAACTGAGATTGAGACGCTGCTAATTTTACTAAATAAGGATATTGATTAGGTTCTTGTTCTAGCTTATTTTCCCAAAATTCATGATCTCCTTGAATAGTTTGCAATGTCTCGCTCTCTGTTAATTCTAGATATGCGCTGTAATCATTTAGACTTGTTATTTGCTTATTACTTTTATTACAGCTTGTTATTGTTAAGACTAGTAATAAAATAAATAGTAGTTTATAATTTGCTGTTTTCATTTTGTTGGTTTTTGTTGTTTTGTTGGTTGTAATTGTAGGTAGTCTGGTTGTTTAAAAAACATTAGAGTGCGCTATACACACTCTAATGCTATTATATATTTTACCAAGCAGAAGCTAAGTAAGGAAATGAGGCAGAAAAAGGCTTATCGTTAGCATCTACATTATCGTTAGATAATTGCGGATTTTCAGTAAAATCTTCACCACCAAATATTAATAATAATTCTACTGTTATTACATCATCGGTTAAATTTCTTCCGGTTAACAATGCTCCAGATACTGGATTAAAAAAAGTAGTTTCTCCATCTAATGAAAGATTAAGTACATCTGTAGCTAATAATCCTGTAAATTCTGCAGAAGTTTGCATTAAAGCATTCCTATCTCCTGGATTAGCAAAAGCAGGGCTTAAAGCTTCTAAATTATTTTGAAACATAGTTTGAAAAGCAGCACTCTGCGTTGATGGTGTAGTTACATTAAATGTGTTTTTACTAGCCGCACCAACAAATACAGTATTCACAGCTGGTCTACCCATTTGGTCTTGTTGCGCATACGTTCCAGAAAAGTCTGTTTCTGTTGTTGTCATTTCTACACTAGAATTATCATCATCGCTAGAGCAGTTAAATGCAAAGGCTGAGATTAATATTGCGCTTAGTATTAATTTTATATTTTTACTCACGTTACTTCTATTGTTTAAGTGTTCGTGAAAATTCTTTGAATTTTTCATAATTGTACGTTTTAAATAAGTTAGTTTTTATTGTTTTGTTTTCGCTTCTACCCAAGTATTGATAGTTCCTGAACCACCAACCATAGATTTTGGCACTTCTACTACAATAGACATTACATTTGTTCCAGCAAAGGTGTCTGAACCTGGACTATTAAAGCTTGCCGCATTACCTGCAATGATCTCACCGTACTGTGCAAAATCCATAAAGAAAGGATCATCACGAGGACCAGCGAAAAAAGTCATTCCTGCGTTTGTTGTTGCTATTGCACCCATTCCATAAGTAGAAATAGCTACCGATGATTGTACTGCATTTGTTTCGATAGCACTATCTAGTCCTACACTTCCTGGTGCCGTTGGACCAAAGAAATACATTTTACCATCTCTTGGTATTGCTTGTATTACTAAGTCTTCTACATTATCACCTGTTGTGTCCATGTTAAATTCTATTAATACATTTTCATCAAATGCTGCTGAAGCTGTTGCACTAGGGCTTAAAAGTCCTTGTACATTTGCAATAAATACAACATTGTTTGGGTCTTGCGCTTGAAATGCGTAGAAATCTGTGATATCTGCTGCACCACCTGCAACTGCTGGAGCTTCAATGTGATCTGCCGCTACCATAAAGAAACCAGCTATTGTTAAAGCTCCAATTCCTAAAATAATTTTTAATTTTTTACTCACGCCATTAAAATTGTTTGCGTGTTCGTGAAAACTTTTAGTGTTTTTCATAATAAATGAGGTTTTAGTTAATTAATTTTTGACTCTCAACCATACCTACGCAAAAAAGATAAAGTCGGTTTTAAAAAAGTTTAAATAGTTTTCTTTTACAGAAAAAATTATCTTTACACCAACTTAATAAATCAACTATGAATCCATCGGCAAATGGCTGGATAAATAAACTAGTAAAAACGCTAGAAGTCAATAATACTCTAGAAGAATCTTCTAATAATGCCTTTTATTTAGCATTAAGAGAAAGCGGATTTATCTATGGAAATAATGTTGGTATAGTTGAAAATTTATTGGATAAAAAAGATTTTACAAATGAAGAAATTTGTAAAACCAACCTTTTCTTGGCCCTATATTTTTCACATAAAAAGATAGATAATTCGGAAAACTTCATAGATAGCACTATAGAATTCTATACGCAGATTGAAGAATATAAGACCTCTTACTTTAAAGAACTTCTAGGTGAAAAAAAATCGGCAGGACTATTAGAAAAAATAATTCATAAGCGGGTTTTAATTGATGACAACCTCATCTCTAAAAGCTTTAACTATTTTATTACAAATGCCCTATTATATATAGATGTACTTGCCTACAAACACTATTTAAGGAATAAAACAATAACCGTCAACTATATTAAGAATTTAGAATCTTCACTAGAGACTATTGTTTTATGTGTTTTAAATGCGAAACAAACGAAGAGCGAATATGACACTAGTTTAATTAAACTATTTGAACAATCGTTACGCTATCAAAAGAAATATAATATTACCTATATTCAAGCAATATCTTTTATTAATAGCGAGTTTGAAACGCAGTATATAATAGACATGGCTTGTATGGCAACTTGGACAGATGCATCTATTGATAATAAAGAACATGCCTTTTTAAACCAGTTGGGAGCAGATTTACAATTAGAACAGAAAACGGTTAGCGAAGCTAAAGCCTCTATTTCTCTGTTTTATCATACGTATAAAGAGCAGATTGTTTTGCTTGGTTCTAAAAATATTGTAAAAACTTTTTACGATAATTCGAGTAAAATGGTAAGCAAGCTTATTTCTAGAAATAGTAAGCGTTTGTATAAAGAATTGGGTGAAAGCAAAGAGTTAGTGCGTTTAATCTCCCAATCCACGGTTAGAGATCTAAGCGAAGAAGAACAAAAAAAAGTACAAAGTCAGTTATTAGATATCTTTAAATCGATACCAAGTTTAGCTATTTTT
Organism: Lacinutrix sp. MEBiC02404; assembly: GCF_053601575.1. Classification (NCBI taxonomy): domain Bacteria; kingdom Pseudomonadati; phylum Bacteroidota; class Flavobacteriia; order Flavobacteriales; family Flavobacteriaceae; genus Lacinutrix; species Lacinutrix sp. MEBiC02404. Next base: position 33,838 of record NZ_JBSHNV010000180.1, on the reverse strand, counting down.
ATGCTTCCTGGCGGCGCATTATTACTTCCTTTAGTTATAAAGTTTATACCAAAATTATTACCTAGTGCTTTTGATGATAATAGAATTGAAGAAGATTAACGTTTATGTGCTCTATTTTCTATATAATTTAAAATAGCGTCTTTAGTGGTAAACCAAACGCGACCTTCTTTATGTGCATCTATTTTACCTTGCCTTGCTAACAAACTAACATATTCTTGTCCATAAGGGACATCTGGTTCTTTAACAATATTAGAAATTGCATCGTACTCTTGATCATTATTAGGAATAGTACTTAAATAAATATTTAAACTACGCTCTACAGCTTGACACATAAGTAACATAAGCTTAAGATACTTACCGTTATTTGCTTGATTTAAAGCTTCATAATATTTTTTCCTATCTGTTGTTAAAATAATAGCTGGAGGAAAACCTGCTTTCATTAATAGTAAATTCATAGCAAGACGAACGGTTCTACCATTACCATCAAAAAACGGATGAATATGTACAAATTGGTGATGAAAAACTGTAGCTAACTCTACGGCATTTAATTGCATAGGATTTGTATTCACAAAATCCACCAAGTTTTCAAGTAAATCTGAAACTTTTCGTGCATTTGGCGGAATAAAATTAGCACCAGAAATACGAACAGCAGCATTTCGCAATCTACCAGCAAAATCATTTTCAATTGCTCTTAAAAATAAAGCATGCAAAGACAATATATCTTTACTGTTTAGTTTATAACTAGGCTTAATTAAGCCATATAAATAATGTATTGCATCTTCATGGTTTTTTGCTTCAAAGTGCTCACGTAAAGATTTCCCTTTTATTGTAATACCTTCTTGCAAAACCATTTGTGTTTCACGTAAACTTAAAGTATTCCCTTCTATGCTGTTAGAATTATACGTCCATTCTATTAATAAAGATTCTCTAATGCTATTTAACGAAGCACTAGGCAAAGGTCTGGCCGTATTTAAAAGATTTAGCTTGTCTTGTAATCTTAAAAAGGTTGTATTTAATTCTTCTCTGTATGTTAACTTAAATTCTACCACATACAAATATACAAAATCGGAAGGAGAGTAAAAAACACCTTGCCGATATTATAAATTTACTCCAACCAATTTTTAAAATCCTTAACGCGCTCTCTTGCAACGATTACTTCTTGTTCGTTAAAGGAATTTAATTTTATTTCTAAACGCGAATTGGTGTAGCTTACCATATCTTTTATTGCATGAATGTTTACAAAGAATTTTCTGTTAATTCGGAAGAATTGCTGTGGTTCTAATTCGTTTTCTAATTGTTCTAGCGTTGTATCTAATAAATAGTTTCTTCCTTCTGTAGTATATAAATACGTTCCTTTGTTTTCACTGTAGAAACACTCAATATCCTCTATATTAATGAGTTTTAAATGTTGTCCGACTTTAACTGAAAATCTTTTCTTGTATTCCCGTTCTATAGGATTCACTAAAAGTTTTTTAATATCCTCAAAATCTAAAGTAACATTTTGTTTTGTTGGGATACGTGTTTTGTACTTGGCAACTGCTGTGGCTAAGTCCTCGTCATCAATTGGTTTTAATAAATAATCGATACTATTTAATTTGAAGGCTTGCAACGCATATTCATCATAAGCAGTAGTAAAGATTACGGCAGATTGAATATCGATACTTTCAAAAATCTCAAAAGATAATCCGTCACTTAATTGAATATCTAAAAAAATAAGATCTGGATGGGCATTTTCATTAAACCACTGTATAGATTCTTCTACAGAATGCAACATGGTTTCTGCCTTTACTCCTAAAGTATCGAGCATACGTTGTAAACGTCTTGCAGATGGCTTCTCGTCTTCTATAATTATTGTTGTCATAGTACTATTTGCGTTAGCGATTGAAACGTTATCCTTTTTATGTGGTTTTTACTGCGAAAGCAGGAAGAACTGCATAAAAAGATTTAAGTGGAAAGCGCGACCCTTGTGGTAACGCCCAAAAATTACTCCCATTTCTGATTTTCTTCTTTCTCTAAATATTCTTGCACTTTTTTATCTTCCCAATTCTGACCAAAAATCATATTTTTCCCAAAAACGCCCATGGCATGAAAAGCGATTCCTATGCCCCAAAACGTCCAAATGGCAAAGGTTCCAAATTCAAAAAAAGAATCATTAAAAGATTTCCCTTCATTTAAATCGCTAGAAACTTTACTCACGGTAATAAAAATGTTTACCGCTAAATACCAAAAAAAATGCCAGTAGAAACCTTTTAATTGCTTGACACGTTTTTTAGCTTTATCATAAGCTTCTTGACTACTCTGTTGGTTTTCGTTGTACATTTATAAACTGTAATTTACGTTCATGATTTCCTTATTTAATCCCATTGTTGGTGTTTCTCCTCCTTCTCCATAAACTTCTTAATCTTACGTTCTTCCCAATCACTACCAAAAACAAAGTTTGGTAAGAAAACAGAAAGAGCATGTATAATAATTGCGATTCCCCAAGTACCAAAGGTTATAAAATTATGTATTTGAAAATAACTTTCACCTGGTTCTAAATTCTGAATATTTATAAATACAAAAATCAAGTTTATTATAATATAAAACAGTAAGTGTGTATAAAAGCCTTTTATTCTTTTTACTTGCTTTCTTGCGCGTTCTACACGGTCGTTATTAAAAGATTTTGTGTCCATAATTATCGCCATTTATTTTGTTGCTCTTCTTTTTCTAAAATCTCATTTATTTTACGCTCTTCCCATGTTTTACCATAACCAAATACGGTAAATCCATGAATTACAACTCCCATTCCCCAACCAAACATTGGAAACCAAAACCATTGAAAATTCCATGAAGTTGAGTAGTTTATAAATATTAGAAATGGGATAACTAGGCAATAGGAAGTTAGATTGCCATAAAAGCCTTTGATTTCTTCTACGCGTTTTTTTGCTCTATAATAAGCGTCTTCTTTAGTGTTTGTATTTATACGTTCCATACTTGTGATTTGTTTTGTTAGCATTGGTATTGCGACTGCAAAACGGTTTGCTTCTTGATTGATGTGTACTTTTTTGGTAGTTAATAATTGGTAACGTTGTGTAATATTATTTAAACCAACACCACTACTCTTTTTCACTATTTGCTTGATTTGCAAATTATTCTCTACGATTAGATTTCCATTTTCTTCATATATTTTTATATGTAATGGTTTACTAGAAGTAACAATATTATGCTTGACTGCGTTTTCTAATAGCAGCTGCAGCGATAATGGTACTACTTTACTTTCGGGATTGGTGGCTTGCTTCGGAATTTCAAAAACAATGCTATCTTCAAATCGCATTTTTAAAAGCGACATATAGGTTTTTGCAAAGGCTAATTCTTCATCTACAGAAACCAGGTCTTTATTTTTTTGCTCTAAAACATAGCGATATACTTTAGAAAGCGATGTGGTGAACTTTTGTGCGTTATCTGGATTCTCTTCAATTAAACTTGTTAATACATTTAGACTATTGAATAAGAAATGCGGATCTAACTGATTTTTTAAAGCATCAAACTTTGCACTTGCCGTTCCTGCAATTACTTTTTGTTCTTTAATTTTATTTTGCTGTAGTTTATTGAAAAAGTAAAAGGCATGAAATGTAATAACAATAGACAGTGTAATCCATACACCAAAAGAATAATTCCTCCAACTTTCTTTAGTTATAAAGGTTTCAAAAGTAGTCCCATCATAAACCACGGCGGTCATTGCTCTTAAAATAAACAAACCGATAAGTGTTATTATTATGGAACCTACAATTCCTATAATTAGACGTGTAACACTGATACTATTTTTAGTTTCCCATGTTCTATTTTCTAAAAAATTAAAATAGTACATATTAGAATACCCTAAAACGAATGCATACAACTGGTAAAAGCCAAAATTGATTGAAAAATCTTGAATACTTTTAAATGCAAATCCGTTATAAAAAGCATTACCAATAACAAATACGATACAGCCTATTGCAAATGTTAATATTATATTTTTCAGGTTTTTACTCATGGCTCTTAGTTTGTGTATTCTGTTCTATTTACAGCTAGCAATAATTTCTTGGGCGCGTTCTCTTCCCCAATTTGGATGAAATTCTGTTTCTGGTTTAAAGGTAGCAAAAAGTTCTAAAGCCCTTTCTACTTCTGTACAAAATGGTTGGATGTCTTGCCCAAAATAACGTGCGCCACCAATATTCCAATCTGCTTTGTTTAAAACAACTCTTGGATTATTGGGTGCTAATTTTTCTGCTTGTGCATATAGCGCCATTACTTTAGCCGAATACATCATACCATAAGTTGCACCATCGCTTGCCACATAAACCGTGTATAATATGGCTTGCATTACCATGATTTCGGGATTGTCTTTAGAGATTGCAGTGGCATCATTTAAAAAGCATTGTGCTTGATCTAGTTGCACTTTTAAAGCATCTGCATCTTGCATTTTACGAAACCCATCTAAAATTAGAGTTTCTGCTGCATAATAAGGAGGCAACCAATTATCTGGTTCTGCTTTTGCGATACGTTCAAAAAGTTGCGAAGCTTCTATAGGATTCGTTTTCCAAAGGTCTAATGCTTTATGCATGCCTTGTTCGTATTTGGTTTGTGCAGTAACGATACTTGTTATCAATAAAGTTACAATGATGATTAGATGTTTCATTTTATATTATGGTTTTAATGGTTATACAAATATCTATGGAATCTACTTGTTTTAAAAAAGTGTTCTACTGAACTGTTATTATTTTAGGACAGACTGTTATAAATTATCTAACTGATTATCGGTTCCTTTTTCACTAATAGTCCAGAAGAATCCAACAAAAAAGAATTGATCGGTTGCAGGACGTAAACTTCTACTTGCAAAATTGCCATTTATGTCTGGTGTGTTTGCAAATTGATAACCGTTAACATTTTTAAAACCTAGCGCATTGTTTACCGATAGATACAGTATTTTTTGTGGCGAAATCAAATATGCCCAGTTAATACTTAAGCTATTGTATGCTTTTGTTTTCTGATCTAAAAAACCGGTTGTATTCGGATTGCTATACGTTCTGCCAGAAGCTAGAGAATAACTCATACCTACTTGACTTCTCCAATTGTCAATCCAATATTTACCAACGACGGAAAGATTGTGTGTATTCGCAAAATTTGGCTGTGCAGATTTTGAATAATTAAGGTAGTTTCTCTCACTATCTAAAAACGAATAACTCACCCAATAATCTACATTTTTAATACTATTGCTATCTCTCCAAAACAAGTCGATTCCTTTGGCAAAACCATACCCTTTGTTGTTATAATTACTATCAAAGCTGGCAAAATTGCTATCGTATTTCACTAATTGATCATAATCTTTATAATAGGCTTCTGCACGAAACAATTGTTTTTTACCATTATACTGATAGTTTAAAATATAATGCGAAGTCTGCTGCGCTTGCAAATCTTGTTCAAACTTTAAGATGCTACTATTAGGGTTCTGATAAAAATCGCCATACGCCAACGAAACCTGACTTTTTGCTGACGTTTTATACGCCATCGAAACTCTTGGAGAAAGTGTTACTTCATCAAACAACGCGCTATGTTCTAATCGCAATCCAGCTTTTAAGGCTAGTTTTCTAGAAAAGAAAATATCTGCTTCGGTGAATGCTGCGCTAATATTATTGTTAAATCCGTAATCTACGGAAGGTGTAAAAGTATCCTGATACCCTTCGTTAAAATTGGTTGCTAAATATTCAGCGCCAAAATTTAATTTAAAACGATTATTAAAACGATGTTTCAGTTTTACTTTACCATGAAAAGAGTTTTGTGTATCTTTAATAGCTGCATCGTCGATGTTTATTTTATCGTTGGCAAGTGTATAACTCATTCCGGTTTCTAAAGTCCAAGAGTCGCTTAACATTCCTTTATAGGAACCATTAAAATACAAGTTGTTATTTTTCAGTTTAAAGTGCACACCTTCAGAAGCATTTATATCTTCCTGTGTCAATTCAAAATTAGTAGATTCAAAAGCGGTATATAATTTTAACATGCCGTTATTGACTTTCTGACGAAAAACAGCCTCACCAGAAGCAAACTCGGCAGGTTTCTTCCAATCGTTTCTACTATTAAAAACAGCATTATAAGGCGCCAAATTAATATAGGAAGCATTGACACTTAAGGAGTTGTTTTTCCATTTTTGCGTATTACCAAGAGAACCTCCAAGCGTCATAATACCAATATCGGTTTTTTCTTGATCGGGTTCTCCTGTAGTATTTAAAAGTAAAACACTAGATAATGCTTGTCCGTACTCTGCCGAATACCCACCAGTAGAAAAAGTAATTCCGTCAAACAAAAATGGAGAATAGCGTCCGCGAGTTGGTGTATTATTGGTCGTTGGACTATACGGCGTAAAGACTTTGATACCATCAATAAATATTTGTGTTTCTTCTGCTTCACCACCACGAACAAAAAGTCTTCCATCTTCGGCAACCGTTGTAGTTCCTGGCAAGGTTTGTAATGCACCAACAAAATCACCCAAAGCACTTGCAGTGGTTACTACGTCTAAAGGTTTTAATACATTTACTTTTGAGTTATCTCCTGCAGAAAACGTTCCAGCAGAAAGAATAACGGTATCTAGAGAATTAATATCTTCTCGAAGGGCAATTTTTAAATCTTTCATATAAGAGATATCGCCAAGCATGGTGTAAGTCTCAAAGCCGACAAAAGAAACGATTAAATTTTGAGTTCCGGTTTCTTCGGTTTTAAAAGAAAACTCCCCTTTGCCATTGGTTGTTCCGCCGTCATAAGTACCTTCTAAATACACATTAGCTTGTACAATCGGATTATTTTTAGCATCGGTTACTATTCCGCTAATGGTTTGCGCAGCAAGTGAACAGCTGAATAAAAAGCTGAAGATTAGGATTACATTTTTCATAATTGACTGTTGGTTAATGGATCGATACTGCAAATATGTGACAGAAAGCAATTCCTAGAAATTAAAAACTACCGAATTGTAAAATAATACGGCTGAGATGTAAACGGAAGACGAAATACGTGGTAGTACGTATTTTTTAAACGAAATAAAAGGTATAACTTTATGCAACAAATACAAGGTATGACTACAGAACGAAATAATGAGAATCCGCAATTAATATCGTACAACCTTTTAAGGCAAATTATTGGTCTTTTAGGTATTATATTACCAATATTGTTAGTCGTTGGTGCTTTCTATTATGGCAATTGTGAGATTGTACAAAGCTCGATAAGTGATTATTACCATACGAAAATGCGAAACATATTAGTAGGTGTTTTATGCGCGGTTGCATTTTTTATGTTTACCTATAAAGGCTATGATATTAGAGATAGCATTGCGGGAAACCTTGCTTGTGTATTTGCGCTTGGTGTTGCCTTTTTTCCTACCGGAGTAGACACCCTTTCAGAATGCGCAGAACAATGCATTGTTTATGAACCTTGGATAAAAGCCGTACATTTTACTTTTGCAGGATTGTTTTTCGGGGTACTTATCTACTTTTCCCTATTTCTATTTACAGCATCTAAAACCCCTAAAGCGGAACTGGAGCCACATAAAAGAAAACGAAATATCATTTTTAAAACTTGTGGTTATGTGATGCTTGCATGTGTGGTTTTAATTGCTGTATACTTTTTCTATTTACAAGAAAAATTTCCAGAACTACAACATTTAGATCCTGTTTTTTGGTTAGAAAGCATAGCACTTTGGGCTTTTGGTATTTCTTGGATCACGAAAGGAGAACTGATTTTGAAGGATGATGAAACGGATAAGTAATAATAAAAACTTCTTATAATGGGAGTTGGCAATAATTAAAAAAACATTAAAATGAATCAAAATATATTTTTTACTTTTTTAATAATACTATGTACGTTTTCATCTTGTAAAAAGGTAAAGAAAGCAAGTTCACCAGCGGATCTTATGAGTAAACTAGAAATTGCCCTTGCATCTAAAGACGCAAAGACAATAGAAAAATATCTAATAACAGATTCTATTAGAACCCCAGAAATGGCTCAAGCATTATCGGAACTAATTGTAGCGATAAAAAACCCTACTCATAAACACCATTTTGCTAATCTTCCACAACCTTCACTAAATATTATGTTAAACTTATTAATCAATAATGAATTTTCTTATTTAAAAAACGGAAAATACAATGAACAACTTGAAGAGTTAAAAGTTGAAACAAAAGTAGCAAATCCCACTAATACATCTACAGTAACAGTTGTAGATATTGTAACGGTTAAGAAAACTAATAATGGATTTAAGTTTTGGCCTTATGCCATTGATAATAGTGCGATAATTTATACTAATGAAGTGTATAAACGGATTCCAGAAGCCATAAGTACGGACTCCATTACTCAAATAAAAAATATCAACCGTCTATTAGAGTTATATGTACCTGAAGAAGATAGAACTCTGAGAGAATAGAAATAATGGTAGCGGATAGGACTTTGAACGCCAATTGGGTTTCTACTGAAAATAGAGTACCAGCAATTTTTATTCTTCATGGAAACGGAGAGTCACTATCGGATTGGAAACCTTTACAAGCATATTTACTTAAAAAAAAGATAAAGCAATTACAATTTATATGAGCGAGGCTTTATCAAAATTCGCAGGAAATAAATAAAAATACATGGAAATCAAAACGAATGGACATAATGATGTTTATGCATTCTCTAAGGATAGTACTTGGAATCCATTTTTTGATTTTATGGAATAAAGTGTCAGCTGCTAAAACCGTATAAAATTTATTCTTGTTACTTTCCTGAAACGGAAAATCATTACTATTAAATAAGGTGTCTTTTCTTTTTGCTATCTTTAATTACACACAAAACGTTAGCAAAAACGGAATATAAAGATGAATAGAAAGGATAGAATACAAGACTTTTATAACAAGATGCCATCGATAAACGCAAAGAATATACCTATACAGCAACTAGAACATCTAACTGTAGGATGGCGTAATAAAGATTCTGCAAATGGCAGTTATCAGGCTGCTTCTGTATATCCATTTCAAGTTTGTAACGAAATCAAAAGTGTTTTGGATGTTGGATCTGGATTGGGTAGTTTTCTTTCCTATCTGAGAAATTCTAAAGGATTTGATGGCCACTATTTTGGCGTTGAAATATTAGAGGACTTTTATACCTATGGAAAAGAAATCCATATAAAGGACGCTAAAGCAACATTTGCTTGTGTCGATTTTCTAGAAATGCCTTTATCGGATGCTAATTTCGACTGGTCCTTTTCTATCGGTAGTCTTTCTGTAATTCAAGACGATCAGAATAAAGAAAATCGCGAGACTATTCTTAAGATGTATGCTTTATCCAATTTCGGATTTAGTATATTTTTAAATAACGCAGAAAAATGCAAGGTTTTACCAGGTCATAATATTAACGCCTTTGTGGATCTAATACAACGATTGCTTCCTAATTGCAAAGAAATTATTGTCAATCCATTTGGTGGAAAAAGCCTGCAAGCGAAGACCATGATTCATGTATTAAAATAAGTAAAGCTAAATAGCATCTATTAAACTTTAAAATAAATCATTATGGCAAACGACGACTCCTTCCAAAAATTAAAAACAGATATCCATATAGTTTCCGAAAAAGAAAAAAATTTACCACATGAAGCATGGCAGGTAATACTACAAAAACAAGGACGCGTGCCAGCTAATTTGGAAACCAAAGACAAATCAAAAACCAAAAACCAAAAATAATTTAGGAGTAGAAAAGGATGCACAGCAAAAAAAGAAATAAAACAATACTGCATAATTTCTGTAACCACTCCTCTTTCCTCCTATTTTCAAAAAGAAAACTGAAATTCATTCTCCTATTAAAAAAAGAGGAATGCTGCTTCATTACAAACTCCTGAAATGTTATTTATTGTTCCAACTGAAATGAAATAGGAATAGAATAAGGTACATTTACAGGTTTATTACGCTGTTTTCCAGGAATCATTTTTGGTAAAGCATCAATAATTCTACTAGCTTCCGTTTCTAAATATGAATTAGGACCTCTTGTTCTAATATTACTAATATATCCTCTACTATCCACAATAAACATCACATATACTTTTCCTTGTATACCCAACTCTTGTGCTTGTGCTGGATATTTAAAGGTCTTTTTCACATGTTCTAATACTTTATCGTTAAAGCATTTTTTTAGTTCATTATTATTTCCTGTACAACCTGGAAAAACGGGAACATTTTCTACAACTGCAAATGCAACCTCAATCTCTTCTTCTATTTCATCTATTACTACCACATCTTTTACTTCCACCACTTCGCGCTCTTCCATATATTCTTCCTGACTGGTTTCTGTACTTTCAATAACCGTTTCTTCCACTACTTCTGTGTCTTCTACTACTGTAATTACTTCTGGAGTAGAAACCTCTACTGGAGGTGGCGGAGGTGGTGTATTTAAATTGGTAATGGGAATATCTTCTTCTAACTCTTGTTCTATTTGAACAAAATCCTGCTTCCTAGTTTCTCCTTCATAAGATTTATATTCAAAAGCTTGCCAAGTAAACAATAGCATGAGATTTATTCCAATAAGAAAATAAATACTACTGTTTCTACCTACTTCAATATTAGGATTTTTCTTTAGTTCCATAGCATTAAAATTTATAGTAATTAAATTACTATTTTTTTTAATGAAATACTATGATAATTATCAGCTTTCAAAAATCAAAACACTGACTATTAATTGGTTAAATTAAATGTTACCATAAAAAAAATTCCCGCTTTCGCAGGAATTAGTACTATTATAAAGGATTAAGAAGTTCTTGTTTTCACAAGAATTCGTTATTACCTAGAGTAATTAGGAGATTCTTTAGTAATCGTTACATCATGCGGATGACTTTCATTAATTCCGGATGCTGTAATTTTTACAAACTGGCCTATTTCTTTTAAAGTCTCAATATCTTTAGAACCACAATACCCCATTCCTGCACGTAAACCACCAACAAACTGATGAATACTTTCATAAAGTTCTCCTTTATATGGTACACGACCAACAATTCCTTCTGGTACTAGTTTTTTAATATCGTCTTCTACATCTTGAAAATATCTGTCTTTACTTCCTTGTTTCATGGCTTCTACAGAACCCATTCCTCGATATGATTTGAATTTTCTTCCTTCGTAAATAATAGTTTCACCTGGAGACTCTTTAGTTCCTGCCAGCAAAGAACCTAACATCACTGTATCTGCTCCTGCCGCAATTGCTTTTGGTATATCTCCTGTGTAACGTATTCCTCCATCTGCAATTACTGGAACACCAGAACCTTTTATTGCTGCTGCTACTTCTAACACTGCTGAAAATTGTGGAAAACCTACTCCCGCAACTACACGAGTGGTACAAATAGAACCTGGGCCAATACCAACTTTTACAGCATCTGCTCCTGCTTCTACTAAATATTTAGCGGCTGCTCCTGTTGCAATATTCCCAACAATGACATCTAAATCTGGAAACCGCTTTTTAACTTCTTTTAAAACAAGAACCACACCTTTGGTATGTCCGTGAGCAGTATCAATAATTACAGCATCTACGCCACATTTCACCAAAGCTTCTGTACGTTCTACGGCATCTGCTGTTACACCAAGTGCTGCTGCAACCCGAAGTCTACCAAAGCTATCTTTATTCGCAATTGGTTTTTGCGTCACCTTAGTAATATCTCTAAAGGTTATTAAACCAGCTAGTTTATAATTTTCGTCTACAATAAGTAGTTTTTCAATTTTGTGTTTGTTTAAAATACCTTCGGCATCTTGTAGCGAAGTTCCAACAGAAGCAGTTACTAGATTTTCGCTAGTCATTACTTCTACAATTGGTCTTGTATTATCTTTTTCAAAACGTAAATCTCTATTGGTAACGATTCCTTTTAGCGTTCCGTTTTCGTCTACTATCGGAATTCCACCAATACCATGTTCTGCCATATTTTGTTTGGCATCTAAAACTTTTGCATCTAAGGTTAAAGTAACAGGATCTGTAATCATACCACTTTCGGCACGTTTTACTTTTCTAACTTCGTTTGCTTGTTGTGCAATAGACATATTTTTATGTAACACACCAATTCCGCCTTCACGAGCAATAGCAATTGCCATAGCACTTTCGGTAACGGTATCCATAGCTGCGGATACAATTGGAATATTTATTGTGATGTTACGTGAAAATTTTGTTTGAATATTGACTTCGCGTGGAAGTATTTCGGAATACGCTGGAACTAGAAGTACGTCGTCGTAAGTTAAACCTTCTCCTACAATTTTGTTGTTGTGTGCTGTCATGTTGCAATTAAGATATAATTGCATACAAATCTACGCTTTTTTTTCATTTAAAGCTTTAAAAGGAAAAGAAGTTGCTTTAATAGTTTTTAAATACAGATTATTTTAGAAGTGCTTGCTTTCTGGAAAACAATTGCAAAAGAATAATGAAAGCGGAAAGCGAAAAGGTTAGTGTCATTAAAGTACCCGAAAACATGACAATATATTTCATCCAAAGCAATCCTTTCCATAAAAAAAAGATACCTCCAAAGGTAAGTACCACAGAAATAAATGGTTCTATCATTAAGAAAATTTTGAGTTTTTTAGGCAAGTTAGTTGTGCTTAAAATAAGTCCGATTAAAAAGAAAATAATAGCCATAGATAAAATATGTCCATGTACTAAGGTGAGCATTTCTTGTTCGCTCTTTTTAAATTTCATTATAGTTGCATCTTCATCTGCTTCATTTCCTACATATTGTTCTTCAATACCGTTAGGAGCTGCGGAAGAGGTTTCACCAACAAACAATAATCCTGTAAAAAAGCCAATACTTAATATTACAACAAAGGTTGCAATAAGCAACTTAAGTTCTTTAGGAAACGTTTGAATTAAACCGTTAAGTTGCATTTATAGGATTTCTTTTTGGTGAAGGATTTTTAAAGATGCCAATAGGTTATTCATAGCATTTGTCATAGATCGCACAGAAATAGTCGCACCAGAAATTGCCATAATATTATCATTATACCGTAATTCATCTTCTTGTGTTTTTCCTATGAATTGTTTTAGCCAACGTTTGCTACCAATTTCTCCACCATAATCTTCTCTATACATAAGCACTTTGGTTTTTAAAACAATAAGTTCTGGATCTAATAGAACCAAATAATCAAATGTATCGGTTTTACTTGGTGCATTGGCAACATAGGCATAACCTAAAAGGGAATTTTCTGTTTTTATTTCGAATAAGTTATCGGTTCCAAAAGTAGCTGGTAATGTTTGCGCGATTTCCGAAGAAATAGGAATAGGATTAAACGCAAAAGCTTCTACACTAAAGGTATCTTTAATTTCTTTATCTACCTTTTTCTGCAAGTTTTTAGGCAAGTTAAAAGACAGTAAAGATATCGAGACGAAAAGTATAAAAACGTGTTTCATTTTCATTGTACAAATGTATATAATTATAGCTTATTATTTATCCCTTCCGTCTTTAAACTCTTCTAGTGCTTAAAGCCACCTTCCGTTAAAAAAATGGAAGGAGTTTTAATTCTCTTTCATAACTAGTAGCAGTGTCATGATGTGACGAGGTGGTTACGCATTAGCGATTGTAACGTTATCCTTTTTTTGTTTTCATTCCTTTCTAAAAAGGAATGAAAACAAAAAAAGATTTAAGTGGAAAGCGCGACCCTACGAAGCTTTTTTGCGAAGTAGGGTAATGCCCAAATTATTTTAAAACCAAACGCCGAAGCCAATATTTAACTGCCCTGTTGCTTCATTACCTTTTGCTGCATTATCTAAAACTTGGTAATCTGCTTTTACTACTGCTCCATTAGCAATGTGATAACTTAAACCTGCAGTCCATTCTTGTCTATTAAAAGCTAAATTTCTGGAAATTGCTGCATCTTTAGTCGCGGCATGCGTATCATATTGTTCATAACGAACAAAAGCATCTAATTTTTGTTCTTTAGATAATGGTAAAAGATTGTAAGCACTTTCTACATACCATCCTTTTAGTTCACTACCAAGATTTGCTTCGTTTGCCGTGTTATAAGCATCTGCATCACTAATTAGTGCATGAATATATTGTCCTCTAGCAGAAAAACGTTTTTTAATATAACGCGCATCTAAGCCAAACATATTAATACCTACATCTGCTCCTGGAGTTTCTTGAATATCGTCCTCTGCTTGGGTTCTTCCAAAATAACCAGATAATCCTAAACGCAAACCAGAAATACCATAATAATCTACTTTTGCAGAAAGGTTAGGTGTGTTAATAGTAGACTCTGCTCCTTTTTGTCGTCCGTTACGCAAACCATTACTTCCTCCTAAAGTTTTATCTCCATTTAAAGAGGTGAAACCATTAAAAATATATGCTTGGTAACGTAAAGAAGCATTATCCAATTTACCAGCAATACCTACTCCAATTTCTCGCCATGTAGTTGGTACAATGCTTTTGTCCATGCTTGGTCTTTCCACACCATTAAAAACGGTTGGCTCATGGTATTCATTAACAATTCCCATTGGTACTAACATTAAACCACCACGAATGTTTACTTTATCGTTTAGGCTATAGTTTAAGAATGCTTGTTCGATATACACTTCTTTAACGTGTTCGTATTCTATTTCTGTAACAAACTGTACTTTATCACTAAATTTATAGCCTAAAAGCATCACTAGTCTGTGTACATCTAGACTTCCATTATCTCCTTCTGGTTGGTTGTAATCTACTTGTGCATAACCACCAATAGTTATTCCTTTGGATGCAGAGCCATTTAAAATGTTTTGCGCTGCGTTAACTTGTTGATTTTTTGATGCTGTTGTATCTTGAACAACGGTTTGAGAAAACCCTATTGTTGCGGTTAACATTGCAATTGAAAGTAAAATTCTTTTCATTCTTTAATTCTATTTAGACTTATTATAAATAAATTATAATTTTTCGAGTGCAAAAATAGAAATGAAATTGAATTAGACCAATTTTATTTAGACTTATTTTAAATAAAAGAATATTTTATAGTTTAGGGCAACGTTTACAATTAGACTTCCCCTTCTTCTTATACTTTTTACAGCATTTAGATTTCTTATTCACATCACAGTAAACAAGACAGGATGTAATAATTACAGGCGCTAATTTGGGAGTAATATCTGTTTGCATTATTTTAATTTATTCTAAATAAGAACAAAATTACAAAAAAAAGATTCCAATAATGGAATCTTTTAACATTTAATTGTCAACCGTTTATCTATTGCTTCGCATTCGCTGCAGCAATAGCATTTACATCGCGATCAAAAAGGTAGTGACCAGATTTATCATTTCCTATAATGTTTAGCTTATCTAATAATGTTCTAGCAAGTGCTTCTTCTTCCAATTGTTCACTTACATACCATTGCATAAAATTATGGATACTATATTCTTTATTCTGTAAACTTTCAAAGATCACATGATTAATTTGTTCGGTAACAAAGATTTCACTCTGAAGAAATTTCTCAAAAAGTTCTATAATACCACTGTACGATTCTTTTGGTTTTTCTAATGCTGGGATGGCTACATTTCCGCTTCTTTCATTAATAAATTTTACAAGTTTAAGCATGTGAACACGTTCTTCTTCAGACTGACTATAAAAGAAATCTGCAACACCATTAAATCCATTTGCATCTGCCCAAGAAGCCATTGCTAAATATTGCATAGAAGCTTGTGCTTCAAATTTCACTTGGTCATTAAGTAATTTTTCAATAATAGTATTCATAGGTATAATTTTAAAAAGTGTGTGTGTTCGTTTATCTGTATAAAAGTATTGCATTTAGCACGAAACACCAAAAGCAAATTCCTATAAAATCGTTAAATTTAATGGTACTTGGTAAAGATTTTAGTGGCTTCGTTATACGCACTTTCAAAATACAAAGCATTCAAATCATGTGCTTTTTTAGTAGTTAAATACGAGAGTACTTTTTCGGTTGGCATATTACCTGTAAGTTCATCTTTTGCCATCGGGCAACCGCCAAAACCTTGAATTGCGCCATCAAAACGTCTGCATCCGGCTTTGTATGCTGCATCTACTTTCTCGTGCCATGAAGAAGGCGTGGTATGTAAATGTGCTCCGAATTCTATTTCTGGGTATTTAGGAATTAAATTAGAAAACAAATAGTTTATGTTTTCCGGATTAGAAGTTCCTACCGTATCGCTTAACGAAAGAATCTTTACTCCCATTTTACTTAACCGTTCGGTCCATTCTCCAACAATTTCTACATTCCAAGGATCACCATACGGATTACCAAATCCCATAGAAATATAGACTACAACTTGTTTGTTGTGCTTATGAGCGACGTCTAAAATATCTTGTAAAATAAGAACCGATTGCGCAATGGTTTTATGTGTATTACGCATCTGAAAGTTTTCGGAGATAGAAAAAGGATAGCCTAAATAATCAATTTCAGGATGCTCACAAGCAGCTTCGGCTCCACGAAGGTTTGCCACAATAGATAGTAACTTACTTGTCGTTTTACTTAAATCTAGTTGTGCTAAAACTTCTGCAGTATCTACCATTTGCGGAATCGCTTTTGGTGACACAAAGCTTCCGAAGTCCACCGTATCAAAACCTACTCTCAAAATAGACTGAATGTATTGTACCTTAAGTGCTGTTGGTATAAACTCTTTTATACCTTGCATAGCATCTCGAGGACATTCAATAACTTTTACGTGCTTGTTTTCCATATTAGGACCAAAGATAGAAAAGATTCGTGTTAACGAAAACGATTTAGATTTTAAAGTAATATTAAAATTGCAATTCCTATAAAAACAACAATCTGCAACCATTTTAATACTACACCTACGTTCTTATTTTGTTTGATATAATCGGAAATAGATCCTGCTAAAATAGCAATAATAGAAAAAATGATTAAGGAAACGCCCATAAACAGAAACCCTAAAATATAGAACTGTGTTATTGTACTCATGGTATCACTAAACAAGAATCCTGGAAAAAATGCCAAAAAGAAAATAGAAACTTTAGGGTTTAAAACGTTCATGATAAAACCTTGTTTAAACAACTGCATTAAGCTCTTTTTTGGCGCACTGGTATTATTAAACTCTATTCTAGAATCCCCTTTAAAAACCTTGTATGCTAGAAAAAGTAAATATAAAGCACCTAATAATTTTATTGCAAAAAACAAATTGTCGTTTGCTTTAATAATTGCAGATACACCAAAAGCTACTAATGTGGTATGTACTATACATCCTGAAATTAAACCAGCAACGGTTGCCAAACCATATTGTTTACCATTCGTAATACTTTGCATTAACACAAAAATATTATCTGGTCCGGGAGAACACGCTAACGCAGAAGTCGCTAAAACAAAAGAAAGAAGTAAATCGTAATCCAAGTTTCTATTTTTTTTTTATAAAAATAAGGTTTTAAATAGATAATCTATGCAGTAAGTATTCTAAAATAATTTCGACTATAAAAAAAAGCGAACCTCATGAAAAGAATTACACTTTTACTCTCTTTAATAGTATTAAGTATCTTTAATGATATACAAGCACAATCTATTGCTAGCTATACTATTGTTTTTTCAAGCACATGGAATGCAACAGATCATACTTCCATTCCGCCAAATGACCATTGGTCTAGATTAGTTGGTACTAATCATAATAGTAATGTTTCCTTTATAGAAGTTGGTACTATGGCTAGCCAAGGTATTGAGTTAATAGCCGAAAGTGGAACCAATGCTATTTTTGAAGATGTAGATGTACAAAATGCTATTAATGCAGGTAATGCAGAGCAATATATTTACGGTCCGTCTTTAGGTTCTGCTGCAGGAACGATTACTATTTCTGATTTGAATGTTAGTAGTGCGTTTCCAATACTTTCCCTATTTACAATGGTAGCTCCTAGTCCAGATTGGATGATGGCTATTGATGATTTAGAATTAATGGATACATCAGGTAACTGGAAAACCTCGATATCTATTCCTATGTTATATGTTTATGATGCTGGAACAGATGCTGGAACTAATTATACTTCGAGTAATGCAGATGTAAATACACCAATTTCCATTTTTGACGGCGCTAACGCAATAGCTCCTTTTAATGGAAATTCTATTGGTTCGTTAACGGTAACACTAACGAACTTGTTAAGTGTGGCCGAAGTAAATCCGTTAGAAAGTCTAAAAATATTCCCTAATCCGAGTACCGGAAACACAACGATAAGCAACGCTCCATCCATTAAAAATATAGAAATTTATAATATACTTGGAAGCATAGTAAAAAGTGTCCTCGTAGAAAACAACTCTAAAATAGAATTAAATCTAAATGCATTAAGTAAAGGAATGTATTTAGTGCGATTAACAGATGTTTCTGGAAATACAAAAACGCAAAAATTAATTTTGGAGTAACCCCTTATTTATTTTTTTAATAAGCGCAGGACCTTCATAAATAAAACCGGTATAAATCTGGACTAAGTCTGCTCCTGCTTCTATTTTTTCTAGTGCATCTTTTGCAGAATGAATTCCTCCTACTCCAATTATTGGGAATGCTTTATTACTCTTATCGGCTAAATATTTAATGACTTGTGTCGACTTTTCCTTAACTGGCTTTCCACTTACACCGCCATTTCCTATTTCGGTTAGTCTCGCTTCCGTTGCTTTTAATCCACTTCTATCTGTAGAAGTATTACTTGCAATTACACCATCTAAATTGGTTTCCGCAATAAGATCTATAATTTCATCTAATTGTCCGTTATTTAAATCTGGAGCAATTTTAAGTAGAATTGGTTTCTGTGTTTCAAACGTATGGTTCGCTTTTTGTACGGCTCCAATTAATTCTAATAAATAGTCTTTATCATTTAATTTTGCATGGCTACCAACATTTGGACAGCTCACATTAAGCACAAAATAATCTACATACGGATGCAAACCGTTAAAGCATTCCAGATAATCTTTGGTATAATCTTCCGGTTTTGTTTGGGTATTTTTACCAATATTTCCACCGATAATCACTTTCCCTTTATTCTTTTTTAATTGTGTAATTGCTGTTTCTAGACCTTCATTATTAAAACCCATTCGGTTGATGATTCCTTGATCATCTTTTAAACGGAATAAACGTGGTTTCGGATTTCCTGCTTGTCCTTTAGGCGTAACGGTTCCTATTTCTATAAAACCAAATCCGAAATTGGATAATTCGTTATATAAAATGGCATTTTTATCGAAACCAGCAGCTAATCCAACAGGGTTTTTAAAGGTTAAACCGAAGAGTTTTCGTTCTAGTTTAGCATCTTCAATAACATATAAACTTCTATACAAACTTGAAAATCCTGGGATTTTACAGGTCAAACGAATTAACGAAAAAGTAAAATGATGAATCTTCTCTGGATCGAAAAGAAAAAATAATGGTCTTAGTAGTAATTTGTACATCTATCCTTGTTTGTGCAAAAGTAATTCTAAAAAATGTGATTAACAATTTATATAAAGCGGATTAATCGTAACTTTGAACCCTAAAAGGTTATTAAGTTAGCGTACTCGAATTCTTAAAAATTATAGATATAATGATTTCAAAACAAGATATAATAAAGCGATTTGTAGGTTATGTAACAGTAGATACAGAATCGGATCCAGAAAGTGATACCACACCAAGTACAGCAAAACAATGGGATTTAGCAAATGCGCTAGTCGAAGAGCTGAAAGCTATTGGCATGCAAGATGTCACTATTGATGACAAGGCGTACATCATGGCTACTTTGCCAAGTAATGTAGACCATGAAGTACCAACGATTGGATTTGTTTCGCATTTTGATACGACTCCAGATTTTACAGGAAAAGATGTAAAACCTCAGATTATTGAAAGTTATGACGGAAAAGATATTATTCTAAATGCTGCGGAAGACATTGTACTTTCTCCTGATTATTTTGAAGATTTATTGTTATATAAAGGACAAACGCTAATCACAACTGACGGAACGACGCTTCTTGGAGCAGATGATAAAGCTGGTATTACGGAGATTATTTCGGCAATGGAATACCTAATTCAGCATCCAGAAATTAAACACGGAAAAGTTAGAGTAGGTTTTACTCCAGACGAAGAAATTGGTCGTGGTGCACACCATTTTGATGTCGAAAAATTTGGCGCAGATTGGGCTTACACGATGGATGGAAGTCAGATTGGCGAACTAGAATACGAAAACTTCAATGCTGCAGGAGCGGTTGTAAAAGTAAAAGGAAAAATTGTACATCCTGGTTACGCAAAAGGAAAAATGATAAACTCCATGTACATTGCGCAAGAGTTTATTAACTCGTTACCAAGATTGGAAACGCCAGAACATACCGAAGGTTATGAAGGTTTCTTTCACCTATATTCTATAAAAGGTGAAGTTGAAGAAACCGTTTTACAATACATAATTCGTGATCATGATAAAGAACATTTTGAAGCACGAAAAGAAATGATGCAAAAACTTACCGATGAGCTAAATGCACAATACGAACGTGAAGTAATTACCATTGAAATTAAAGATCAATATTTCAATATGAAGGAAAAAGTAGAGCCTGTAATGCATATTGTAGATATTGCGGAAGAAGCGATGAAGCAACTAAATATTAAACCACTTATTAAAGCTATTCGTGGTGGTACAGATGGTTCACAACTTAGTTATATGGGATTACCTTGTCCGAATATTTTTGCTGGAGGACATAATTTTCACGGACGATACGAATACGTTCCTGTAGAAAGTATGATAAAAGCTACCGAAGTAATTTGTAAGATTTGTGAATTGACTGCTGAGAAAAAATAATATTCCGCATTTCGTTAGTTCTTGTAAATAATCATAACATATAAAACTCAAATTCGCTTTAAAAAAAATGAAAAGAATAGTATTAACTTTTTCTCTTTGCCTACTCGCATTATTAACAAAAGCACAAGATGCAAGTGTTGAAAAATCTGTTTTTGGAGTGCAAATAGGAATTTTAGGAGCTTGGTTACACCATGAGGCCAAATTAACAAATAGAATTAGTCTTCGCAGTGAACTAGGTTTTGATACTGGTTTAACTATTAGAAGTAACTCCACAGATATTATTCTTGGAACAGCCATTTCGCTAGAACCAAGATGGTATTATAATATTAGTAAGAGAAAATCTAAGTCTAAAAGAATAGATGGCAATAGCGGAAATTTTATTTCTATAAAAACACAATATCATCCAGATCTAATCCTTGCTTCTAGTAATGACAATATTAATTTAATTAGTGATATTACCATTGTACCAACTTGGGGTATTCGAAGAAATATTGGTAAGCAATTTAATTACGAAGCAGGATTTGGCATTGGATACATTCATTACTTTAAAGAAAAAAATGTAAGAATTATAGGTGAAGCAGATGTTGCTGTTAATTTACATGCAAGAATTGGATATCGATTTTAATATTTTATAAAAGCCAAAACAAAATTGTTTTGGCTTTTTAAGTATTCTTAAAGAACAACGATTAATCTATTAAACATTATATTTCATACAAATATGAGCCAACACAGAAACAGAAATAAGAATTTAGGTTTAGCCGAATTAATAGCGATTGCTCTTGGAGGAATGGTTGGTGGTGGTATTTTCACCATACTAGGAATTTCTGTTTCCCTAATTGGAAATCTAACCCCATTTGCAATAATTATTGGTGGTTTAATTGCAGCTTTAGCGGCATATTCTTATGTGAAATTAGGGCTTTATTATAAAGATGAAGGCGCCACATATTCGTTCTTTAAACGTACCTATCCAAACTCCAATTTCTCGGCTTCTGCCATTGGTTGGTTTATAATTTTCGGATACATAAGCACGTTAGCACTTTATGCATATACTTTTTCATCGTATGCCATTAGTAGTACCGATTTTGCCGATAACATTTGGATTAGAAAAAGTGTAGCCATTGGTATTATCGCTGTTTTTACGTTTATAAATATTTGGAGCGTTAACGGAATGGGGAAAATTGAAGATTTAATGGTGTACACTAAACTTGTGGTATTAACCATTATTTCGGTAGTATTAATGACACACGGAACATCAGATTTTGGCACTTTTGTTGAAAATTTGGCTTTAGATTTAGAAAACTCTAGTATTTTTTCCATCTTAATTGTGGCATCCTTGACCTTTGTCTCTTATGAAGGTTTTCAACTAGTTATTAACGCGGTGAATGAAATGGAAAATCCCGAAAAAAACATTCCAAGAGCCATTTATAGTGCAATCACGTTAGCCATTTTGATTTACGTTGTAATTTCAATGGGTGCTTTATTTGCTATTCCTACCGAAGAAATTATAAAAAATAAAGAATTTGCTTTAGCCGCTGGTGCAGGAAATATATTGGGAAGTTTAGGTACAAACCTGGTAATTTTAGGCGCCATTTTAGCAACAAGTAGCGCAATTAGCGGAACCGTTTTTGGTTCCTCTAGACAAATGTCTGTTATTGCTAAAGACGGTTTTTTTCCCGCAATATTATCCATCCGAAAAAATAATAGTCCGCAAAATGCAATTATAGCAATGGCAACCATTTCTAGTGTTTTAATACTCGCTGGTGGATTAGAATTAATTCTAGAATTTGGTAGTGTTACTTTTCTTTTAGTTTCCTTATTAATGGCGATTGCCAATTTCAAAATTAGAGATAAAACAAATTCTTCGTATTTTTTAACCATACTTTCTATTATCGGATTAAGTATTGGTGGTCTTTTAATTTTATATTATGAATTCACAAATAATTGGCAACAAATGTTAGCCATCCTAATTTTATATACACTACTTGCTTTCGGAGCTTGGCGATTTTCAGAAAAGAAAAAGAATACACCTAAACTGGTAAATTAGATCCTTAGTATCTATATTAAAGCCTGCAGAAATAAAGGGCCAATTTAGGTTTAATTATATACTTATTAAAAAGACAATTTGTAATTAAGAGCATTGCCACTTTATCAAACGAATGGAAAAAAGGAATGGAAACAAGAGTTAATACAAATTAGAAAAACGTGAGTATTATCAAAAAATAAAACTGCATGATGACTGATCACTGCAAAATAAATAATTGAACTTAATTCTTTTGTTTGGCAAAATACTACTTGTTACTTGCATTTCACTTTAGTTACAGAAAGGTGAATCCTATTTTATAAAATTCGAAACCATTTTAAACGATATAAACAACGTCTACATCTTATTATCAAGTATAAAAATTAAAGACGCAAACTTCTATCAGAACAAAATAACTAGATACTTGAAACTAAAAAAGCATCCTAAATAGGATGCTTTTTTGTATAGAAATAAATTTATTTCTTACTTCTTAATTTCTGTTGGTGAAACGTTTAAGTTCTTACTCAATTCCAAAGAAATTGCAGAACGATCAAACTTTAACTTTCCAGCCATAGTTTCAATAACACAACTGTTATCTTTATCGTTAAGATCTGCTATTTTACCATGCAAACCACTTTTAGTAATTACTTTATCGCCTCTTTTTAGTTCGCTAGCAAACTTTTTTTCTTGTTTTGCACGTTTCATTTGTGGTGCAATCATAAAGAAATACACTACAGCAAACATTGCTATAAACGGTAAAAATTGTCCTATTTCTCCCATGTTTGTTAATCGTGGTTATGACCTTCGTGACCTGGTTGCGTACTAGACTTCATTTGTGTTGCTGCATTTGCTGCTGCAGGAATACCTTGTACTTGTTGCTTATTTGCTACAGGCGTTTTTACAGGTGCATTAGGATCTGCTTTTACAAAAGCTTTGATCTTAACAGTTTCTTTTCCTGTTTCTGTATTAGCAGTTACAGTAATCGTTTTAGAAACGGCATTTTTACCAGAACCATTATACTTTACTGTAAACTTACCTGCTTCTCCTGGAGCTAAAGGTTCTTTAGACCAATCTTGAGGTACAGTACAACCACATGTACTTTTAATATTTGTAATTACTAAAGGCGTTTTTCCTGTATTTTTATAAGTAAATACTGTTTCTACTGGAGTTTTAGCTTCAATTTCACCAAAATCATGCTCACTCTTATCGAATGTTAAAACTGGAAAATCACCAACATTAGCATCTCTTTCTGCTGCTTCTGCAACGTTTTTGTCATCAATTTTCTTTGATGCATCTTCTTTACATGAAGTAAAAGCGATTAAGCAAAATGCGCTTAAACCTAATAATACTTTTTTCATAATTCTTTTTTTAAATTGTTCAACGTTATTTTCGAACTGTAAATGTAATAAATTTTACAATTACAGCAATCCTCTACCTATTTTATTTAACTTTTTATCGGCTTCATATTCTTTCACCAACTTATCTAATACACCATTGATAAACACACTACTCTTAGGCGTTGAGTACTCTTTTGCTATTTCTAGATACTCATTAATAGTAACTTTTACTGGAATAGAGGAAAAGTTTAACATTTCACAAATCCCCATTTGCAATAATATATAGTCAATGCTTGCAATACGATCTGCATCCCAATTTTTAGTTTTTCCTTCAATTTCTGCAGCAAGAGTACTTTGATTTAAGATCGTTTTCTTTAATAAATCAATGGCAAACTTTTTATCGTCTTCATCTTTATACAAATCAGGTACAAAATAATTTGGCTTTGTGTTTTCCTTTACCTTTTTTAATAGTTTTAAAATAGCAGTATTAATTATAGGTAAATCATCTAACCAAGTTAAATTCTTATCTTCAATGTATTCGTAAAGTTTTTCGTTAGGCGCTATAATTTCTTTAAAAACATCCACAACAAAGTCTCTATCTTCTTTGAAGGTAGACGTTTTTGTTTGCATGTATTCGGCATACAAATCACTTGCTAATATTTCTCTGAAAAGAATATCTACATATTCATCATCTAACTGCCAGTTAGTGATTCTATGGTTTTCAATATCTGCTAGAAGTTCTGGGTCGTTTTTTAACAACAAAAAGACTTCGTTAAATACTAATTTCTTGTTTGGGTTTTTGTCTTCTGCGGTAGCGAGAAGCTTTTTTTGTGTTTTTTCTATGTTTATTTCCGCTTTTCTATGCACCTCAATTAATAAGGACATTAAAAGCAAATACAGGTTGTACATACCATCGATACTCTGTAATAAAAACCGCTGGTCTTTACTGAAATTGTCACTTTCGCCTCCTTTAAAAGCGTAAAGGATTTGCATAACTTTAATACGAATGTGTCTTCTATTAAGCATATAAAAAAGAACTTAGATTAAAAAAGGCGAAAGTAGTTACTTTCGCCTTGATATTATAGTGTTTTAAAAAGAATTATTTTGAATTTTCTACTTTTCTTGCTTCTATTCTACTTTTTGCAATATTAAGTGCCGCTTGATTGGTTGTTATTCCATTAGTATCTGCATTAGATAAAATTTCCAGCGTAGTATTATAGATGTTTTGTGTTTTACGCATAATTTCTTTTTTATCGTAACCTTCTAACTCTGCATACACATTAATAATTCCTCCAGCATTAATTAAAAAATCTGGTGCATAAACGATGCCTTTTTCTTGAAGAATTGCCCCGTGTTTTGCTTCTTCTGCTAATTGATTATTAGCAGCTCCTGCTATAATTTTTGCTTGTATTCTATTAATGGTATCATCATTAATTGTTGCTCCTAAGGCACAAGGTGCATAAATATCTACCGCTTCGCTATAAATATCGTTTCCGGTATAAATAGTTGCCCCGTATTTTTTGCTAACTTCTTGCAGGCGCTCTTGGTTAATATCAGAGATAATAACTTTTGCTCCTTCATTCGTTAAATGCTCCACAAGAGATTCACCAACATGACCAATACCTTGAACAATTACTTTTCTATCTTCTAATATATCGCTTCCAAATTTATATTTTGCAGCAGCTTTCATCCCCATAAACACACCATAGGCTGTTATTGGTGAAGGGTTCCCTGCTCCTCCTTTACTTTCAGAAATACCAGTTACGTAAGGAGTAACTTCACGAACTAAATCCATATCTGAAGTTTCCATACCAACATCTTCTGCAGTAATATATTTTCCGCTTAAAGAATGAACAAACTCACCAAACTTTCTCATAAGTTCTGGTGTTTTCTGGGTTTTAGCATCTCCAATAATTACCGCTTTTCCTCCGCCAAGGTTTAAACCTGTAATTGCTGCTTTAAAAGTCATACCACGAGAAAGACGTAATACATCATTTAAGGCTTCCCATTCATTATTATAATTCCACATTCTGGTACCTCCAAGTGCAGGTCCTAATACTGTATTATGTATTCCAATAATTGCTTTTAAACCTGTATCTTTGTCGTTGCAAAAAACAATTTGCTCATGATCATCGAAAGACATTTGTCCAAAAACTGGATCTATTTTTTTTAGATCATTTGCATTAATAACGTCTGAAACCATTTAATTTTAAATTTAAAGTTAGGGTTGTTGTTTTGATGATTTGTAAAAAACAACGTGCAAAATTAAACCAATATTCATGTAAACGCAACATAATTGGCATTAAATTATGAAATTGTTAAAAAATAAAATAAACACTACTCGTGTAAATGAAAGAATTACAACACTTAAATAAGTACTTTTTAAAATATAAGTTTAGTTTAATCTTTGGTATTTTTATAACTATTATATCCAAGATCTTTTTACTGTATACACCTAGACTCATTAGAAAATCTATCAATGTAGTAGATGAATATAGAAAAGGGAACATTACAGATATACAATTCGTAAAAGCAGAATTGCTTGAAAATATTCTATTTATAATTGGTGCTGCGTTAATTACTGGAGTACTTACCTTTTTTATGCGACAAACCATTATAAATGTATCAAGATATATTGAGTTTGATTTAAAAAACGAAGTCTACCAACAATACCAAAAACTGTCTCTAAATTTTTACAAAAAAAATAGAACAGGAGATTTAATGAATAGAATTAGTGAAGATGTTGGTAAAGTACGTATGTATGTAGGACCCGCAATTATGTATAGCATCAATACCATTACCCTTTTTATTATTGTTATTGGATCGATGTATAGCCAAGCGCCAAAACTAACCTTATACACGTTAATACCTTTACCAATATTATCTATTATTGTATTTAAAGTAAGTAAAGAAATACATAAACGAAGCACTGTTGTACAAGAGTACCTTTCTAAACTGTCTACTTTTACACAAGAATCTTTTAGCGGAATTTCTATTATAAAAGCCTACGGCATGGAGCCACAAACCTTTACTAATTTTGATACGCTCTCTACTACCAGTAAAGAAAAACAATTAAGCCTAGTAAAAGTACAAGCATTATTTTTTCCTACTATGATTTTACTTATTGGTTTAAGTAACTTGATCGTTATTTACATTGGCGGACAACAATATATCAATGGCGAAATTGAAAGCTTAGGTACCATTGCTGAATTTATTATATACGTGAACATGCTTACTTGGCCTGTTGCAACTGTTGGTTGGGTAACTTCTATAATACAACAAGCAGAAGCATCTCAAAAACGTATCAATCACTTTTTAAAAATAGAACCAGAAATTCAAAATAAGGTTAGCGAAGCTTCTATTATACAAGGAAGCATTACATTTAAAAACGTTTCCTTTATATATGACGACACCAATATTGAAGCTTTAAAAGATGTAAGCTTCTCTATAAAACCAGGAGAAACCTTAGCTATTATAGGGAAAACAGGTTCTGGAAAATCTACTATTCTAGATTTAATAGCTAGACTTTATGATATTAAAAACGGACAATTATTAATAGATAATAAACCAATAGATCAAGTAAACCTGAACAGTTTACGAGATAGTATAGGTTATGTACCGCAAGACGCCTTTTTGTTTAGTGATACTATTAATAACAATATTAAATTTGGTAAAGAAGACGCAACAGACCAAGAAGTGATACAAGCAGCAAAATATGCGCAAGTACACAAAAATATTATTGGGTTCACTAAAGGCTATGAAACCGTTTTAGGCGAACGCGGAATCACACTTTCTGGCGGACAAAAACAACGTGTATCGATTGCTAGGGCAATACTTAAAGATCCGCAAATATTATTGTTTGACGATTGTCTATCTGCTGTAGATACCGAAACGGAAGAGAAAATACTTAAAAGCTTAAACAAACTATCTAAGGGAAAAACAACTATAATTGTAAGTCATAGAATTTCTTCGGCTAAAAATGCAGACAAGATAATTGTTTTAGACGACGGAAAAATTGTGCAAGAAGGATCGCACGATACACTTATTGAAAAAGATGGCTATTACAAAGAGCTCTATGTAAAGCAACTATCTGAAAAAGCGTAGTCCTTTTATATTTTTCACTCCGTTATAAATTTATTATAAATCATCTGTTTAAAAATATTTATAATATTTAGTTGGTTGTTATGTATTTTTTTTTGATTTTTGGACTTCTATTAATGAAACCTTAATATAAAAACAAGACTATGGAAACCAATGGAATGATGGAGAAAGAGGAAATTTATTCTAAAGTATTAAGAGCAGGACGACGCACTTATTTTTTTGATGTTAGAGCAACAAAGGCAGGAGATTATTACTTAACAGTCACGGAAAGTAAAAAGTTTACTAATGATGATGGTTCCTTTCACTACAAAAAACATAAAATCTATATATACAAAGAAGACTTTACTGAATTCAATAGTATTTTAGCTGAAATGACAGATTATATTATATCTGAAAAAGGAGATGAAGTAATTAGCGAACGTCACCAAAAAGATTTTAAAAAAGAATATAACACCGAAGCTGTAGCAGAAAGTCCAATTGCTGAAGCAACTTCAGAAACAACGGAAACTTCGGAACCTGCAGAAAGCAGATTTACAGATGTAGATTTCGACGATATTTAATATCGAATACCATTAGAATTTTAAAACCGTCGCTTTTAGTAACGGTTTTTTTTTGTTTTAAAAACCCCTCTTTTTTAATAACAAAAATCACAATTGTAACCTGCTCCTCTCTTTAGCTAAAGAGAGGTGGATTTTCTAAAAGGAAATTCGGAGAGTTTGACTTAAAACGCGAAGCGGTTTTTACAAGCATTACAAACTCCTCTTTCTTCTAATTTTCTAAATGGAAAATTAAAATTCATTCTCCTCTTAAACTTAAGAGGAGAGCCACATACATTCAGAATTACAACTAATAAATTTGAAGAGTTGACCCAAAACGCGAAGCGGTTTTCATGTAAATTAAGCTTTCACATAATACAAAGCCAAAGTAGAAATCACCAAAACATATAAAGCAGTTACCTGCCAACCAAAGCATAAACCTAAAATCACGACAAGAATAAAAAACCAAATAGGAAATAGTGTAATATAAATCGCAAATCTAAAGGTTGCTACAAATTCAATTTCTTTAATTTTAGGTTTCACATAGTTTTTCCAAACCATAAATGGAAATATAAAATTTGCCAGAAGGATATATTTTATAACTAATTTTAAAAAACTAGTTTTAGGTTTTACGTGCTTCTGGCAAGCTTCAAAATTAGAAGCAATACATTTATTTACAGCTTCCGGATTTAAAAAATCTACTTGATTTTCTTCCAACTTGGCAATCGTTTCCTCATAATTCTCAGCAGGAATATGGGTTGTCAATTTTGAAATTCCCTGATTCACTTCCGCTTTAAGCGCATTAACTGCCTGCTTTTTATCTTTTAAAAGATAGTTTTTTGCAGCTATTGGCTTTCCGAAGAAAACAGAGGTACTATCCACAAATTGATCTGCTTTTATATAATTAACGCCAACAGGGATAATTTGCAAATCTAAATCTGGATACTTATCCAAGGTTTCGAAAACAATACGTGTAAAACCTTTACTTAGCGGTCTAACGGTTCGATTTAAATGATGGTTTCCTTCTGGGAAAATAGCAACTGCTTTATGTTGTTTTAAAATATTGGAACATGCAGAAAATATAGAATTATTGTTACTTACACTACTCCAACCATCTCTA
This sequence comes from Lacinutrix sp. MEBiC02404, assembly GCF_053601575.1. Lineage (NCBI taxonomy): Bacteria > Pseudomonadati > Bacteroidota > Flavobacteriia > Flavobacteriales > Flavobacteriaceae > Lacinutrix > Lacinutrix sp. MEBiC02404. Next base: position 3,986 of record NZ_JBSHNV010000180.1, on the reverse strand, counting down.
ATTCTATAAACAGGAAGCATTTGCAGACTGCGTAAAAACCTATCGACTATTGGTTTATTAAAAACCGAAGCTCGCGTTAAAAAGTAACAGAAACGACCTGATTTTGTGGCAATTAATAACGGATCGATAAGTGCATTTTGGTGATTACTTAAAAACAGCACTGGTTTGTTTTTGGGTACATTTTCCACATGATACACCTTAAAACTTTTGTAATAACAAAAAAGTCCTATTCTAATATACGTTCTTATAAGATGTAACCAAAGTAGTTTCAAATGCTTTCTTTTTTAGATTTTGAAGACCAATAAAAGGACAAACATAAACCAGAAACAATATGCCAAATCCCCCAAAAAGCGGCCATTAATGCCATTCCGCCAAGTCCGTTAAAAAAAGTAAAAATAAGTAATAAACCTAAACCAGAGTTTTGAATTCCGGTTTCTATAGCTAAGGTTTTTTGATTTTTAAAAGATAAACCAAAAGCTTTAGCAACAAAGAAACCTAAAGCAAGCGCTAAAATATTATGACTAATTCCAATAAGTAACACCTTATCGATATACTGATTAAAAATATCTAAATTGTTGGAAAAAGCAATAACAACAATACCTACAAAAACGAATATAGAAAAAGGTTTTAATATTTTGGAAAGCTTTTGTGCAAGCTCAGGCATTTTACTACGTAAGGTCATTCCTAATACTAGCGGAATACCTAAAATAAGTAGCACTAGTTTTACTAAATCGAAGAAATTTAGTTCTACATTCTGTAATAGTTGTGCTGTAGGTTGGTATAAATTTCCATAAAACTGAAAATTTATAGGCGTTAAAACCATGGCTAAAAAAGTTGCAAAAGCAGTTAAGCTAACGGAAAGCGCTGTATTTCCTTTTGCAAGATGCGTCATAAAATTAGAAATATTTCCGCCAGGACAAGCAGCAACCATCATCATACCAAGAGCAATACTAGCTTGTGGTTTTATAAACAAAATAAAAAGATAGGTTACAAAAGGTAATAGTACAAACTGCGAAAGTATACCGATTAAAACTACTTTTGGTTGCCTAAACAATTCTTTAAAGTCGTCAAGCGTTACACCAAGAGCGACGCCAAACATAACTACAGCAAGTGCTATGTTTAAGACCCAAAGTCCGTTGGAATCAAAATTAATTTTCACATCGTCTAACTCTGCCATACTTAAGCTACAGTAGTTCCGTTTTTAACTTTCATTTCCGGATTTAATAAAATAACATCTTTGTTATTTACAGCACCAACAACTAAGCATTCGCTCATAAATTTACCAATCTGTTTTTTCTTAAAATTAACAACAGCAACAATTTGTTTGTTTAGTAAATCCTCCTTTTTATATAAAGTTGTTATTTGCGCGGAAGATTTTTTAATTCCTAAAGCACCAAAATCGATGGTAAGTTGGTATGCAGGATTTCGGGCTTCCGGAAAGTCGTTCACCTCTATAATAGTACCTACTCGCAAATCGACTTTAGCAAAATCATCAAAATTTATTGTATTACTCATGCGCTAAATGTACAAAATATTGTTTTTGGATTTTAGATTTTGCTTTTTGGATTTTTATTTTTTTACATTAGTCAAAAATTAAGTTATGGCAAGAACACCATCTAATATGCTTCCGTTAGGGACTAAAGCTCCGAATTTTGAATTGTTGGATACCGTTTCCAATAAGCGATTACAACTTCAGCAATTAAAAGGAAAACGAGCAACTGTTGTGATGTTTATATGTAATCATTGTCCGTTTGTGATTCATGTAAATCCTATTTTAGTTCAAATGGCAAAGCATTATGAAGGTTTAGGTGTTCGATTTATAGCTATTTCTAGTAATGATGCGGAGAATTATCCGCAGGACGGACCAGCAGAAATGAAAGAGCACGCAAAAGATAACCAGTATCCTTTTGTTTATTTATATGACGAAACGCAGCAAGTAGCGAAAGCTTATGATGCAGCTTGCACTCCAGATTTTTATGTTTTTAATGCCGATTTACATTTAGTTTATCGCGGACAGCTAGACGATTCTAGACCTGGAAATGGCGTTGCTGTTTCCGGATTTGATTTACGTCATGCTTTGGATTGCATTTTGGATAAAACGGAAAACACAAAACTTCAAAAACCGAGTATTGGATGTAATATTAAATGGAAGTAAATCCGCTTGCTTTTGTGTAGTTTATTTTCTATATTTAAAGGTTGGTCTAAATATAAATTATGCAAGAAATCTACATTACTTTAAAACCTAAGAATTACAACTATGAAGAGCGAATTTTAATTTGTTTTGAATATAATATTGAAGTTCGAGAATATGTGAAGAAATTTCCATTAGTAAAATGGAGCCATTATTATAGCGAATATTATATTCCGTTTAGTAAAACCAATGTAAACAATTTGTATAAACATTTAAGAGCGAAACAGCATGTGGTAGACTATAGTTTGCTCATGAATAAATATCGAAAAGGAGAACAAAAACAAAATCTAAGTTTACAAGCTTTAAAGGAAGAGTTTATTTCCCCAATTAAAGAATTTGTAAAATGGATGCATCTAAGACGTTATAGCTTTAATACGATTCAGACTTACGAATCTATGTTAATTATGTTTTTTAAGTATCACCATTCCAAAAAAATCGAATTAATTACAAATGACGATTTAATAGATTTTAACACCAATTATATATTAGCAAATAATTACTCTTACACGTATCAAAATCAATTAGTAAATGCGGTTAAGCTTTTTTTTAAACAGACACAAAATTTAGAAATAGATTTAGAAACTTTAGACAGACCTAAAAAATCTCAGCGTTTACCGGAGGTTTTGAGTTTGGAAGAAGTGAAAGAAATTTTACATGGCGCAAAAAACTTAAAACACAAAACACTTTTATGTTTGCTCTATTCTTGCGGTTTACGAATTGGGGAAGCGTTAAGTTTACAGCTAAACGCTTTGGATCTAGAGCGTAAATTATTACATGTGAAAGCAGGAAAAGGAAAAAAAGACAGATATATACCATTATCGGTAACTATGATTATCCTTTTGCATAGATATTATAAAAGTTATACCCCAAAAGAGTATCTATTTGAAGGACAATATGGAGGTTCTTATTCAGCAGTAAGTGCTAGACAAGTATTAAAAAGAATATTAGCCCAAACCAAAATAAAAAAGCATGTTACATTGCATACTTTACGCCACAGCTATGCTACACATTTACTAGAAAACGGAACTGATTTAAGGTTTATTCAAGAGCTTTTAGGTCATAATAGTCCAAAAACAACTATGATCTATACACATGTTAGTACTATTAGTTTAGAAAAAATTAAAAATCCTTTTGATGATTTTGAAATTTAACCTAAATTTAGAAAAACAAACGATGTACCAATACACTACCTTTCACCTTTATTGGGTGTATAAAGATGTATTTTACAATTGTATAAGCTAGTTATGTTTAATAATCCCAGACTTCTGGAACTTCCCTTGTTCATTGCAATTAGCCCATTGTAAATTACAGAGTTTGCAATAAACTTGAATTGGAATACTGGATTTTGAGGAATAATTGTACCAACCCAAGCTTTCGATTGAAATCGGATGAGAGTTCTACTCTCAAATACGAATTTTGATTCGCATAAAGCTTGTATAAGGTAGTGAAATTTTCGGACAAAGTCAAGTATCAGAAACTATTAAAAGTTGATAACAACATATATTTACTAATACAAAGCGCTATTTGCTTCTAAAATCACGAACCATATCAGGCTTCATATAGTGCATAATTTTAAAACCATGCACATCGATCATGAAGTATCTATGTAGCGTCAGTGCTTACTACGTAATCTTGGAGATTCCCAACGGAATATCCAAATTACTAAACATAACAACGTATATATAAAATAGCTAATTGGTTGTTTAATCAATATTTTTTGTTTCTTTATAAAATATATACAAGCCGGAAAGACAAGTCATTATTTAAACGCTACTTTCCATATACGTATACGTTG
>NZ_JBSHNV010000179.1:0-283 GCF_053601575.1 Lacinutrix sp. MEBiC02404 | reverse complement strand
GGATCCAAATGATACGGATCCATGTATTGGAGGAGATTTAACAAATGTAGATTTAACAGACACAACAAGTGACTGGGCAACTGCAGATTGTGATGGTGATGGAGTAAGTAACTTAGACGAGGTGGATCCTGATGGAGACGGCGTTCAAGGACCAAACGACACCGATCCAAACGATGCATGTGAGTTTACTGCAGCAGATATTACTTTACCTGTAACAGCAATCACAGATTGTGATGGCGATGGAGAAACAAGTGATACCGATCCAAATGATACCGATCCATGT
>NZ_JBSHNV010000178.1:0-725 GCF_053601575.1 Lacinutrix sp. MEBiC02404 | reverse complement strand
GGATATGTATTATCTGCCATTCCGGTAACGATAAGCGAAGCATATTATAGCTATAATTTAAAGCTTTTAAAAAACGATCTTTTTAATGGCGTAAATACAATTACGCTATTTAATAGTAGGAATCAACCAATTGCAGAACGTAATGTGTTCAGTACTAATAAAAAATTAATTGAATTAGAAGCCACAAAAATTTCTAGCACAAAAGATTCTACATCTATTACATTGAATCTTAAAAACATATATACAAATACCAATGTTAGTATTTCGGTCTTACCAGAAAACTCTTTAATGTATCAAAACCAATATAATATTGTAACCGATTATTTAGTAACGCCTTATTTACAAGATAAAACAGGAAATATCACAAAGTACTTTTCTGAAGATTTTAACCACAGTAAATTGGATACGTACATACAAACAAAAAGTAAAAACAATTTTGTAAATCTACCGAATAACAACATAAAAACCAGGAAAGCAGAAGTAGGAACAAGAATTAGAGGCTCTGTTATATTAAAAGAAGCAAACCCCCAAAATGCCAAGGTAATGCTAACTTCACAAGAAAATAATATTGTTTTAGTATCTAAACTAAAACCAAACAACACCTTTGTTTTTGATAGTCTTTTATTAAAACAGAATTCAAACTACAAATTATCTTTAGTCGATTTTAAAGGAAAACTTTTAAAAGCAAGCATGCATGTAAATGAACAATTGATAGATTACAAACC
>NZ_JBSHNV010000177.1:0-1143 GCF_053601575.1 Lacinutrix sp. MEBiC02404 | reverse complement strand
AGTTTTAAAACTCGAAGTACAACAATTGGAAGAATAAAATAACTACATACAACACCGTATATAATTTATTGCTAGTTCTTGCCTGCTTACGAAAACCCTCGCGGATTTTCTATTCGGTTTTTATTTGCTAAATTTAGTGCTGAAACACGCAACAAATCATATACAAACACGTTAGCACCAATTAAGAACTCAACAAAATCAATGATTGACAAGAATGTCGTAAAAATGCCGTATTTAAACCGTTATCAAAATGATAGTTTCATAAATAGTTTTGTCAAAAAATAAACTTTATTACTTATGAACGAAATTGGAAAAAAAATTAGAGACATTAGAAAGAAAAAAGGACTATCTCAAGAAGAGTTAGCTGAATCTGCAAAAATTAACTTGAGAACTGTTCAACGTATTGAAAATAATGAAAGTGAACCGAGAGGAAAAACTCTGAATTTAATTTGCCAAGTTTTAGACTTAAATGCAGAAGACATTCTAGATTACGGAAAAAAAACTGACCGAAGCTATTTAACTTACTTTCATTTGTCTGTATTATTCGGTCTTATTATCCCAACAGGAAATATAGTTCTTCCATTTATCTTATGGATAACTAAGAAAGATAAAATAATTGATTTGAAAGATGTTGGAGCAAATCTTTTGAATTTTCAAATTATTTGGACTTTACTTGCTTTTTCTGTTTTAATAATCGGAGCATTTCTTAAAATCACACATTTAGAAATTGGACCAGGAAACTTAATACTTTCATTATATTTTTGGCTTTTTCTTTATATTATAAATATCATTTTACCTATAATTTTTGCGATTAAAATTAAAAAAGGAAAAATAAGAAACTATTATCCGAACATAATTAAAATAATAAAATAACTGGTGCTAACACCGTATAAACTTTATTGCTGGTTTTGGCTCACTTGGGAAATTCCTCCGGAATTTCGCCGTTCGTACTTTATTTACTAAATTCACTGCTTAAACAACGCAACAAAGCTTATACAACAACGTTATGTTTAATAATCCCAGACTTCTGGAACTTCCCTTGTTCATTGCAATTAGCCCATTGTAAATTACAGAGTTTGCAATAAACTTGAATTGGAATACTGGATTTTGAGGAATAATTGTACCAACCCAAGCTTTCGATTG
>NZ_JBSHNV010000176.1:0-2335 GCF_053601575.1 Lacinutrix sp. MEBiC02404 | reverse complement strand
AGTTTTAAAACTCGAAGTACAACAATTGGAAGAATAAAATAACTACATACAACACCGTATATAATTTATTGCTAGTTCTTGCCTGCTTACGAAAACCCTCGCGGATTTTCTATTCGGTTTTTATTTGCTAAATTTAGTGCTTAAACACGCAACAAACCATATACAAACACGTTATGCACAAGTTGTCAAAACCTGCAAAAACAATGCTTAACTTCAAACTTTTAGATTTTTAAAAAAGGGAAAATGAAAATCTGAATTGTAAAAAAACTCGAGATTCCACTCAAACGAAATTGAAAAATGTTGTAAAAAATTATGTTGAATTTCGACTCGCTAAAGTTGGTTTTCGCATCGGAAATTTAGCAAACCAAAAAGTTTTGAATAAAAAACTGATCCGCTAAATATTACGGCTGAACTGCATGAAAAACGGATTTTCCCAAGTTAGTTTTTAACGAGAAAAATTTAGAAACCCAAGGATTCGTGCTGAATTACGGAACTCCAAAACGTTCGGAAAAAAAAAGGGGAATGAAAAACGATATTTCTTGAGATTTTAAGGTAGAAAAGAATAAATTGATAAAATAATAAAGTTCGTTGGATGTAATTCTTGCGGAAAAAAAAGTAATAAAACCAGTGCATAACACCGTATATATTTTATTGCTAGTTCCAGCTTGTTTACGAAAATCCTCGCGGATTTTCTATTCCGTTTTTATTTACTAACTTAGTTGCTTAATCACGCAACAAAGCATATACAAACACGTTGCCATTAATACGATGAACATAAACTATCAACTTACAAATTCGGATTTTTTAGAGTATCAGCTTTATACTTCATCAAAATCGGAATCACATAAAAAGAAACGTTTTCGTTCAAGGTATATAGTCTTTATATTATATACATTGATAGGACTTTATTTTGCCTATAAAAATGAAAATAATAACACTGGTGGAATTATAGCTTCTTTGGGATTGTTATGGTTTGGTTTTTATCCAATGTATGCTAAATGGAATTACAAAAGACATTTCAAAAAACACGTGGAAGAAAATTATAAGAATCGGATTAATATACCTCTGGAAATTGACTTTGACGAAAATTCCGTGAATGCCAAAGATTTTACTTCTGAAACTAAAATTAATGGAACCGAACTCAAAGAACTAATAGAAACTAAAAAGCATTTCTTTATAAAGTTGACAACGGAATTATCTCTAATTGTACCAAAGCATTCAATTGAAAACCAAACGGAATTTAAAAAACGTGTGACTGATTTAGGAGCTGAATATGTTGACGAACTAAATTGGGAATGGAAATAAAGAAGTACTAATGGCAACACCGTGTATATTTAATTGCTTGGTTCTTGTCTGTTCGGAAAATTCTTCCGAATTTTCTATTCCGTTTTTGTTTACTAATTTAGTAACTTACACACGCAACTAAGCATACACAAACACGTTGTAAAACATACCCAAGAAACATTGTGATTAACATTGAACTTTTAGTAAAAGACAAAATAAATACTCTTTGGAGCGAATTTGGAAACGAAGATTATTGTCAATTTTCACCAAATTCGATTGCGGAAATCCCAAAAGACGGATTAGTTTTCATCGGAATTAATCCATCAATGACTGACAAAGTAAAAGAGCAACTAATTGAAAAAAATGATATAAACTGCGAATTTCATAAATTGAGTTATGATGTTAATGAAGATTATCGTTATTTCAAAAAATTCTTTGATGTTGCGGAAAAAACTGGACTAAATTGGGGACATTTAGACTTGCTTTATAACCGAGAAACTAACCAAAAGAAAGTTGCAAGTTTACTAAAAGCTGAACGTGGAAAAGATTTTATATACAAACAATGTATGATTTCTAAAATTGTACTTGACCAAATAATTGACGAAAAGAAACCGAGAATATTTGTTGTTAATAATACTTTAGCAAGAGACTTATTGGGAGAATATCATAAAGAAAAACCGAATAATGAAAGTACTCATTGGATTGGTTATGATTTTATATGGAACGAAGAATTCGGAACTTATGTTTATAAAAATAATCCCTTTTTCTTTACAAGTATGCTAACTGGACAAAGAGCATTAGATAATGGTTCTTACGAAAGGCTGATTTGGCAAATAAATTTAGTAAAAAACAAACAGGGTGAGTAAAGTACGTTTTACAACACCGTATATAAAAAATTGCTAGATTAGGACTTAAATAAAGTTGGTTGCGCTTTTACTAACTTCTGATTTTCCTTCGGAAAATCCTCGTCACCAAAAACGCAACTTTCCATATACAAACACGTTATGTTTAATAATCCCAGACTTCTGGAACTTCCCTTGTTCATTGCAAT
>NZ_JBSHNV010000175.1:0-215 GCF_053601575.1 Lacinutrix sp. MEBiC02404 | reverse complement strand
TATCGTAGTAGATACGACTACTTTACCAGTAGGATCGACATTAACAGAAGGAACAGAACCAACGGAAGTAACGATACCAGTAAATGGAACAGTTGCAGCAGGAACAGATGGTTATACTACAGCTGGTTCAGTAACCGGAACCGTATATAACGATGAAGATGGTGATGGAACACAAAATGGAACAGAAACCGGATTTACTTCTCCAGTAACTGTAT
>NZ_JBSHNV010000174.1:0-205 GCF_053601575.1 Lacinutrix sp. MEBiC02404 | reverse complement strand
CATTAATTATATACGTTGTTATCTATAGGTCTTTTCATAGTTAGCCAGAGTTCAGATGTTTAAATTTTTATATAAATATAATTTAGGAATTCTGGTTTTAGCAACGGTTTAAGCGCAATGATACGTTTCTACTGTCCAGATTAGCTCAGATTGGTTTTTCTGCGTGTAATTCAGTCGTAACGATAAACGCAAGCTTTTCAATCTT
>NZ_JBSHNV010000173.1:0-1477 GCF_053601575.1 Lacinutrix sp. MEBiC02404 | reverse complement strand
ACTAAAACCAAACAACACCTTTGTTTTTGATAGTCTTTTATTAAAACAGAATTCAAACTACAAATTATCTTTAGTCGATTTTAAAGGAAAACTTTTAAAAGCAAGCATGCATGTAAATGAACAATTGATAGATTACAAACCAGAGTTAGTAACTAGTAAAGACTTAAACAACTATAATATTAAAGGCTTTGACAATACGGATACCGACGATACCGCTTCTGGACAAATAAAAAAACAAGAATACTTAGACGAAGTAGTTTTGAAAGCAAAAAAAGCAAAAAAAATTGTATTTCCTGATGATTATCCAGACCCTAAAGTTCGCGCAAGTAGTTTTACAAAAACATATATAATAAAAGAAAATAGATACTATATTAGTCAAACAGCAATGGATGTCATTAAAGATTTACCAGGAATTGAAGTAGATAATCACTCCACAAAAATTCGATCTTCAAGAGGAGCGAAATCTATTATTCCAGGAAATAGAAATGACGAAGTTGCAGTAATTTTGAATGGTGTTAGAGTATCTGATTTCGGTTTATTAAATTCTATTAATGCCACAGAAATTGCAGAAGCCAAAGTAAATGCATCAGGCGCTGGATATGGTTTAGACGGCTTTGCTGGCGTGGTTATATTAAAAACAAAAGGTGAAATAAATCCGTATAAAAATACAAACAATAATACAGAATCCACATTAAAAGTTGAAAATGTAGATTTTGGTTTTACCATTCCAACGGCAAACTACGCCAATTATGATATGCAGTTCCCAACAAAAAACTCTAGAATATTTTATAACACTTTAGATTGGTTACCAAATGTAAATTTGAAACCAAACACCGACAATACTATAAGGGTTTACAATGATAACCTAGACGAAATTCAACTTCTAATTAATGGTCAAAACGATCAAGGGAATCTAGTTTTTAAGGTTATACGCATTAAAAATAATTAATAATTATATATAATCTAGCAAATTCACATCATTAATACTTCCATGAGAAGCGTGACGTACTACATTTCCATTTCTTATCACTAATAACTGTGGAGACTCATGCATGACCATAAATTGAACACCAATTTCATTAGAGATTTCTCTATAGCTTAGAAGATCTAAATAATATAAATCTAAATCTTTTTCCGTTAAACTATACATCGTAACAAATTGATTCATTACCATTCTACTAATCCCACATCGCGTAGAATGTTTAAATATAACTTGTGTTTTTACTTTAGATTTTTCTTCGATAAATTGCAATTGCGGCATAGCATTCAAAGGTATCCAAGGCAATACTTTTTCTTCTTTTGGTTCTGATGAACCGAATAGCTTTTTAAACATACATTCTATTTTTTATTTCCTCGAAAATGGAATTAATTTTAAATTAAACACCTTAATATCCATTTACTGATATAAATCATTCTTTTTGTCGAAACATTTTTGCAAACTTACTATCAGTAAACGTAATTACAGAAATAGACAAAA
>NZ_JBSHNV010000172.1:0-660 GCF_053601575.1 Lacinutrix sp. MEBiC02404 | reverse complement strand
TAAAGTTGCAAGATCAGCAACAGGAGCAGTAACATCTGTAATTACTATGTTTTGTGTTTGTGTGGAAGCATTCAGATTAACATCTGTATATGTCCAAGTTACCACTGTTGTTCCTTGTGTTGTAATAGGAAGGGATGCATCATTTGTTACTGTTACCATTCCACCACAATTATCAGTTGCAGTTGGCGGCGTTAAAGTAGTTACTTCACATTGTGCCGTTACATTTGCCAAAGTTGCAAGATCAGCAACAGGAGCAGTAACATCTGTAATAACTATGTTTTGCGTTTGTGTGGAAGCATTCAGATTAACATCTGTATACGTCCAAGTTACGACGGTTGTTCCTTGTGTTGTAATAGGAAGTGATGCATCGTTCGTAACAGTAACTATTCCACCACAATTATCAGTTGCTGTTGGCGGCGTTAAAGTCGTTACTTCACATTGTGCCGTTACATTTGCCAAAGTTGCAAGATCAGCAACAGGAGCAGCAACATCTGTAATTATTATGTTTTGTGTTTGTGTGGAAGCATTCAGATTAACATCTGTATATGTCCAAGTTACGACTGTTGTTCCTTGTGTTGTAATAGGAAGTGATGCATCGTTGGTAACAGCTACCGTTCCACCACAATTATCTGTTGCCGTTGGTGCAGTTAAAGTCGTTAC
>NZ_JBSHNV010000171.1:0-206 GCF_053601575.1 Lacinutrix sp. MEBiC02404 | reverse complement strand
TCGTTAGCAATTGTTTCGTTATCTGTACCATTACATTCTATAGTTTCGTCTATTACAGTACAAGCCGTTAAGTCAGGACCGATAGAATCTTCAAGCGTAAGCGTTGCAGTAAGTATGGTTTCATTACCACAATCATCAGCTACGGTATACGTAACTAGAATAGTACCACCAGCTCCACAAGTAGAAGCAAGGTTCGTAAATACATA
>NZ_JBSHNV010000170.1:0-207 GCF_053601575.1 Lacinutrix sp. MEBiC02404 | reverse complement strand
TATGTATTTACGAACCTTGCTTCTACTTGTGGAGCTGGTGGTACTATTCTAGTTACGTATACCGTAGCTGATGATTGTGGTAATGAAACCATACTTACTGCAACGCTTACGCTTGAAGATTCTATCGGTCCTGACTTAACGTCTTGTACTGTAATAGATGAAACTATAGAATGTAACGGAACAGATAACGAAACAATTGCTAACGAT
>NZ_JBSHNV010000169.1:0-363 GCF_053601575.1 Lacinutrix sp. MEBiC02404 | reverse complement strand
TTAAAAAAAAGAGGAGAGCAGGTAAAAATCAACTTTTATATTTAGCTATAATATGCTTAGAAATCAATAATGCTCTCGTTTTGAATATAAGTGTATCGAGAAGTGCTCCTTCCTTTAGTTAAAGGAAGGTGGGTTTTATTGAGAGATAAAACTCGGAAGGTTTGTACTAAAATTAGTGAAGCATATCTTTTTTTAACTCCTCTTTCTTAAAATTTCTTAGAAGGAAATTTTAATTCATTCTCCTCTTTAAAAAAAAGAGGAGAGCAGGTAAAAATCAACTTTTATATTTAGCTATAATATGCTTAGAAATCAATAATGCTCTCGTTTTGAATATAAGTGTATCGAGAAGTGCTCCTTCCTTTA
>NZ_JBSHNV010000168.1:0-87376 GCF_053601575.1 Lacinutrix sp. MEBiC02404 | reverse complement strand
AAATCCTTGCTCGATTTCCATGACAACTTCTAACTTAAAAGAAAGAGAGTAATCCTTTTGAGTACGCTTGACGTAGTCCGTCTTTTCTATTGGTTTCATTACACTAAGGTTTTAGTGTATCGCTATTTCAGGACGTGACATCTAAATAAATAAAAAAAACGCTTCTTTTAGAAGCGTTTTTTTTATTTATTTTTAGCCTTCTCCAAATTTTTAAGAGATAATGGTTACTATTAGATTACGAGTCCATTTTTATTATTTTAACATATATATTAGCATAATACCGCCACGATACAACAATACTTCACCACTACCATTAAAGTCTCTATAATTTTCTTCATCAACATCTGTTCTAGTTAAACCCTCGTAACCTTTGTAATTGGTTTGTGATAAGCCACCTCCCAAAAATAATTCTAATCCCCAGCGTTCATTAAATTTTTTCTTGTATCCTGTAGTCAATCCATAAAATGTAGTTCTTCCAGAAGTATAGTTATCTTCTCCTAAATCTGGATACGTATCCGGATCTTGATAGTGATCATAAAGAATTAAACCCTTTGGTTTTTGTAACGTAAACATAGCAAAACCAACATGTGCTCCTATAAAAAAACTCCTTCTGTTTTCTTTAAAATAATAGCGATATTCAGGAAATACTTGAATAACCTGCAAGGGAACTCCTTGAAAACTATCCCAAAAAGCGCCTAAAACATCTAGTTGCGCACTAGAATGGTCACTTAAAGGTATTTCAATACCAAAATTAGGCATTAACAAAACTGCCGATGCCACATTAAACTTCACCTCTGTTTGTGCTTGTGTGCTAATACCAAACCATATGGTAAAAACAGTGATAATAAGACGTTGTTGTTTCAATATATTTTTATTAACACCCTTCATATTCCTCTTTAGCAGTTGGATTTTTTTTGCAGACTACGCATTGATAACTTTCCTTATTTACTTCCAGAATTGATACCAACTTTTTTTAGGTGCTTCGGCAGAATAACCATAACCGTAACCATAATTATAGCCATATCCATAAGATCCTTTATGATCGATATCGTTAATGATATATCCCATATTGTTTATCTTTTTCTGATCTACTAATTTTTTAGAATACTCTACAAGTGGTTTTTCTGTGATACCAGATCGCACGACGTAAGCAGTAAAATCCATATCATTAATAAAGGTTAATGTATCTGCAACTAACAAGGTTGGTGCTGTATCTATTATAATGTAATCGTATTGCAATCGTGCTTCTCTTATAAAGTCTTGAAAACGCGTACTAGATAATAACACTGTTGGCATTGGAGGAATTGGACCAGATAATAACAAATCAAAATCCTTGCTACCTGTATTCATATTCAATACCGCTTCATCCCACTTAAAGGTTGTATCACTTAAATAATTAGATAATCCTCCTGTATTTTTAGACTCATTAATTAGCGTATGTAATTGGGGATTTCTTAAATCTGCCCCAACCAATAGTACTTTCTTTTTTAGTGTAAAATAGGTTTTTGCAACATTAAATGCAACCGTTGTTTTACCTTCTCCTTTTACTGAGGATGTAATTCCAATAACCTGGCCTCCCAAACCTTGTTGCTTCCCTAGTGTAAAGTTTAAATTATTCACTAATGTTCTAAAGGCTTCTTCAGTTTGTGAGTTTCCAGAAGTTGTTTTCAACACCTCTTTTGCATTCGTAATTACAGGTATTTCACCTACAATAGGGTTATTCGCATTTATTGCTTCTACGTCTTTCCCTGTATAGATTTTTGTATTGGTTAAAAACTTTAAATATAACAAGCCAATTGGCAATCCTAATCCCATTAATAAAGCACCTAATAACACTATTTTACGTTTTGGCGCTACAGGAATCGAATTGGTAATGGCATAATCTATCACCTTAACATTGGCAGAGGTCACAGCCATAGTTATTGCTGCTTCTTCACGTTTTTGCAATAACAATACATACAAATTCTCTTTTAGTAATTGTTGACGCTCAATGCTTCGCAGTATTTTTTCTTTATTAGGCAATGTTTTGAAGGACTGTTGTGCAACACCTTGTGCCTGTTTGTTTTGTTTTAACGATTGTTCTAATTGGCTTCTGTAACCGACTAAAGAACTTCCAATATTATTATTAAGATCTACAATAGTTTGTTTTAATATTTTGACTTTAGGATTATTATCTCCAGCACTAGCTTTCCATTTATTGTATTCTAAAACCGCCGTATTATAATCACTTACTAAGGTGTTAACTGCACCACTATTTAAACCAATATTTGCTGGTAATAAACTCACATTTCCTGAATTCATCATACTTTTTGCTAACACATCCGCTAACAAAATTTGTGTTTCTACTTCAAATAATTGTTCCTCTTTAATCGATTTTTTTTCAATAACCGAAGCTGCATCTGCTTCAAAAATACTTAAGTTATTATTTTGCTTATAGCTTCCTTTAGCGCCTTCAATCGAATCTAACTCGGTTGTTAAGTATTTAAAACGTTCGTCTATAAAAGATATCGTGCGTTTGGATACTTCTTGCCTGTCCAATATCCCATCTGCCGTGTATGCTTCAATAAGCGTGTTTAAAATAGTTTGTGCTTGCACTTTATTGGTTGCTTTCAAGCTCAACACTAAAATATCACTGTTTTTACCATCTGGCGCGACGCTTATGTTTTTAACTAAATTTTGCGCCGCATTACTTTCGCTAGCAATAACAACCGTATATACTGGGTTTTCCCCAGGCATTATAGTTTCGGTATCTATTGGTGTTATTTTAAATGGAAAGCTTGTGGTAGGTGCATTAAAATAAAAGGTTGGTATTTCTATGGTTTCCTCTGTATCCATATTCATCAGCATATAACCTCTGGATAACACGGTGATTTTAAAATCCAGTAGTGCTTTTTCATTAACTAAATTTGGTACATATACCACTTTAAATGGAGCATCAAATACTGGTATTTGATTAAGAGGACCTTCTTTAAAGTAAGCGACTTGTAAATTTAATTGGTTTACAACTTGTCGATTTAAGCGAAACGATTGTAAAACCGCACGTTCGTTTTCTAGGTTTACATTCCCTTTACCTAACAGTTTATCTAAATCTAAGGCAAAATCTGTAGCCTCTTTATCCGTTAAAATCTTAACCTTTGCTGTGGTTGTATAACTATTTGGTGTGTACCGTAAATATAAAAATGCTACTACTACCGCTATAATGGCGCATAAAGCAATCCAACGCCAATATGCTAGATAACGGTTAACAATACCTTTAATATCTAATTGCTCGTCTTCTGAGTCGTATTCTAATTGCGTATTCATAAATAGGGATTATCTAGTCAGTAAAATAGTGGCACTTACCACTAAGGAAGCAATAGCAACAATAGTGGTAACATTACCTATATATCCTGCTGTTTTCACTTTAGCACGATTAGGTTGTACTACTAACACATCGTTAGGTTTTAGCATGTATTCTGCATCATCCATCCAATTGGCAGTGGTTAAATTCACATGCTTAATTTTACGGATGCCGTCTACTTCTCTAATAAGTAACAGATCGTCACGACGACCATTAATAGTTAAATCTCCTGCATAGCCTAAAGCTTGTGGCACGCTTAAGTATTGCTCTGTAAACGTGAATGTCCCTGGACTTTGAACCTCTCCTAATACGGTTACTTTTGCATTTAACAAACGTACGGTTACTATAGGATTACGTAAATGCCCTCCTGTTTCTAATTGATTACCTATAGCAGTCTCTAATTGACTATTGGTTAATTGTTTTGCGACCACTTTACCTAACACTGGTAAAGAGATGGTTCCATCTGGGTTTACTAAATACCCTTGCAGTTTTAGCATTTCTAAACTAGTATTAGACGCGGCATTAGTACTCGTGATACGATTATACGGAATGGCTGTTTCTGGAATAGCAGCACTTATGGTTACAGACAATATATCGTTAGGCTGAATAGTGTTTTCGCGATACTCGATTTTAGTTTCTTTGTAGGTATCGGCATCTTGAAAGTATAAAATTTCTTTATTACTCACACAACTACTGCAAAATACAGCACATAGGATTAGTAAAAGCCCTTTTAATTTTTGTGGTATACTCATGGGTAATGGTTTCTTTTTTTTTAGATTAAGTAATTTATTATTTGGGGGTACTTCTATTTTATGTTTTAAACCAACTTATAAAAAAGTATAAAACAATACGTTACACTTGAATTTGGCGGCAAAAATAGTAACTAAATAACACATAAACAGTCTTACTGTAAATAAATAGTAATAGTTTTCGTTTAGTCTTTCTTAAAAAACTGATTTAATTTAGACACATTTTTTTGTAATATGGTCCAAATCGAGCCTATGTTATTAGTGGTAATTGCTTTATAATCTTCTTTCGATTTTATAAGGATATTTTTTAGACTGCGGTTACTTGCGCCACCAGCTCTCATTTTTGTTATAACTTCTGGCAAGTAACTAAACGCCAAACTATCATCTTTAAACACGCGTAAAATAAAGTCGTAATCTGCTGCTATTTTGTAGGTTAAATTAAATCGGCCATGTTTTTTATACACGTCACGTTTTAAAAATAACGTAGGATGTGCGGGCATCCACCCTTTTTTAAGCAAGCGTTTTGTAAATACTTCACTTTTCCAATACCTAATCACCTTAGTAATGTCCGATTTATTAACATATTGTAAATCGCCGTACACACCATCCACGGTTTGGTTTTTAAAAATAGTCGCAATGGTCTCTAGGGTTTTTGGATTAGCTAGCAAGTCATCGGAATGCACAAAACCAATCACATCTCCGGTCGCCAAAGCTATTCCTTTATTCAAGGCATCATAAATTCCTTTATCGGGTTCAGATTGAATGACGATATTAGCGTTGGGCGCTTCCGATTGGATTTGTTTTACCGTAGCAATGGTATTATCTGTGGAGTTTCCGTCAATAATTACATACTCGATATTTGGATACGTTTGTGCCAATACAGACGCCATACAACTGGTTATAGTTGCACCACTGTTGTAGGTTGCTGTTATTATTGAAATTTTCATTTGAATTGTTTCTAAATCCGAAAGATTAAATCTTAAAGACTAATACTATACTGTTCTTTTAAATAGTTTTTTATTTTTATTGGGTCCGAACCACATGCTTTTTTAATTTCATAAATTTTAGCATCTACTAAAGTCCTGTACCACCAACCTTGTAAAAAGTGCCATAAAAACCCCTCTTTTCCTTCCAAAAATCCAAGTCGAAATATATAGCGATAAATAAAGTAAATAAATGCGCGTAAAAACAATGGTTTTTTAGAATAGCTCTTTTTTAAAGCTCTTTTATTTGAAGCTTGTTTACTTAAACTGCCTTCCGTTTTATTCGTTGGAATTAGATCCAATTCAATATCTAACAAATCAATTGCCTCTCTTATCGCATAACCAACATGCTTTTGTGTCCACCAACTAAGGTTATTTAAATTATCATCCGCAAAAGCTTCAGAAAAATCTATGGTTTGACCTTTTGACAATGCAATATGTTCATCCATCCAACGAGACTCCGATTTTGCTAAACCTGTTCTAAACAATCGTAATAACTTTATTACACCTGTACCTCGTTTTATGTGTCTGCCTAAAAAAACACGCTTTAAAGGCAACACAATACCGTTAATTGGCGTTTGAATGCTTAATAATTTGTTTTGAATTTCTTTTTGAAGCGCTTCCGTTAAATATTCATCAGCATCTAAACGTAAAACCCAATCTGTTGAGATATTTGCGTTTTCCAATGCCCAATTAAACTGAGTAGCATAATTAGTCCATATATTCTGAACAAACTGAACATTGTTTTTTACAGCAATTTGCTGCGTATTGTCTGTTGAAAAAGAATCCACAACTACAATATTTTGGCAAATATCTTTGACACTATCTATACAACGTTGTAAATGAATTTGCTCATTAAACGTTAATATTATAACTGTAATTGAAGCCTTACTCATTCTTTAGGGTTCTTTTTTTAATGAATTTTGCTGGATTACCGCCAACAATAGACCAAGGTTCAACATCCTTATACACTGAAGCTGTTGCACCAACTACAGCACCTTGACCGATAGTGACACCCATGCCGATAAAAGCAGCTGCACCAACCCAAGATTGGTCTTTTAAAATTATTGGGGCAACAATTAAAGGGTTATTTGATTTACTAATATCGTGCGATGCGGTACATAAATACGTTTTTTGCGACACCGTTGCATGCGCACCAATGGTAATTTTAGCAACATTGTAACAATCCACTTCTGGCGCTAAACACGCATATTCGTGCATTTCTAAATTCCAAGGTGCATAAATTTTAACAGAAGAATACACCACTGCTTTTGCGTGTACTTTTGCACCAAACAGACGTAATAAAAACAATTTCCAAGTATTACCAATACTGCGTGGTAATGGTCTTGCAAAAACAAACCAAACCATAGTCCACAACAACCGTGCTATTTGGTTTTTGCGACTTAAACTGTTTTTATATTGTGATAAATCTACTTTGCTCATAATACATCTATAAAATCAGGTGTTTCCCCTTTATTCAAAATCCAATCATACAACACTAACATTTGTTTTGCAACCGCTTGCATGCTATATTTTTGCTCAATTAATTGCCTACCATTTGCGCCCATTTGTTGCAATACTTCTGGTGGTTTTGCCATCATGGTATTAAGCGCATCCACTAATGGCGCAACACCAACATCAATCCATTGTCCACAATCGTGCGTGTTTAATTCTTGCCAAGGTGCGCCTTTTGTAGTAATTACAGGCGTATAACTGGCTAAAGCTTCTGCGATTACTATCCCAAAATTTTCGCTAAAGGTTGGCAATACAAAAACCGAAGCTTCTCTAAATACTTTTAATTTTTGGTCACCAAAAACAGGCGGTTTAATGCTAATTTGATTTTGTAAATTAGCAGCTTTTATTTTGTCTTTTAAGCTATTGATGTATGCTTGGTCACCATTACCGTAAATATCAATAACCCAATTTTGTTTTAATCCCGTGTGTACTTGTTGCCACGCTTCGATTAAATTCTCAATCCCTTTTTTTTTATGAATTCTGGACAAAAACAATAGTCTAAACGGTTGTTTGGCTTTGGTTGGTATTTGCTCCGGAAAATCCTCCAAATTAATACCATTGGGTATCATGGCTACAGGATTTTTTAAACCTAACGCTCTGATGCTATCCACTTCCATTGGTGCGGTAGCGTGTAAACAGGTGGCTTTTTCTAAATCTTTATACTGAAACAGCTGTAAGGCTATTTGCTTTTTTAATTTACCTTGCGTTAACGCCCAAGGCTCCAACATGCCTCTTGGAGTAATAATATACGGTATGTTTTTTTGACGTGCTATTTTAGCCATTTGATGCACTGGCATTTGCCACAAACCATGACCGTGCAATAAAGTAGCATCCGATTGCTTTAAACTATTTACTAAACTTTTAGAGCGTTGTAATTTCTCAAAAGCATGAAATCTAATTGCACTATTAACCGTATTAAAAGAGGTTGTAATTGGGGTTTCACTTTTTAAAGTGTCTAATCCAATAGCTAACGATTTATCAACACCTAACATGGCTGCAATTAAGTGTGTGACACTTCTTGCTGGTCCACCAGTTGTAATATCTATTGAGGTTATGACGTGATTAATTATCAAGATTTTGATTTTTGTTATTTACTGATTAATTGATTTAGAATAATTTTAAGAAATAAATTTTTGATTAAAAGCTAATGCATTTGTTATGGCTAAAAGCAAGATTAATTCAGTATATAAATAAACCCTAGCCAAATAAGCAATAAAACATATTATTAAAAGAAGCTGCATAGCATAAAAGTACTTGCTCTGAACAAAATTTAATTTACGCGAGACCGTTCTTAATTTCAAGAATATGTTACCTACCAATGAAAGAAAAATAATTGACCCAAAAAAGCCGTATTCCGAAATCAATTTTAAATATCCACTTTTGGATGAAAAAATACTGTCTTTCATATAATGCAAATACTCAACAGGGATAAAGCTATATGACAAATGATGAATATTACCTATCCCGGAACCAAAAAACAAATATTCTGGATAAGATTTAAAAAACAACAATATTGGTGCATCAAAATCTTCTTTAACGACATCACGATCCAAAATACGCTCTTGAAAAACTGTTAAAAGGATATCAAAATAATAAAAACAGAAAAACAAGACTGCGCAAAAACCAAATAGTATTAATACATTATTGCTTTTTAACTTTTTACCAATATTTTGCTTTGGAAACAAAGCATAAACGATAACTAAAATAAAAAACAAAACTAATGCACTAGTAGAAACTGTTGCAAATGCTAGGAATAAAAACAGATATTTTATGTAAACATCGTATTTAAAAAAAGAAATCTGATAACGATTAAATACGTGAATAACAAAAAAACCTAACACAAGAGATATTGAAAACCCTTTTGGCTCTCCACCGAGAGAACTGATTCTAAAAAAATTAGTGTCGGCAAAACCATATATTCCAGAACGTATATCTCCATAATTATCTATACTTAAAGGAAATAAATCTAAATTAAATACCAAATACACAACAAATTGCAACAAACCTAAAAATGATAACAAAAGCAAAGACGAAATATAGACTTTAAAACATTTTTTCAAATGTGATATGTTTTTTAAATATAGAACAGCAAGTGGCACTATACTAAAGTTTAAAAACAACAATATTAATTGAGAAAGAAAACGACCCTCTGAGCGAAAAAAACCACCAAGCTCCAAAAATGAATCAATAAAAAATAAACTAATTACTAATGTACTTAAAAAAGTATATAACAAAAAAAAGTTGAAATATTTAGAACCAAAATTAAACTCAATCTTTTTATTTTTTACAATTAAAAATGGAAGTGCACACAACATAACCACATTAATAATTTGACTCATAAATAAATTTAAACCAATATTATAATGCCAACTATGAAAAGGTATGACAAAAATATACACTTCAAATAGGCTATATCTGTTTTTAAATAATTGAATTATTAAAAATATTAAAACAAGAGCATAAACTAAATTTGAATAAAACATTTGCTATTTATTTAACCATAATGGATAAGGTTTTACATTGGTTTTATTTAACACGTGATTAATTATGTCAAGTAAATAATGTGCAGCACTATCGGGCGCTATTTTAGGCGCAAACAATTCCGCATTAGTCTTACTAACCTCTAAATTCTCAGTATTTAACTGATTTTTTAATACTTTCACTAATGAATTTAAATCACCACTTTTAAAAACACGACCAGCCTCACTATTCCTAATTAACTCACAAGCACCAATACCATCACTAACAATTACAGGAGTATGAGCTAATATGGCTTCGTTAATTCTAATACCCCAGGGCTCCTCATAACCAGGTGCTAAAAACAAATCGGCAGTTTTCTTTAAATGGTTTAATTTATCAGTATCTACTACACCAGTAAACTCGACTGCATCGTTAAGTCCCAAATTATTAGCCAAATCTTTAACCCGTTCTTCATCTGGTCCAAAACCTGTTATAAAACATTTAAAAGGTACATTAGATTTCTGCAACTCCGATAGCGCTTGAATCAATAAATATTGACCTTTATTTTTCGTAATATACCCAGTACTTAAAATTACTGGTATTTTATTCTTTGTTTTAGCATCAAAAACAAATCCATCATTTTCTGGAAAATAACCAAAAGGAAAAAATTGTTCTTTCTTCCATCCTAAATGCAAAAAGGGTTTTACATTATTACCTGATGCCCCTAAAACAAACAAGGCCTTTTTTGCTCTAAAACAAACTTTAAAAGGAGTTATTGTTCTAGTGTACAAAAATTTAAGAACTCTTTTAAATCCAACATAGGGATTATGATAAGCTTCCGAAATTATACCAAATGGAACATTTTTATTACGAGCTAAATCTATCCCAAAACGTATTTTATCAAATAAATATATACCATTAAACACATGTATATCATAATCGCTTAATATATGTTTGCTTACTTCTTCCTTCCATTCATCCTGAGGTAATACAATATACTTAGCTTTTCCAAAATCTGGTAATTTCCAACCTAATTGCTTTCTGCTTTCCGATAAATCTGTTTCAGAAATAAAAGTGACTTCCACTTTAGGAAAAGAAGCTAGTTGCCTTGCAACAGGCACTATTGATTTACAAGGTATATTCCACCATATAGCTATTTTCATTTCTTATTTTTTTTCATAAAATGATTAATAATTTTTTTTAAAGCTTTAGCCAAACTGGACAAAGCTATCTTTTTATCATATTTAAAAATAGCAGACAAAAAGTTACTAATGTTTGAGATTTTATAAGATTGTAATACATAGATTACATCTTGTGATAAATTATTTGTTTTCATTTGAAACAACCAATTAACCAATTCTTCTTTCTTAAATACATCAAGCTTTTGGGCGTAATTAGATAAACTATCGTACTTTATTAAATTAGCTAAAACTCCATCAGTATTACTATTATGACTTGCATTTGTATCATGTGAACGCCAAACTCCAGAAATTAAATTCAAATAACCAACTTGGTGATTAATAAAAAGCTTTCCTATGGATTCAAAATCAGAAGAAATAATATTTTTACTATAAAAGTCTAACTTTAATGCTAAGTCCCTCCTATAAATACATCCAAAATGACTGAACACAAAATTTATATTAAACCAATTGATAAAAATCTCATTCCCGTTCATAATTGTCTTTACGAAAGGTTTGTTCTTATTATCATAGGTTACAAATTTATCTAACGCTTTGTAATAATTTTGCCTATCAGCCAAAACACATGACATCTCGTTATTTTCTTTAAGCAACGATACTGCTTTAAATATAAAATCTGGATCAACTAACCAATCATCGCCATCCAAATTTAAAACAAACTCGCCCGAAGCATTATCATAAAGTAATTTTCTATAATTTTTAACTCTTCCTAAATTTTCTTTATGCCTTACATATTTTACTCTGCTGTCATATAAATACTTTTGTACAACTGCTTCTGTTTTATCAGTTGAACAATCATCACCAATAATAATTTCTAAATTAGTATATTTTTGCGCCAATACACTCTCAATAGCTATACCTATATAATCTTCTTGGTTATATGTAGGTATCATTACTGTTACTTTACCCATTCTATCCTTGTCTAATTTTTTTAATTTGTTTTGCAGGTACGCCTCCAAAAACAGTATACGGCGGTACATCCTTATTTACAACAGCCCCAGCAGCTATAACTGCTCCTTTACCAATTATTACTCCCGGCAATATTATCACTCCACATCCTATCCATACATCCTCGCATATTTTAATTGGGCTCGTAGTAGACCCTTGTTTTTTTATTGGTATTTGACGATTTGAAAACACATGATTTGCATCGCCAATATAACAATGTTGAGCGATTAAAACATTTTCGCCAATTTCAATTAACTGTAATGAATTAATAAAACTATACTCACCAATGGAACTGTTTTTTGCTAAAACGATTTTTCCAGTTTTAGTCTTTTTTATACCCGAATCTCTATCAAGGACACTAGCTCTAACAGCTTTAAGTATAACGCCAGTATACACAGACACATTTTCTTCTATTAATATGTTTTTTGGATTTAACATACTCACTCTAGGATAAATACGCACAAACCCTTTCGTTTTTAAACCTATAAGTTTCCATTTAATAAAATTAAAAGCAAATAAAATGACTCTTAAGAGTCTAAGATTTATAATCATATTAAAATATTAAGTATTCCAAATACCATTAGCAGTATTATTAATTATTTTTTTAAACTGTATTATTAGAAAAACACCAATAATTAGAATGGATATAATAGTCGCCAATACTACACCCGAAACACCAAGATTTGTATATTTTACGAATATAATTGAAAGAGGAATATTAACTAGAGCTGCAATTACATTACCTATTAATTGAATCTTCAACTTACCTATGCCATTTATAAAATGAGCAAAAATTGAAATAAAACAAAAAATGATGGTATAACTAGCCATAAATATTGAGAGTGAAATTGGTATTTCTATATTTACATCTATCCAGAATTTATAAATTACATCCGAAATTAACACCATAATAATTGCTAAAATTGCTAGAATTAAAGTAAACTTTAAAAGTTTTTTTATACTTCTTTTAATCCAATCCATATCTTTTTGAATGTACGCTTCAGTACAAGCACTTAAAAAAGGAGAAATAACAACTAAAAACAAAGTAAATATTACACTAAAATATTTGTAGACAATATTATATTCTGTTACAGTTTCTGGTCCAAGTAAATTAGTAATAATTAGGTTATCAGATTGAAGTATGACGATTACCGATAATTGTATTAAAAAAAAGGTAACGCCTAATCTTCCTATTTTTTTGAGATAACCAAATTTCACAAAACTGAATGAAGGTCTTAAATTTTTAAATTTACCAAAATATACAATTAAACTAATGATGAAAAAGGCTATTACTGGCCCTAATGAATACAAATAAGAATAATTAAGCAGCGAGTTTTCAGTATTAATATTTAGTAAAACAAAAATACCAAACAAAGATAATATTGCCCCAAGCAGTGTAATTAATTGCGCTATTGATGGCCACTGCAAAGCTTCAAATATCGCAGTAATTGGTTTAAGTATAAACTGTATAATAAAGGCTCCAAAAACAACGAAAATCACTAATCTAATAGACTCGTTGGCTATTTTATCTGAATTTAATAGTTCACTCCAGTCAATGTAAAAAATAAGCGGAGTAAATACCAATACTAATATAAAAGCTAAAAAAAATAGAAACGCATATGTTGTACTAACATAATATTTACCTTCATCCAAATTATTTTTAGCCTTAATCTCTGCTAAACAATTTCGTAGTCCTTTAGAAAAACCTAAATCAAATACATTTGACCACGATATTAATCCTGAAATTACAATCCAAATACCATAATTCTCTTTTCCAAGATATTTTATTGAAATAGATAAAGTCGCGAAGACAACTAACATACTGAAACCTTTTATAATAAAAAGATACAGTATATTCTTCTTCGCTAAAATGGATCTTTTATGACCTTGATTTAAGAATTGTTTTATATTCTTAACTAAAAACATTAATCATTTTTATAAGTACCTCTTCTTCATTAAAAAAATAAAACTCATTCATAAGTATTGCACAAAGCTTAAACAAAATTCTACTAATTCCCAATCACTTTCACTTGAAACCCTATAGTTTCTAGTGCTTGTTTATCTAATACGTTTCGTCCATCAAAAACAAACGCGGGTTTGCTCATGCTATCATAAATGCGTTGCCAGTCGTAGGTTTTAAACGCGTCCCACTCCGTTAACACTGCTATAGCGTGTGCATCTTTAACTGCATTATATGGATTATTTTGAGTATTTAAAAAGGCACTATTTTGGGTTTCGGTTCTGGTATTTAAGTAATTAATATCGGATTGCATTTGTGTGGCAGTCACTTTAGGATCGTACACGCTAATATTGGCTTGCTCGTCTATTAATCTATCTGCGACGTATATTGCTGCAGACTCTCTGGTATCATTAGTATCTTTTTTAAACGCCCAGCCTAAAAAGGCTATTTTTTTGCCGGATACGGTATTATATAAGGTAGAAACAATGTTTTTTGCAAAGCGGTTACGTTGGTGATTATTCATTATAATAACCTGCTCCCAATAGTTTGCCACTTCCTGCAAGCCTAAAGATTTAGAAATATACACTAGGTTTAAAATGTCTTTTTGAAAACAAGACCCTCCAAAACCTACGGAGGCTTTTAAAAATTTTGATCCTATACGCGAGTCCATCCCAATGGCTTTGGCGACTTCTTCTACATTAGCCTCTGTAGCTTCGCATAACTCCGAAATGGCATTTATAGACGATACCCGTTGTGCTAAAAAGGCGTTAGCTACTAATTTAGATAGCTCAGACGACCATATATTGGTGGTTAATATTTGTGCTTTTGGTACCCAACTAGCATACACGTCTACTAGGGCTTGCATAGCTTGTTGTCCTTCTTGGCTTTGGTCTCCACCAATTAATACGCGATCTGGATTTGCCAAATCGGTCATTGCGGTACCTTCTGCTAGAAATTCTGGGTTGGATAATATTTGAAATTTGACTCCGTTTCCGGTATTGTCTAAAATACTTTTTATGGCTTGTGCTGTTTTTACTGGTAGGGTTGATTTTTCGACTACAATTTTATCTGTAGTTGCAACCTTTGCAATTTGTCTGGCGCACAGCTCGATATATTTTAAGTCTGCTGCCATCCCTTTCCCTTCGCCATAGGTTTTGGTTGGTGTGTTTACGGATATAAATATCATGTCTGCTTGGTCTATTGCGGTTTCGACATCAGTCGAAAAAAACAAATTACGCCCTCTGGCTTCTTTAACGACTTGGTCTAAACCGGGTTCGAAAATTGGTAGTTTGCTTAGGTCCGCATCATTCCAGTCTGCAATACGTTGTGCATTTAGATCTACAACGGTGACCTTAATATCTGGATTTTTTTGTGCCATTACCGCCATAGTTGGTCCTCCAACATAGCCTGCGCCAATACAACAGATGGACTTTACTTTTTTATAATCGGACACCTGCGTTTGTGCGGTGTTATTGGATTGTGTGTGCATTACTAGTTTTGTATGTTATAACTTAACTTGTTTGTAAGTGGATGCGTTGTCTAAAAACCATTGGTAGGTTTTGTTTATACCGTCTTCTAAATCTACGCTATACTGCCATCCGGCTTGTTTTAATTTAGAAACATCCATTAATTTACGTGGTGTCCCATCGGGTTTACTGCTGTCCCAAATAATGTCTCCAGTATGTCCAACTGCTTTTTGTATGGTTTGCGCCAATTGCTTTATGGTAATATCTGTACCGGTACCAACATTGTATAAATGGTCTGATAGCGTGTTTTGCATTGCAAATAGTACGGCTTGTGCCAGATCGTCCACAAACAAAAATTCGCGCATTGGTGTCCCGCTTCCCCAAAGGGTTACTGGTGCGTTGTTATTATTTTTTGCGTCATGAAATTTACGAATCATGGCTGGTAATACGTGTGATGATTTTAAATCAAAATTATCGTTTGTACCATATAAATTGGTTGGCATTAGGCTTACAAAATCCTTTTGGTATTGGTTTTTGATATGCTGACAGAGTTTGACACCTGCAATTTTTGCTATGGCGTACCCTTCGTTAGTTGGCTCTAATGGTCCTGTTAGCAAGCTGTCTTCGTGCAATGGTTGTGCTGCTAATTTTGGATAGATACACGAGCTGCCCAAAAATAGTAACTTTTTAGCGTTGTTACGATGGGCTGCGTCTATTATGTTATTCTGAATTTGTAGATTTTCTAACAAAAACTGGTATTGAAATTGACTATTTGCCAGGATTCCGCCCACTTTTGCTGCTGCTACAATTACTACATCTGGTGTTGTGCTGGCCATAAATTGGTTGACTGCGTCTTGATTACGTAGGTCCAATTGTTTACTAGTTTTACCAATTAGCGTGGTGTAACCTGCTGCAGTTAAGGCGCGCCAAATGGCCGAACCTACCATACCTTTATGTCCTGCAATATATATTTTTGCGTCTTTTGGAAGCGTACTTGTCATGTGTTTTTTTTTTGAAGGACTATTGCTTATTCGAAATAATTTAAGGTTTTGTAACCGCCTTCTTTTAAATATTGGTCTTTTTTCATTAACGTTAGGTCAGAACTCATCATGTCTTCGATTAATTCTTTTAACTCAATTTTAGGTGTCCATCCTAATTTTACTTTGGCTTTAGTTGCGTCTCCGATAAGTAAATCGACTTCGGTTGGTCTAAAATATCTTTGATCCACACCTAATACTTGTTTACCGATTTCTAATTGGTATTCTGGATTAGAACATGCTGCAATGGTTGCAACCTCATCCACTCCGGTTCCTGAAAAGGCTAGTGTTACGCCAATATGTTGGAATGCAAATTTAACAAAATCACGGATAGATGTTGTTTTTCCGGTTGCAATTACCCAATCTTCTGCTTGATCTGCTTGTAAAATCATCCACATCATGCGGACGTAATCTTTGGCGTGTCCCCAATCGCGCTGTGCGTCAAGGTTTCCTAAATATAATTTGTCTTGTAACCCCAATGCAATTCTAGAGACTGCTCTAGTAATTTTTCTGGTTACAAAGGTTTCGCCACGTAAAGGCGATTCGTGATTAAATAAAATACCGTTACAAGCGTACATCCCGTAAGCTTCTCTGTAATTTACCGTAATCCAATACGCATACATTTTTGCTACTGCATATGGCGATCTTGGGTAAAATGGAGTGGTTTCGGTTTGTGGTACTTCTTGTACTTTACCGTATAACTCTGAGGTTGAAGCTTGATAAATACGTGTTTTTTTCTCTAATCCTAATAAGCGGACTGCATCCAAAATACGTAACGTCCCCAATCCATCCGCATTACCAGTGTATTCCGGCGTTTCAAACGATACTGCCACGTGACTCATGGCTGCAAGGTTATAGATTTCGTCGGGTTGTACTTGTTTAATAATACGTGTTAAATTGGTACTGTCCGTTAAGTCTCCGTAATGCAAAATAAAATTACGATTATCCACATGCGGATCTTGGTATAAATGATCGATACGATCTGTATTAAATAACGAACTACGACGCTTTACACCGTGTACGATATAATCTTTTTTTAATAGAAACTCTGACAAATAAGCGCCATCCTGTCCTGTAACGCCGGTAATTAATGCTATTTTTTTCATATATATAAGTACCGTAATCTAACGGGTTTTTATTTTTTATGGATATATTGTAATAACCTTGTTAATCCTTTCTTTATTGTCCCTTTACAATGTAGGCACCACCCATTTCAGTTTACCTACTTTTATTTTTACCATAAAAGGGGATAGTAAAAGTAGTATTCCTATAGGAAGCGTAATAGCAAATGCTGCATTTATTGGTAAATGGTTAAGAGAAAATGCCAAACCTGTAATTATAATAGTATAAAGCGCTATAATTAGTGTAGCATATTTATGTTTTAGACCTAAATCTATTAAACGATGATGTATGTGCTTTCTATCTGCTGAAAACGGACTACGCTTATTACATATCCGGATACAAAACACACGCAAGGTATCAAATAAAGGATAAGATAATAAAGCCATAACAATAACAGGAGCATTTCTGAACAACAACAACTCCGTATTGTAAGCACTCACACTCAAATAGGTAACGATTTCAATAGCCAGTAAAAAACCAACGATCATAGAACCTGTATCGCCTAAAAATATTTTGCGATGCCGCGAAAAGTTAAATACTAAAAACCCGAGTAAAGAACCTACCAACGAGAGACACACTAAACTATAAAAAAAGTAACCACTATAATAAAAAACAACAGCCATGTAACTAGAAATCAAAACTCCTAATACTCCTGCTAATCCATCTATACCATCAATTAAATTGTAGGCATTAATAACTAAAACAATTACAAAAACTGAAAAAATTATGGCAAGCACTGCAGGTAACTCTCCTAAACCAAACAATCCTTTAAACGAATCTATATGAACATTTGTTCCAATAACATATACCGTAGCTATAGCGGTCTGGTACCCCAATTTTTTTCGAGGTGCCATCTTCATAATATCATCAAAAATCCCCACTAATAATAGGGACAATACTAGAGCATTAAAAATTAATAAGTCAATAAGTTGGCCATAGTTTGCAAATAATATAGCTGTAATATTAATAGTAAGCACTAAACCCGTAAACACACCAACGCCACCAAGTGTGGGAACGATGCCTTTATGAGACGTTCTACCATCTGGCAGCGCTGTTAAATTTTTCTCTTTGCTTATCGCTACCACTTTAGGCATTACTATTAGAGTAACTATTAAAGAAAAAGCTGCAGTACACACCACTGCGATTCCTTTATAATTGTGTAACAAGGCGGTGATCTCCTCGTGATTCGTTGGTAAATAATCTGAAATCATAATAATAGCTATATCTGATTAGAACTAGAAGAAATACTATACTATAATAACAAATTGACGTGGCTTCGCCCTTACTTGTCCCATTGCAAGTTGTCATTAGAATTATAAAGAAAAGTAAAATACTTCTCTTTGATGTATAATATAACCGTAACGAACAAAAAATAAAATGGGTGACTGCATGTTAAAAAAAAGATGTATCTTAATCCTGAAATACCTTCCAGTTTTTAGGATTAGAATAACATGAATTTAGAATTTAAGTAGTTTCATAAATTATATAGAAAAACCTAAAATAGATTTTATTAATAATTTACTAGATATGATTTGGATATAATCGTAATACTCTTTTAAACAGTTGGTTATTTAGATTTGGGCGTTTTTAATTAAGCTGCAATTTTACAACAAATCCTACCGACTTCAAAACAACCCAAAGGTTATTTTTGGTAGATTTAACAATAAGACCTTTTTGATTATCTAATCCAAAATCATCCATAAATAGGGTAGTTCCCGGAGTAAACGCTTCTAAAGTATGTGATTTAACATCAAGAGATTCCAAATTATTTTTTAAAAATTCAATTTCCACGTCTCTAACTACACCTGGTTCCCCTTGATCATATAAATAATTCAACGTTCCAGGAATATCAAAAACTTTTGCTCGCATCTCTTCTGTGGCATGAATAAAAATAATGCGAGGCAACAAAGGAACCTGTATTTTTTTCTTTCGATCACTCCAAACTCTTAACTCTGTTCGCGTTGGACAAAATGCAAGTACGGCTTCACCCCAAGCATTAATAAGTTTTTCTACTTTTTTTTCATGATTGCGCTTCACATATAATACATACCATTTCTTATCCTGCATGTAAAGACCTTTTAATAGCTATTTTCATATAGTAAAAATAACATTTAAAGATTACTACTCATAATTAAGACCTTATAATTTGTGCAAGACTAAAAACTAAAAGTCCTTTTAAAAAGAAATCCTCTTTACTATCTATCTTATTAATAATCGTTTTATGTACATGTAAACTATTTTCCTATTTCTCATTTAAAAACAGCTATAGTTTTCATAAAAACGTATAGTACCGATCAGCATAACACACTGGAAATTTAAAAGAAAATAATCCATATATTGTTCTCTTTAAAAACGCTACATGTTTTCAGCAAAAAAACGATTAGACAGAGCTTATAAAGAAGCAAAGATTTTAGATTTTGATAACGATTCCAAATTCATTCTTTTTAGTGATTGTCATCGTGGAGATAATAGTTTTGCAGATGATTTTGCGAATAATAGAAACATTTACTTTCATGCTTTAAAGAATTATTATGCCGAAGGATTTAGTTATGCTGAAATTGGCGATGGTGATGAACTTTGGGAGAACTTATCTTTTACACCAATACTAGAAGCACATAAAAATGTATACCTACTTATGAAGTTATTTCATGAGCAAAATAGATTGCATATGATTTGGGGAAATCATGATATGGTATATCGCGACCCGAAGTATGTGGAAAAAAATCTTTCTACCTATTTTGATGAAAAAATTGGTGAGGATGTCGAACTTTTTTGTGGTATTAAATACCATGAAGGCATTATATTAAAAAATACAGAAACCCAACAAGAAATTTTTTTAACGCATGGCCATCAAGCAGACTGGTGGAACTATACCTTTTGGAAATGGAGTCGATTTTTAGTCCGAGTACTTTGGAAACCCCTGAATGTTATGGGCATTGCAGATCCTACAACACCAGCAAAAAACTACAAAGAACTTATTAAAGTAGAACGAAGAACCAAAAAATGGATCACAGAAAACAACAACATAATTACGGTGGTTGGCCATACACACAGACCACGTTTTCCGGCGCCTGGAGATATTGCTTTTTTTAATGATGGTAGTTGCGTACATCCAAGAAGCATTACGGGAATTGAAATTGAAAATGGCGAAATCTCCCTAATCAAATGGCAAATTGCCACTACAGAAGATGGTACGCTAAAAATTGTACGTGTTCTATTGGAAGGCCCTAAAAAATTAATAGATTACAAAACAGAATAACACTAAAGCGAATTCACAAAGTTTAATAAGTCTGTTCTTTCTGAAGGAGCCAATTCTTTAAACATATTTTTAGCATTTAATGCTTCACCACCATGCCATAAAATAGCTTCGGTTATATTTTTTGCTCTTCCATCATGTAAAAAATCGGTATGTCCATTAACCACTTGTGTTAAACCAATTCCCCAAAGCGGTCTTGTTTTCCATTCGTTTCCATTCGCTAAATAATCTGGTCTATTATCTGCTAAACCTTCTCCCATATCATGTAAAAGCATATCGGAATACGGATAAATAGTTTGATTGGATATTGCGGAAATAGCATTACTAGAAGTTGTCATACTTGGTACATGACAAGAAGCGCATTGTAGCTCTTCAAAAATTAGAGAACCTCTTCTTACCGATTCATTTTCTAAATCTCTTGGAGCGGGAACGGCTAGTGTTTGACAATAAAATACTACTTGGTTTAAAATTTCTTCGGTAATCTCAGGATCATCTGCTAAACCATCACTTCCGTTTGTTTGTCCGAAACCTGTTTCTTGCGGAAACATAGCACTTGTAATTCCCATATCATGAAGATAGGCTCCTGCACATTGTTCTAAAATAGTAGCGGTATTTGCTTTCCACCCAAAGCGTCCAATTTGCGTTGTACCAGAAACAACATCATACACATAGTTTGCTTTACCAGAAATACCATCTTGATCGATATCATTAATATCTTGATGCATTAATATTTCAGATTCTGAAATTGCTTCCAATAAACCCAAACCAAAAACTGGAGGTGCAAGTCTTGGCGACAATAATATAGAACTTGGTACAGCAACGTACGCATCTACCAACATGTAATCTGGTTTTTGTAAGATTACTTCTGTACCATCTGCTAAAGTTTCCACAATCGCGGTATAATGGACTTGAAATTTTGCTTCCGGTTCATAACCAAAAATGGCTTGATTTTGTACTTGGAGTCCGAAGTTAGGCGCTGGAACCGGACCTCCATTTGCAGTTTCTCCAGGAATACTAGATCTTAGAAAAAAGCCAGACAAACTATTTAGATTATCCGGAAATTTTGCTCTACCATCTTTAGGATGACAACTTACGCAAGACGTATTATTAAAAATGGGACCGATACCTCCGTTAACCGTTGCTGGCGCGGTAACAAAAGCAGCTTCGAATTGAAAATCACCATCTAAGTGCATCTCCAAATCACTACCATTTAAATTCGCTGCTGGCGTACTAAAAGCATTACTAGAGGTTAAAAAAACAGTGGTTTCTCCTCCTGCCAACAAACGATTTTCAATGCTTGGTAAATTCACATAATTTTCCGGTTCGTTGTCGGAACAAGATGTGAAAAATGTAAACGAAGAAACTAGTAATCCTAATAAATAAATACTCCTTTTCAAAATAATACGTTATATGCAAAAGAAGAATATACACGTATACATACTCTTCTTTCTAATTATTATAATACTATATTTACTTCTATAAACTAGTAATAAACGGTGTTAAATCTGATTCTAAAACAATTAGTAATTCTGCTACTTTAGTTTGCGCATTTTGTACTGCTGTTCTATTATTTACAATCGCATCTGTGAATGTACCAGGAATTGCTTCGATAGCTGTAATTGCAGCTGCTATTGCAACTTTAACCTCAGCATCTAATGTTGCATTAGATAAAGCAACCACATTCGTAATTCCGTTTCCATTATTACCATTGAAATCTCCTAAATAGATATTTTGAATACTTCTAATGTTGTTAGCAAAATCTAATTTGGAGTTGTTACTGAAACGAGATTCTTCCGCTTCTGGTTTTGCCCCTCCATTATTACCATTTAAAGGTTCTTCAATTTTACCATTTGCAACCTCATCTGTAATAATCACTAAACCTTCTACTATTTCTTCCAAAGCACCTTTTTGAGAAGTATAGATAGATCCTGATGCACCTGCATTCACAAAGTTAGAAGCAAAATCCCCTTCCGAAGTTAGCCAACCAAAATATAATTCTTGTGTTTTTGTTTTTAAGTTTTGTGTTGCTGCGACTAAATATTCTAGTTCTCTTGTTGTTAATTCGGAAGCCGCTTTATTTCCATTTAATCCCCAAATAAAATACTCTAGCGTATGAAATCCTCTAGCTTCGTTATTACTTTCTAATAAAGCAGAAGTAATTTCATTCGTACTATTTAAAATATTGTCAATTGCATTAACATCTACAGGCCAAGAATCTATAGCTGGATCAATTCCGTCCGTATCAACTGGACCATATAAAAAGCCTTCCGATTTTTCCCAAGGCGCTCTTGTATTTTGCCATGCTGCTTTTACAGCGTCTAATTCCGTTTCATTTCCAATCGTTAAATTACTAACGGCTGTTTCTAATGTTACCGAATTAGTATATAAACTATTATACGTTTCTGTAATTACGTCTATAGCTAAGTCTGTTAATACTTCGGTGTATATTCCAGCGTTAGGATCTACAGTTTCCGAATTTTCTTCATTATCACTACAACTAGTAAAACTTACGGCTGCTAATGTGGCTAGGCTTAAAAATAAATTGCTTTTTTTCATATTAAGTGTGTGTGTTATATTTATTAAAATTTAAAACCTATTCCTGCTGAAAAGGTTCTGTCGTGTTGTTTTTCTCCTGTGTATTCTAGTGTAGATAAATCGTAGTTTTCGGAACCTAATTCTCTATCTGAATATTGTGCTTTTACAACTATTTGCGGATGCACAAACCAGTTCATTCCTCCAGTAATGACGTTTCGTTCCCAACGCGGATTATCTATGATACTTCCTTCTACGTCTTGCATGGTATCATAATAATCATAGCGTACAAAAGGAAATAATTGTTGTGTAGTATTTGTATTAATTAATGGCAGAATATTATACCCGATTTCTGCTGAAACCCCTAAAGCGTTTTTACCAACAGGTGTTCTTTTTACTCCTAAATTATTGGATAAATTTGCATTACGAAGAGAAACAATATTTGAATTTTCTAGATTTCCGTAAAGTGCGATTACGTTGCATCTTAAATTGTTTTCGTTATAGGTAACGTGCCCTTCTACAATGGTAACATAAGCACTCTCGCTCATATCATCTTTAGGTCTATTTGCTGCCGCATCATTAATATATGCCGCAATACCAACATAGGTATCTTTATGTGTACCAAATTTATAATCTAATCGTGCTGAAAATGCTAAAGATGCTGCATTAGCCATTTCAAAACGTTGTTGGTAACCATCTTTGATCCATCCTCTGGAAGAAAATCCGGAAGCATCTAAGCCACTAACGATATATGCTCTATAGTTAAACCTTTTTGCAAAAGTACCATAAAACTCAATACCTGTTTCATACCAACCTAAAGGAATAATAGCATTTTCCATTTCCTGACGTGTGGTAGTAAAATACTGTACTGGTGTATCTAAACTTTGGTGTAAGCCAAAATACATTTTCATTTTACCAGCACGAACATTAAAGTATGGTCTTATTTTAAAGTTGATATGTACTTGCTCTAACTTAACACCTCCACCAGTTTCAATTTCTTGTTCGAATTCACCAAACTCTTCTTGCGTGTCTAAATCTAAAGCAGAAGCTGTTCCACCGTGTTCATACTCTATTTCGGTTTTTAAACTTATTCTGTCTGTAAATTTATACTCTAGGTATAGGTTTAAACGCTCTGCATCAAATTTATCTTTTAGCGTAGGATCTGTATCGTAGTCGTTATTGTAGTAATTTACAACTCCGTAACCTCTAAGACTAAAGTTACTCCATCGTAATAACGGATCTTTTTTTGTTGCAGCTTCGATTCTTAACTCTTCTCTAAGCTCGTTTTTAATTTCTTCCTTAAGCTGACTTAAAGCTACAGCGTCTTGTTTTACTTGCGAATGCATTCTAGCTGTAATTAACACTAGAAGAATAACTATAATTTTTTTCATTTTAATTCTAAATAAGCTGCAAATCTATATTTATTTAGACTAAATCCAAATAAAAACTTAACTTATTTTTAACTAGTCTAAATAAAAATGAGCGTTTTTAAAATTGTGAATTGCGATTACTACGGTAACCGCTTTACTTTGAAGATACTACGTGATTTTATTCCTTTATGAAGAGTATTGCATATGCAGGAAATAAGTTTGTATTCATGACCATGTTCATCACAAGCATTGCCATGTCTATTATTCTCATGTTTAGGTCTTATTGCATATTGCATTTTTAAGAGGACAGAAATCCATTCATTGATCTGCAAACAGCGCACTCCAAATTATATGGATTATACCATAAGTTTTCCGATTATGAGAATCCTATTTTAGAAGGGATTTAACTTTCTGGAGCAAGTACTACCTCTAAACCTTCCATTGCTGGAGTCATTTGAATTTGGCAACCTAAACGAGAGTTTTCTTTCACATTAAATGCTTCGCTTAACATCGCCTCTTCGTCGTCTTGCATTTCTGGCAATTCGGTTTCGCTTAACACATAACATTGACAAGAAGCACACATAGCCATACCACCACAAATACCAATAGTTCCTTCTGGAGCAAGCTCATAAGAACGAACGACTTCCATTAGATTCATTGCCATATCTGTTGGCGCAAGCACTTCATGTGTTACACCATCTCTATCTGTTATTTTTATGTTTATATCTTGTTCCATGTTTCCTGTTCCCTTCCACGAAAGTGGGAACCTCTTTTTTATTATTACACTGAGAATCTCGGAGTTTTCGCAGAGAAACTCAGAGGTGAAATTAATTATTTTACAACTTTTAGCATATCTTTTGTTTGCAATCGAGCAAGCATTGCTAACTGCTACTGAAAACTGTTTACTTGTTACTCAATCTTTTTTACGACTGCTTTTGGTGATTCTTTACGCGTTCCATCAAAACCATCTACTCCAGCAACGGTAGTATATTTTAACACATACCTTTTTCCTGGATTAATTATTTGATACGCAGATTGACACATCAATGTTGCTTCGTGAAATCCGCAAAGGATTAATTTCAATTTCCCTGGATAGGTATTTACATCTCCAATAGCGTAGATTCCTGGTATGTTTGTTTGGTAATCTAATGCA
This sequence comes from Lacinutrix sp. MEBiC02404, assembly GCF_053601575.1. NCBI lineage: Bacteria > Pseudomonadati > Bacteroidota > Flavobacteriia > Flavobacteriales > Flavobacteriaceae > Lacinutrix > Lacinutrix sp. MEBiC02404. The sequence continues at coordinate 62,286 of NZ_JBSHNV010000168.1, read as the reverse complement.
TTATTTACTTTAATCGCATTTTTTTCTATTTCTAATCCCCAATTTGCAATGGGTCCTAGTTTAGGTGAAAGTCCGAAAAGCGGAATAAAATGATCACATTCCAACTCAAACTCTTTTTCTATATTTTCTGCTTGTTTAACAACTATTCCTGTTAGTTTTTTATCGCCTAAAATGCCAATTACTTCTGCTGGTGTAATTAGATCTATTTTTCCTTCATTTTTAAGTTCTTGTACTTTTTCTACAGAATCTAGATGTCCGCGAAACTCACTTCTTCTATGTATTAAAGTTACTGAACTTGCAATATCACTTAAAAAGATACTCCAATCTAGCGCCGAATCTCCACCACCAGCAATAACTACTTTCTTATTTCTGTAAAATTCTGGTTCTTTAATCATATACTCCACACCTTTATCTTCAAAATGTGCAATGTTATGTATTAAAGGTTTTCTAGGTTCAAAGCTTCCTAATCCACCAGCGATGGCTACTACTGGTGCTTGGTGTTTTGTTCCTTTATTGGTGGTAACAATAAAGCTACCATCTTCTTGTTTTTCTATGGTTTCTGCGCGTTCACCAAGTGTAAATCCTGGTTCGAACTGTTTGCATTGTTCCATTAATTTATGTGTTAAATCGCCAGCAAGAATTTCTGGATATGCTGGAATATCATAAATAGGCTTTTTAGGATATAGCTCTGAGCATTGTCCGCCTTGTTGTGGTAACGCGTCAATTAAATGACATTTTAATTTTAATAAGCCAGCTTCAAAAACGGCGAATAACCCTGTTGGACCAGCTCCTATTATAAGTATATCTGTTTTAATCATATAAATGCCCACAAAAGTGGGTATCTTTTAATACGCATAAACCTGTGCGGTTTTAAAAACTGCACAGGAGTACACATTATATATTATTATTCAACTTTGTTTTTGCAAAGTACTCGTTTTTAGTTGCCAAATTTCATGACTTTTATCAGTTTGCGTGAAGGATTGAACGGCTTGTTTGAGCTCCTCGCAGAGAGCGAGTAGTGAAAGCCTGACCCTTGCGGTCACGCCCAACTAAGCTTCTATATTAATAACCTGCTCTATTTGCGGTGCATACTTTTTAATGGTCATTTCTACACCTGATTTTAGGGTCATTTGATTTACACTACAACCAACACAAGCACCTTCTAACTGCACCTTTACCACTTTATCATCTTCAATAGAAAGTAGGGAGATATCGCCGCCATCACTTTGTAAAAAGGGACGAATTTCATCTAAGGCTTTCTCTATATTTAATCTTAGTTCTTCTGTAGTCATTTACTATTTTTTTACCGCTGAACATCCAGCCATTGTTGTTATTTTAATTGCTTCGGTTGGCGGTAAATCATCATTTCTTCGTACCACTTCTTGCACAACGTTCTGCGTAATTTTCTCGAATGCCTGCTCTAAAGCTGTTGCCGTTTGCAATGCTGCTGGATGACCAATGTCTCCTGCTTCACGAATGCTTTGTATTAAAGGCAATTCACCTAAAAACGGTACTTGTAAATCTTCGGCAAGGTTTTTTGCTCCTTGTTTACCAAAGATATAGTATTTATTTTCTGGCAATTCTTCTGGTGTAAAGTAAGCCATATTTTCAATGATTCCTAAAACTGGAACGTTAATGCTTTCTTGTTGAAACATTGCTACTCCTTTTTTAGCATCTGCTAACGCTACGTTTTGCGGTGTACTTACTATAACAGCTCCTGTTATTGGTAAAGATTGCATGATACTTAAGTGAATATCTCCTGTTCCAGGAGGTAAATCTAAAAGTAAGAAATCTAATTCTCCCCAAGCGGCATCAAAAATCATTTGATTTAATGCTTTTGCTGCCATTGGTCCACGCCATACTACGGCTTGGTCCGGTTTTGTAAAAAAGCCAATAGATAGAATTTTAACGCCGTAATTTTCTACAGGTTTCATTTTAGACTTTCCGTCTATATTTACGGCTAACGGTTTTTCGTTTACTACATCAAACATAATTGGAATAGAAGGCCCATAAATATCGGCATCTAAGATTCCTACTTTAAATCCCATTTTAGCCAAAGTAACGGCAAGGTTTGCGGTAACTGTTGATTTACCAACACCACCTTTTCCGGAAGCTACTGCTACTATGTTTTGAATTCCAGGAATCGATTTTCCTTTAATTACATTAGGAGCAGATTTTGTTGGTGCTTCTACTTTGATGTTGACGGTTATCTTTGCTTTTTCATAAACTAATCTATGAATCGTCTGTAGTATTTCTACTTCGGTTTTCTTTTTTGCTTGTAAGCTTGGGTTTGTAATTGTAATATCTACAACAACCTCATCGCCAAAAGTTATTACGTTGGTTACCGCTCCACTTTCTACCATGTTTTGTCCTTCGCCAGGTGCAGAAATAGTTTCTAATGCTTTTAATATGTCTTGTTTGTTGATTTTCATATTTTATATCTATTGAAAATAGAGTCTAATATTATAGACAAAACTTTCAAATTCTATTAAGATTTATTCTAAACAGCAAATATAATTAATATTGCTGTAAGACGGAAGATTGCGGCTGGAAGTTTTTTTGTGTTATTATTAGAAAAAGCTATTACTCAAGGATTTGCTATTCTTTGTGAATTTTACAAAAATTAGGAAATACGAATAGATTGTTACATGCTTTAATAATGACAAGTTACATGCTGGAATACAAAATTGTAGCGTACTGCTATCAATTATTTAATAACCAATCTTTGGGTTTCTTCTTTATTATTTTGATTGATTTTAATGATATAAACGCCAGAATACAACATAGAAACATCTAAAATGCTTTCTATTAAAGTTTGCTTTAAAACTTGCTTTCCTGTAATATCAAAAATGCGAATCGTAGTTTCGTCTTGAATATTATTGCTTGTTATATTAATGTAATTGTTTGCAGGATTGGGGTAAAAAGAAAAAATATTTTCTTCAAATGTTGGTGTTGCTAATACTTGGCAATCCTCGGAAACGGTTATACTAGCTATAGTTTCACCAACTTGACACCCAGAGAAACAATCTCCTCCAAAAACGGAAAAGTGAAATGTATTTTCCATATAAACAATATCACAAGCGGAAGTAGGATATTCTCCAGCTGGCGCTCCAAATTCATAAAACTCAATGCCATATGGTTGACCAGTATAATTTGTTCTAACGCCTATATCTTGTAAAAAAACTTCCGCATAATTAAAATTATCTATAGCTTCAAAGTCGTCTATTAAGGCATATAAATTTAATACATCATAATTCGTTTTAATAAAAAAAGCAGTGCTAGAGGAAGAGGTGAAATCTATAAAAGTATCTATTGTAAATTGATATGTACTCATTAAGTTGTCTAATGGAGAAACACCAGACACCGCTGTATTTTTAAAATTTTCTACCCAAGGTAAAGCGGTAGGCACATTAAAAACTAGCGTTTTAAATTCAATAGGGTTGCTAATCTCTTGATTGGCATGAAAATTAAAATAACTAAAAAGCATATCGATCTCTGGATCGTTATTTGGGTTTTCATAAATAGCAGAAAGCTTTTCTAAATAAGGTGTAACTCTTTCTTCTGGTAAAAAAGGATTATCAAAATCTGGATCTGAAGAATCTGCTAAAATAGCTCTGAGCGTTAACAACTTCGCATCTAACTCATAATTATCTTGTATATATGGATTAATACTACATTGCGCGAATACGGCGATATTAATACATAACGCAGCAAATAAGAAAAGTAATAGTTTCTTCATTTTTGATAATTTTAAATAAAAATACACCTAAACAAACAAACAATTATAACTCCTTTGCAGGATCCCAAAACAGCGTTTCAAAGTTTTGAATTTGGTTTTCAATAACCGTAACACCTTCGTTTTCTAAAAGTTGCTGCATGAGGTTTGTACCGTCAAAATGAAACTTTCCAGTTAGCAATCCTTTTCTGTTTACTACGCGGTGTGCAGGAACATCTTTTGCGCCAGAACCATTCATGGCATAACCAACCATTCTAGCACTTTTTGCAGCACCTAAATATTTGGCAATTGCACCATAACTTGTAACCCGACCATCTGGTATTAAGCGAGCCACTTCATATACTTTTTCGAAAAAATTTAAAGTCTTTTCCTGCATTACAAATCTTTAAGAATATGAAACAAGGTAATAATAGAAATTATTCCGGTTACGGTACCAATAAGATAATTCATGCTTTTTTGCGAAGTAAGCGTCTTGCTTTTAATTTTATCGAAAAAGAAAATATAGATATAAAAGATTACAAAACTACCTGTTGCAGCTCCCGCAACGTAGGAAAAAATACTGGTTTTTTCAAAACTCATCCAACCAAAAGAAGCAAGCGTTATACTCATATACGCTTGATACGGAATTGGAAATACATTTAAAGCAGAAAGTAGCATACCTTGAAAAAACCTACTCTTTTTACTTTTCACTTTTAGTTCTGCTTTGGGCTTATCTTCTGTTTTGGCGATTAATAAGTAATATATAGTTATCAATACAAACAGTATAAATGCAACCCGTTGCAAAACGTCTACAACATCCTGATGATTACTCAAATAGCGTGCGAAAAGCACTCCAAGATATGTTTGAATGACAATGATAACACAGGCTCCAATAGAAAAAGTGATCCCTCTAGAATACCCATCTTTTAGGCTAATTTTTGCAGCGGTCATGTTGAGTAATCCAGGAGGAGTTACACCAACTAAAGCAACAAGTAATCCTAAAAAAAATGTAATGGTTATTGTCAAACTATTTTATTTTAAAACGAATATACGTAATTGCTTTGTCATCTTTAAGGTATTGGCTTTCATAAAAGGTTTGAATACTGGTTACTTCTTCCGGACTTCCTTCTTGTTTATACACGTTATGGTTTGCGTATAATACTTCATGACCTTCACCATGTAATAAACCTAAAGTATAGCCATGCATAAACTCACTATCGGTTTTAAGATTCATGATTCCGTCTGGTTTTAAAATAGTTTTATACCGTTTTAAGAATGCAGAATTTGTCATTCTATGCTTGGTACGTTTATATTTTATTTGCGGATCTGGAAAAGTAATCCAAATTTCGTCGACTTCATTTTCAGCAAAAACATGTTCTACCAATTCTATTTGCGTACGAATAAAAGCTACGTTTGGTATATTTTCTTCGATTGCTGTTTTAGCGCCTCTCCAAAAACGTGCACCTTTAATATCGATACCAATAAAGTTTTTGTTTGGATATTTTTCAGCTAAAGCGACACTATACTCCCCTTTACCACAACCAAGTTCTAAAACCAAAGGGTTATCATTTTTAAAAAAGGTAGCACACCAGTTTCCTTTTAATTGGTATTGCGCATCTACAAGCTCTTCTCTTGTTGGTTCAAATACGTTTTTAAAAGTTTCGTTTTCTTTAAAACGTTTCAGTTTATTTTTACTTCCCACAATTATTTAATGTTTTGGCAAAATTAAGGAAATATAACGAGCCTTGTTTATGCTTATCTTTGTTTTTTATGAAAGGAAAAAAACGCATATTAGTTGCTCCTCTAAATTGGGGACTTGGTCATGCTACACGTTGCATACCCATTATTCGTGCGCTAATATTACATGATTTTGAAGTTGTTTTGGCTAGCGATGGTACTGCTCTGCAATTATTAAAAAAGGAATTTCCGAATTTGGAAGCGCTAGAACTACCTTCATACCATATTGCATATGCTAAAAATGCAAAACTATTTAAATGGAAATTATTAAAAGATTCCCCTAAAGTTTTAAAAGCAATTAAAGCAGAAAAGAAAGCAATTAAAACAATTATTGAAGCACATAATATTACCGGAATTATAAGCGATAATAGACTTGGCTTGCATAACAAAAAAGTGCCTTGTGTTTTTATAAGTCATCAACTACAGGTTTTAAGCGGAAGCACGACGTGGTTAAGTACTAAAATGCATCAAAAAGTAATGCAACAGTTTGATGTTTGTTGGGTTCCTGATAATTTAGGAGAACCTAATTTAAGCGGAAAACTTGGTCATGTGGATGTGCCAGAATTACCTACAAAATATCTTGGACCTTTAAGTAGATTCCATAAAAAAGAAGTACTAATAAAAACGGATTTATTGGTTTTATTATCTGGACCAGAACCACAACGAACATTTTTAGAAGTAAAACTTTTAGAAGAGTTAAAAGCTTTTAAAGGAAGTATTGTTTTTGTTAAAGGCGTTATTGAACCGATACAAACTAAAATAAAAAAAGACAATATAATTCTTTATAACTTTATGACTAGTGCTTTGCTAGAACAAACTATAAATGAAAGTGCTTTGGTTTTATCACGTTCTGGATATACTACCATAATGGATTTAGCAAAATTAGAAAAAGAAGCTTTTTTTATACCAACTCCTGGTCAGTTTGAACAAGAATATTTAGCAGAAAGACTGGACACTTTAGGCATTGTACCTAGTTGCAAACAGGAAGATTTCACCATTAGCAAACTACAAAATACAGCTACTTATTCTGGTTTAAAGCATTTTGATTACCAAGTGAATTATAAAAAATTATTCGACCTTTTCTAGTGTGAAAGAAAACTCACTCCCTACTTCAAATTCACTTTCTATGTAAATTTTTTCGTCATGCGCTTCAATAATATGTTTTACTATTGCTAAGCCTAGTCCAGAACCGCCTTCTTTACGCGAACCACTTTTATCTACTCGGTAAAAACGTTCAAATAATCTTGGTATGTGTTTTTTCTCAATACCTTCTCCATTATCTGTTACGCGAACAATAACTTTATTTTTAATAAGGTTTTCAATACTAACTTCTGTGGTACCTTGTTGGCTTCCGTATTTAATAGAATTCACTATAAGATTTGTAAGTACTTGCTCTATGCGCTCTTTATCTCCCTTTACTAAAATTGGTTCTTTATAATCCATATCAAAAGTTAAGGTGATATGCTTTTTTGATGCTTTCATTTCAAATAGCTCAAAAACACTTTGCACTAAAGCTACAATATCAAATGCCTCGATATTTAAACTTAAATCCCCAATTTCTAATTTGGTAATCATATCTAAATCCCGAACAATATAGATTAGCCTTTCTACTCCTTTATTGGCATTACTTAAATATTTGTCACGTACATTTTTATCTTTTACAGCACCATCCAATAAAGTAAGGATATAACCTTGCACGGTAAACAATGGGGTTTTAAGTTCGTGCGACACATTACCTAGATACTCTTTTCGGTACTCTTCACGTACTTTAAGAAGTTCTAGCTCTAGTTTTCTGTCTTTAGCATACTTATCAATTTCTCTTGTAAGCGTTGCCATATCTGTGGTAATCCTTTCTTTTTTTAAAGTAGAAGATTCTAAAAGCGTAAGATCATCATACACCTTTTTTACACGTTTATAAATAAATTGTTCTACACGATATTGAATAATTATAAAAGAAGAAACAAAACAAGTTAAAGCTATGAAGACAATTTGAATCCAATCTAGAAGATAAAATTTATACAAAAAAACACTCATCAAGAGCGTTAAAAAAACAGTGATGTACAATGCTGTTTTAAAAGCAAATTTGTACGTTTTCTTTAATTTTCTTTGCATTATTCTACAAACTTATAACCAACACCTTTAACGGTCTTAAAGTAATCATCGCCAATTTTCTCTCTAAGTTTTCTAATGTGCACATCTATGGTTCTTCCACCAACAACGACTTCATTTCCCCAAACTTTATCCAGAATATCTTCACGTTTAAAAACTTTACCAGGCTTGGATGCTAGTAAAGATAGTAATTCAAACTCTTTTCTGGGCAAAATGATTTCTACTCCTTTAAGTTCTATTTTATATTCTTCCCTGTTAATAATCAAACTACCAATTTTCACAATACTTTCACTTGCATCTACCTCTTTAAAACGGCGTAACAAAGCTTTTACTTTACTCACTAAAACTTTTGGTTTTATTGGCTTTGTGATATAATCATCTGCTCCAGCATCAAAACCAGCAACTTGAGAGTAATCTTCACCTCTTGCGGTTAGAAAAGTAATAATCGTATTGTTTAAGCTTTCTATTTTTCTAATTTGTTCACATGCTTCAATACCATCCATTTCTGGCATCATTACATCTAGAATAATAAGTTGAGGCTTTTCTTTTCTAGCCTTTTTCACTGCTTGCAAACCATTTTCTGCAGTTATAACTTGGTATCCTTCGGCAGTTAGATTGTAACCAACTATTTCTAAAATGTCTGGTTCATCATCTACCAATAATATTTTAATGTCTTTCTTCTTCATTTGCTTATTTAAACTAAAGTTTAAGATAATGTAAAGATAAAATTAATCGGAAACAAGAACAGCAATTTACATACAAATAACAATATAGTAACATAAGGATTAACATAACAACCAGACAGGCATTCAAATAGATATTGTATTTTATAAATCTAACATATAAGTAGATAGCTAATGTTACATTACTGTGAATATTTAAAATTCCTATAGATAAAATCAGATTTCTCCCTATATTTGTTTTCTTAACTATAAACAACATAATTATGAAAAAAATTTACTTTTTATTATTTACTTTGATTGCAACGGCTTCTTTTGGGCAAATTGAAGTATTTAACGCTGGTGGTGGTGGTGCTTATCCTTCTGCCGGATGGTCTGATACTAATAATGTAACTGCACAATCAATTGACAAAGGGTCTTACTATTTAGTAGAATCTGGAGATCCTTCAGATGAAATCCTTACCGCTGTTTATGATCTTTCTGCTTATGCATCTGCAGAATTCAGTTTAGATGTTGCTTCTTATGGAGGTGGTGATTATAACCCAGCTAAAATTGAAATTTCTTTTGATGGCGGAACAAGTTTCACACAAACAGAATTATCTACTGTAACAACTGGATCTTCTTATATCGATGGTGGAACGTTTACTTTAAACAGTGTTACTAGCCAAGTACAGATTAAAATATCAAACAATGGTGTTGCTGAAAGAGGTGTTAGATTAAGAAATCTTATCCTTACAGGAATCTCTTCAGATCCATTTATAGCAATTACTAGCCCTTCAGATAATGCTGTATTTCCTTCAGGAACTACTAATGTAGATGTTTCTATTGATGTTCAAAATTTTAACGTAGCTAATGGTACAGGTGACGGACATATTCGTCAAACACTAACAACTCCTTCTGGTACTTTTAATGAATTTAAATATGACACTACAGACCAACCTATAGCTATTGCTGATGGAGAATCTTTTACTGTATTTATGGAATTAGTAGATAATTCTAACAATCCTATAATTCCTGCAGTAAATGCAACAGTAAATTTTTCGGTAGCATTTCCTTGTACTTTAGAACTAGGTGCTGAAACGGCTACTTGTGTTGCAGAAACCGCTGGAACAGATACGTATAATGCAACTTTAGCATTTACAGGAGGAAACACTTCTACATATACCATTATGGTTAATGAAGGTACTGTTGGTGGTGACAACCCAAGCACAATGGTTGCTGGAACTATAACGATTAATGGAATAACAGAAGGTGTAGACTTAGAAGTTACTATTACAGGTGATGTTGGAAATAGTAGCTGTAATTTAGACACTACAATTGGAAGTCCTACTTGTGTACCTTCTGCTACTTGTCCTAGTACTGGAGCTATAATAATCACTGAAGTTATGCAAAACCCTGCTGCTGCCTCTGATCCTGCAGGAGAGTACTTTGAAGTATATAATACTACTGGAACTCCTATAGATATGATTGGTTGGATAATTAAAGATGAAGCTTCTGCTTTAGAAGTTCATACTATTGGAAGTTCTCTTATAGTTCCTGCAATGGGATACATTGTAATTGGTAATGAAGCAACTACTGCTCCAGCTTTAGACTACAACTACGCCAATGATATTTCATTAGGTAACGGAACGGATGGTTTAATATTAGAATGTTCTGGCTCAGATATTGATTCTGTTATTTGGGATAATGGTTCCACTTTCCCGGATCCTTCTGGTGCAGCTATGGAATTATCTATCACAGCTTTAAATGGTACAGATAATGATAATGGTGCAAATTGGGGCATAGCTACTAATGATCTTGGAAATGGTGACTTAGGTACTCCTGGTGCTGCTAATGATTTCTCTTTATCTGTGAATGCTTTTGAAGCAAACAAATTTAACGTTTACCCTAATCCTGTTACAAACGGTTTAGTAAACATTACAAGCAAATCTAACGAAGGTATTGCTGTTACTGTTTTTGATATTCTTGGTAAACAAGTAATTAGCCAAACAGTAAACAACAATGTTTTAAATGTTGCTACTTTAACAAGTGGTGTTTATATTTTAAAACTTTCTCAAAATGGGAATGTTACCACTAAAAAATTAGTGATAAAATAACGCCAATATTAAGTTATTGTTAAAAGGCTGGTAATTTTTTACCAGCCTTTTTTTTTGCAATATATTTGACCAAATAACCAGAGAGGTTATTTTATATCACATAACTAAATGGCATACTATTTGCCGTATTACCCCTAAAAACAATTAATATATTATGAAAAAAATCTACTTATTATTATTTACATTGTCATGTATCCTTACGGCTAATGCACAACTACAAACTGGAGACATAGCTTTCACTGGCTATAATTCGGATGACACAGATAGCTTTTCGTTTGTAACTTTTGTTGAAATCCCTGCGAACACGATAATTATATTTACTGATAATGGTTGGAAAGCCGCTGGAGGTTTTAGATCAAATGAAGGAACTGCCACATGGACTTCACCTGCTAGTACAATAGTTGCAGGAACAGAGATTTTAATAACAGATATAGCAGGAGCAGCTAACTTCGGTACATTTGCCAACTCTGGTATTAATCTTTCTGGATCTGGAGATCAGGTTTTAGCTTACGACCCTAATAATATACCTGACGCTAGTGATGATTCTGGTTTCTATGCCGGAATAAACATGAATAGTAGTTGGGATACAGACGCCTCAAGCTCGAACACTTCAGCACAACCAGCTTCTTTAGTAGGTTTTTCAATTGCTTTAAGCCCTGAAGTAGACAATGCCATTTATAACTGCTCTACAACAATTGGAAATACAGCTACTTTAAGAGCTGCAGTAAATGACACCACTAACTGGACTACAGATAACACGAACGGATTTACGCTACCTACTTGTAACTTTACAGCTACTCTTTCTGTAAACCAAAATGAAGCTGCAACTTTCTCTGTATTCCCTAACCCAGTAACAAATGGAACGGTAAACATTAAAATAAACAACAACGAAGCGGTAAACGTTTCTGTTTTTGACGTTTTAGGAAAACAAGTATTAGTAAAAAACGTTACAAACCAAACTTTAAATGTTTCTAGCTTAAACGCTGGAGTTTACATTTTAAGAATTGCTCAAAATGGAAATAGCACTACTAAAAAATTAGTGATTAAATAATTTCTATTTTACATCATATAAAAAGCGTTGCTCATAGAGTGACGCTTTTTTATTTTACCTACTTTTGTTCTCGATATAATTTTTAGTATTTCAACAACTAAAAATCACTTGAACGGACAAAATAGTCATGATACACTCCAAAGATATTTTCAACATTAAAAACCAAACAGATTTTGAAACTGTAGCCTTGCAAGTTTTTAAATTTCAGTTTGAAAACAATGCTGTATATCGTTCTTTTTGCGATTTATTATACATCCATCCTAGCGATGTGAAACGTATTGAAGAGATTCCGTTTTTACCAATTTCATTTTTTAAAACACATGCTATATTAAGTGCTTCGGAAGAAATTGAAGAAACATTTACAAGTAGTGGTACCACAGGAAGCGTAACTAGCAAACATCAAGTGACCAATATTTCTATTTATGAGGAAAGCTTCCGAAGCGGTTTTAAACACTTTTATGGTGACATTAAGGATTACACCATTCTTGCTTTATTACCTAACTACTTAGAACGGGAAGGTTCTTCGCTAGTCTATATGGTTAATGATATGATTAAAAAGTCTAACAAACCCGAAAGCGGCTTTTATTTAGATAATCTTTCCGCTTTAAAAAGCAAATTAGAAACCTTAGATAAACAAGGTGAAAAAGTATTACTTATTGGTGTTTCCTTTGCATTATTAGATTTAGTAGAAAACCATTCCTTTGCATTAAAAAACACCATTATTATGGAAACTGGTGGTATGAAAGGAAGACGAAAAGAATTAATACGTGAAGAATTACACGACATTTTAAAACAAGGCTTTGGCGTGCAAAAGATACATAGTGAATATGGTATGACCGAATTATTAAGTCAGGCATATTCTACCGGAAATGGCGTTTTTAATTGTCCTAATTGGATGCAAGTTTTAACACGTGACACCGAAGATGCCTTATCCATTCAAACGCCTGGAAAAACTGGAGGACTAAACGTAATCGATTTAGCAAATATAAATTCCTGTTCTTTTATAGCAACCCAAGATTTAGCAAAAGTAAGCAGCAATGGTTCTTTTGAAATACTAGGAAGGTTTGATAATAGCGACATAAGAGGCTGTAACCTGATGGTATTGTAATTCCCTTATGTAATTAGTATTCCATTAAAACGACTCATAGAAAAACAACTTATGAGAACGCTTATCTTTTTATTTTTTATCACAACAGGAACTATATTCGCACAAGAAATAGATTATAACACAAAAAAAGGAAAAGCTGCTGCAGGTTATGATGTCGTTGCATACTTTAACAACGAAGCAGTAGAAGGAAATAAAAAATACGCAACAACGCAGGATACCGTAACTTACCTTTTTACAACCCAAGAAAACTTAAATACGTTTATTAAAAATCCGGAAAAATATATGCCGCAATATGGTGGTTATTGTGCGTATGCTGTTGGAGTAAAGTCGCAAAAAGTAAGTATCGATCCAGAAACCTATGAAATTCGTGATGGTAAATTATATCTTTTCTATAATGCTTGGGGAACTAACACCTTGGATCTTTGGCATGCAGAAAATCCTAACGAATTAAAAATAAAGGCAGATGAAAATTGGGAAAAAATAAAACACTAATTCTGTAAGTATTTAGAAATAACACCGACTATTTAAATGCTAAGAAAAAGAAAAATTAGTTTTTAGTAAATTGGTTAGTTTTTAAAGCCTGATTATGAAAATAGTCAGGCTTTTTTATTCTATAAGTCTTCTATATTTTGATAAAAAACATTCGAATACGGGTTTGTTGCCTATTATAATAGTAATTAAAAAAAGCTTCGCTCTTTTTCCACAAACCATCCGAAATTTGATTTTATCAAAATCCACCTTCCTTTAACTAAAGGAAGGAGCATTATTAACAAAAACCTAAATAGCTTTTATAATATAGGTATTACGTTTTCCTTTATTAATAACGACATAAGTACCATTAATTAGGTCCTCACTAGTAATCTTATAGTCTTCTTTAACCTTTTCTTTGTTAACCGCAACCGAGTTTTCTTTTAAAGCTCTTCGTGCTTCTCCATTCGATGCTAAAAAGTTCGTTTGTGCAGCCAATGCAGCAATCATATCTAAACCTTCTTCAATTTCTTGCTTAGCAACTTCTGCTAGAGGCACACCTTCAAACACATCTAAAAAAGTGTTTTCATCTAAGGTATTTATATCTTCTTTAAAAGACTTACTAAATAAGATGTTGGATGCTTTTTCGGCATTTTCAAAATCAGATTTAGAATGTACTAATGTGGTTACTTCTTCTGCTAAACGCTTTTGTAATAAACGAACGTGCGGCATTTCTTTATGTTCCACAATTAAAGCTTCCACAGTATCTTTATCTAAAAAGGTAAATATTTTAATATACTTTTCGGCATCTTCATCACTACTATTTAACCAAAATTGGTAAAACTTGTATACCGAAGTTTTATCGGTATCTAACCAAATGTTTCCTCCTTCACTTTTACCAAATTTAGAACCATCGGCTTTGGTTATTAAAGGGCATGTCATGGCGAACGCTTTCGCTTCTTGGCCAACATTCATACGTCTTACTAACTCTGTTCCAGTAGTAATGTTTCCCCATTGGTCACTTCCTCCCATTTGCAACAAACAATTGTGCTGTTTGTATAAGTGGTAAAAATCATATCCTTGAATTAACTGGTAGGTAAACTCTGTAAAAGACATACCAACGTTTCCTTCTTCACCAGACAAACGTTTCTTTACAGAATCTTTTGCCATCATGTAGTTCACGGTAATTCGTTTACCAACATCACGCGCAAAGTCTATAAAACTAAATGTTTTCATCCAATCGTAGTTATTCACTAAAATTGGTGCATTTTTTTCTTCCGAAGAAAAGTTAAGAAAACGAGATAACACCTTTTTAATTCCTGCAACATTATGATTTAAAGTCGCTTCGTCTAGTAAATTACGTTCATCGCTTTTACCAGAAGGATCTCCAATCATTCCTGTTGCTCCACCAACCAACGCAATTGGCTTATGTCCTGCTTTTTCTAAATGCATTAATAAAATAATTGGAACTAAACTACCAATATGTAATGAATCTGACGTTGGGTCAAAACCAATATAAGCCGTTGTCATCTCTTTATTTAATTGCTCTTCTGTTCCGGGCATGATATCATGTACCATTCCTCTCCACGTTAATTCTTCTACTATATTATAGTTCATTTCTTGTATATTATTCTAAAGTCTAGCAAAGATATGTTTATCCTTCAAAAGAGGAAAGAGAATAACAAAAAAGACTATTTTTGTTTTATGGTTTTAGTTACAGGAGGAACAGGTCTAGTAGGATCACATTTGCTTTATGAATTGGTTAAGAACAATCAAAAGGTTCGCGCTATCTATAGAAGTGAAGAAAAACTACAGACCGTAAAAAAAGTATTTTCTTATTTCACGGAAGATGTTAGTACTGTTTTTAATAAGATCGAATGGATAGAAGCCGATATATTAGACATTCCTGTTTTAATAGATGTATTTCAAGATATCACACAGGTATATCATTGTGCTGCTCTTATTTCTTTTAATCCCAAAGACTACCATAAACTTAGAAAAACGAATATTGAAGGCACTGCAAATATTGTTAATTTATGTCTTGCAAAAAATATTAAAAAATTGTGCTATGTAAGTTCTATTGCTACTCTAGGAAACCATGAAGACAATAGTTTTATAGACGAAGAAACGTTTTGGAATCCGGAAGCTGATAATAGTGTTTATAGCATTACAAAATATGGTGCAGAAATGGAAGTTTGGCGTGGCACCCAAGAAGGATTAGATGCTGTAATTGTAAATCCTGGGATTATTATAGGTGCTGGTTTCTGGAACAGCGGTAGTGGTTTACTCTTTAAAAAAGCGCATAACAAATTCCCTTATTACGTTACTGGAACTACTGGATATGTAGATGTAAAAGATGTTGTAACGGCTATGTTACAGCTAATGCAAAGTAATATTATTAACCAACGTTTTGTTATAGTCGCTAAAAATATAAGCTTTCAACATTTTACAGAAATTGCCGCTAAACATTTAAAAGTAAAAGCGCCAAAAAAAAGAGCTACTTCCTTAATGCTTGAAATGGCTTGGCGAACAGATTGGTTAAAAAGTTTTTTAACAGGAAAACCAAGAAGCTTAACAAAACAAAATGCTAAAACGGCTTTAACGATTACCAATTATAGTAACCAAAAAATTATAAATGCTTTAGACTTTAAATTTATACCGTTAGAAAAAAGTATAGAAACGGTTTCTAATTTATTTTTAAAAGAACAATAATTTAATTCTTTTTTAATAGTGCCTTTTTGTTTTTATTAAACGCAGCACTCGTTACCGAGTCTTTTAAAGAGGCACCTTTTTCAGGCATTAGTTTTAATTTAGTGCGTTTTAGAGAATCTTTTCTTTTCTTTTCCTTAGTTTCTATTTTGTCCAAGGCAGTGTACTCCGCTTTCAGTTTGGTTAAACTATCTCTAACTTGCTTGTAGATGTCTTCGTATGTTTCCGGGTTGTACGTGTAGTAATAATTACTAGCAGCAAATTGCGCACTATCTATGTTATGCTTTTCATAAATATATTCTTGTAATTTAACACCCTTTTCTTCAAGCACTTTTTTATTCACTCCTTTGGCAGAACTATACACAGACATATCCACAATTACACGAACCATTTTATCTTTAGAAATAAGATTATCTGGTTTTTTAGGCTTATTCTGATTAAAACAAGATACTAATAGCAACACAAAGCATGTATATAATACGTTTCTCATTATCTGTTAAAAGTTAATTGTTTAGCAGCTTTAACATCATAAAACTTAAAGTTTTTATACGCTAAACTTCCATTTACAAAGGTGTGTGTAATTCTAGATTTAAAGGTAGTACCTTCAAAAGGAGACCAACCGCATTTGTATAAAATATTATCTTTTTTAACGGTCCAAGGATTACTTAAATCTACTATTACTAAATCTGCAAAGTAACCTTCTTTTATATATCCACGTTTTTCTACTTGAAATAATATAGCAGGATTATGACACATTTTCTCTACTAGTTTCTCTAACGTGATTTTCCCTTTGTGATGCATTTCTAACATTGCAGGAAGCGCATGCTGTACTAACGGACCTCCAGAAGGTGCTTTGGTGTACACATTATTCTTTTCTTCTAAAGTATGTGGTGCATGATCTGTTGCTATAACATCTATTCTATCGTCTAACAATGCTTTCCATAAACCATCTTTATCTTTTTGCGATTTCACCGCAGGATTCCATTTGATAAAAGTTCCCTTAGCATCATAATCTTCGTCTGTAAACCACAAGTGATGCACACAAACCTCAGCAGTAATTTTTTTATCTTTCAACGGAATTTTATTCGAAAACAAACTCGTCTCTTTCGCTGTAGAAAGATGAAAAACGTGTAGTCTAGCTCCTGTTTTTTTTGCAAGTTCTATTGCTTTAGACGATGAGATATAACAAGCCTCTTCACTTCTAATATCTGGATGATGTTTTATTGGTATGTCTTCACCAAATTCTTCAACATATTTCGCAAGATTTTTTTTAATCGTTGCTTCATCTTCACAATGCACAGCAATAAGTAGTTTTGTGCTAGAAAATATTTTTTCTAAAACTTCAGGATTATCTACCAACATATTTCCTGTAGACGAACCTAAAAATAATTTTAATGCCGCAACCTGTTTCGGATCTACTTTTAAAATTTCTTCCAGGTTATCATTAGTACCACCAAACATAAAAGAATAATTAGCAGACGACGTTTTTCTGGCTATCTCAAATTTTTCGTTAAGTTTTTCTATGGTTGTGGTTTGCGGATTGGTATTAGGCATTTCTATAAAAGACGTAATTCCTCCAGCAATTGCAGCTTTAGATTCCGTTTCTATATTTGCCTTCTGCGTTAATCCTGGTTCTCTAAAATGTACTTGATCATCAATAACACCAGGAAGCAGGTAATTACCTTCTGCATCAAAAATGTGAACATCTGCAGATTTCGCACTAATGGATTCACTTATCTCTTTAATGTATTCGCCTTCAATAAGAATATCACCATGAAAGATAGTTCCTTCATTCACAATCTTTGCGTTCTTAATAAGTGTTTGTTTGTATTGCATGTCTTAATTTTACTTTATAAATAGACTTTTACATTTCATAGAGATGACACCAAAAATAGCCTCAGAAATGATTCCTGAACTTAATTTAGATTCTCCTTTTGTTCTATCTGTAAAAATAACTGGAATTTCTTTTATTTTAAACTTTTTACAATATGCTTTAAATTTCATTTCTATCTGAAACGCATATCCTGTAAACTTTATGGTATTTAAATCAAATGCTTCTAACACTTCCCTTTTATAGCAAATAAATCCAGCGGTAGTATCATGAATTTTCATTCTAGTGACAAAACGCACGTATTTGGAAGCTAAATAAGAGAGTAAAACTCTACTCATTGGCCAGTTTACCACATTTACACCTTTTACATAACGGGAACCAATAGCCAAATCTACTCCATCTATATGGCATGCATGGTATAAGCGAATTAAATCTTTTGGATTATGCGAAAAATCTGCATCCATTTCAAAAATATAACGATACGTTCTTGCCAAACTCCATTTAAAACCATGAATGTATGCGGTACCTAATCCAGATTTCTCTTTTCGCACCTCTAGATGTAAACGCTCCGGAAATTGCGCTTGCAGTTCCTTAACTTTTAGCGCTGTTAAATCTGGAGAATTATCATCAACCACCAAAACATCAAATGCTTTTTCAAGAGAAAACACCGCTTTAATAATAGCCTCAATATTTTCTATTTCGTTGTATGTTGGTATGATGACAATAGCGTCTTGCATAAAAGGCATTTAATTTTAGCAAATGTAAGCTATTTAAAAATTACTTTTTTTTAAATTTTCCTTAAAAAATGGAAGAAGAATAGGATTATTTATAATAATTTTACCGTATGCTTCGCGAAATTATATCTAATGAAATTTTCACCATATTACTAGTACTTTGTCTAGTTTTAGTTGCCACTGCAAAAGTGCTGTTTACAAAACGCTTTAATGATTTTGTTTATATACTAGGTAATTTTAGATATTTAAAAGTATACTCTAGAGAGATAAAAGCCATTGACGGTTTTGATGCCTTACTTTTTATAAACTTATTAATCTCTAGTTCTATTTTTAGTGTTTTGATGTACCAAAGTTTTGTTGGAGAAATTGAAGACATCCCCACTTTTTTAATTAAAGTATTTATAGGAATTGCAGTAATAATATTGGCAAAAACATCTATAGAACGCTTATTAGGAAGCTTATTTGATGTAGAAACCATTTTAGATTTTTATGTATTTCAAAAAATGAGCTATAAAAACTTTATTGGTTTACTGCTCATACCCGTTAACTTCATTTTATTATTTAGCGTCACACCGTCACCTATTATACTACAAATTCTTGGTCTTGTTTTTTTACTAATTAATTGCATTAGTATAGCTGCTTCCTACAAGACCTATCAAAGTTTGATAAAATCCAATTTGTTGTATTTTATTTTGTATCTTTGCACTCTTGAAATTTCGCCTTATCTCGTATTATATAAGTTATTTATAGATTACAAGTAAGGTTTAAAAAAGCTAGCTATTATATGAAAGTCAAAACCATTTTAGTATCTCAACCAGAACCTAAAATAGAAAATTCGCCTTATTTTGATTTGCAAGAAAAGCAAAAAGTGAAGATAGACTTTAGACCTTTTATTCATGTAGAAGGAGTTCCTGCAAAAGAAATCAGATTACAAAAAATAGATTTAAGCAATTACACTGCTATTATTTTAACAAGCAGAAACGCTGTAGACCACTTTTTTAGAGTTGCAGACGAAATGCGTTTTAAAGTACCTGATAGCATGAAATACTTCTGCCAGTCGGAAGCTGTAGCTTACTATTTACAAAAATACGTAGTATATAGAAAACGTAAAATTTATGTTGGTAAGCGAACTTTTTCAGAGTTATCTCCAACCATAAAAAAATATAAAGACGAAAAATTCTTATTACCAACTACAGATAAACTGAAACCAGAAGTTCCTGAAATACTAAATGGTTTAGCCGTGGATTGGAAACAGGCTGTTTTTTACAAAACAGTAATCAGTGATTTATCTGATTTAGAGGACGTATTTTATGACATCTTAGTATTCTTTAGTCCTTCAGGAATAGATTCTTTATTCAAGAATTTTCCAGACTTTAAACAAAATGATACTAGAATAGCTGTTTTTGGTAACACTACTATTAAAGCGGTAGAAGAGCATGGACTGCGTGTAGACATCTCGGCACCAACGCCAGAAACACCTTCTATGACGATGGCTTTAGAAAAGTACATCAACAAAATAAATAAAGGGAAATAGTTTAAAACTAGTCCAAAAAAAAATCGCAACATGTACATGTTGCGATTTTTTTTGGTTCATACTTTAATTCATTTACTGAATTATTAATTTCTTCGTTAACGATTTACCGCTTGCTAATATTCTTGCTAAATAAACTCCTGGAGCCATCGCACTAATATCTAAAGCATTCTCCCCAAACTGCATTTGCGTTTTGAAGACTAACTTTCCAGTGATATCATAAATCTGAATCTGAGATTCTTGTAAGTTAGATGCCACATAGATTCTGTTTTTAGCAGGATTTGGAAACATATCAAACGCTAATCCTCCTTCACTTGCAACCGAAAGTGTATTGCATTCTGCTTCATTATCCACAAAAGTTCCACTACCAGTCATCCAAGTAGATAAATATGCTGCATTTTTATCATCCACAAAAACACAAGTAAGTGTTGGAGTAAAACGAGAATCAAATGCCGTTACATTAACATTGTTACCGTTTCGCATATCTAAAGTAACTAAACCGGTTTGTCTTACATCCACTTCAGTTAAACTAGTATTTCCCGACAAGTCTAAACTTGTAACTGGAGATCCTGGAATAAGCACTTGACTTAAAGTGGTGTTTGCTCCTGTTATAATACTACTCAAAGAAGTACACCCTTCCGTGTCCAGAGATGTTAAACTTGAATTAGCAGAAACATCTAAACTTGTTACCGCGGCGTTATACGTAATAACCAAACCTGTAATACCTGTTAATGCTTCAATACCTGCGAAATCATTAATAGCATTATAAGGTGGAGATCCACCTAAATTAAGCGTTCCAGTAACTGCTGCTGCTTCACTGTTTAAAATAAAACCATCTAATGGTCCATTAATAGTAGTAGTTGCGATTAGAAATTGTTCAAAATCGGCATTTGGCACAGCAGTTGACTGTGCCTGAATTTCAATTTGCATGGCTACAACAGTAGCCAAAAAAAGTAGTGTTTTTTTCATAATTAATAGCTTTATAATTTATAGGTATAAAGTTAAGTTATAAAAAAAACACTACTATTACTCTTCAACAAATATTACCGTAGTTCACCTATTTATTTCTCCACATTTGGAGCTCCATCCATAATCTCCTGATTTGCATTGGCTTCAAACTGTTTAAAGTTAGCTCTAAAAGAGTCCGATAATTTATAAGCTGTCTTGTAATACCCTTCGTCATTATTCCAAGTACTTCTCGGACTTAACACTTCGGTTGGCACATTAGGACAGGTTCTTGGTTGTTTCAATCCAAAAACAGAATGTACATGATAACTATCTTTATTTGCAGCTTCTAAACTTCCATCCATAGCAGCAGTAATCATTGCTCTAGTATATTTTAATTTCATTCTAGATCCAACGCCGTAAGGACCACCAGTCCAACCGGTATTTACCAACCAAACATTAACTCCAGAATCTTTCATTTTCTGACTTAACATTTCCGCATACTTTGTTGGATGTAACGGCATAAAAGGCGCTCCAAAACAAGCAGAAAAACTTGGTAATGGTTCATCAATTCCTGCTTCTGTTCCTGCAACTTTAGCAGTATAACCAGAAATAAAATGGTATGCAGCTTGCCCAGGAGTTAACTTCGAAATTGGAGGCAACACACCAAAAGCATCTGCTGTTAAAAAGAATATATTTTTTGGGTTTTTACCTATAGAAGGTTTTTGTATATTTTCAATATGATAAATAGGGTAACTAACTCTTGTATTTTGTGTTATAGAAGTATCAGCAAAGTCTACCACTCCCTTATCATCCATTATTACATTTTCTAAAATAGCTCCTCTTTTAATTGCAGCATAAATTTCAGGTTCTTGTTCTTGAGATAAGTTAATGACTTTAGCATAGCAACCTCCTTCAAAATTAAACACCGAATTATCAGCAGTCCAACCATGTTCATCATCACCAATTAAACTTCTATCTGGATCTGTAGATAATGTTGTTTTTCCGGTACCAGAAAGACCAAAGAAAATAGAAGTATCTCCATCTTTACCTACGTTTGCACTACAGTGCATTGGTAATGTATTTTTAAATACTGGAAGTATAAAGTTTAATGCAGAAAAAATTCCTTTTTTAATTTCTCCGGTATAACCAGTTCCACCAATTAAAGCGATTTTTCTAGTAAAATCTAAAATAGCAAAGTTATGTTGACGTGTTCCATCTACTTCTGGATCTGCCATAAAACCTGGAGCATTTACTATAGTCCATTCTGGAGTGAAGTCTTTTAGCTCTTCTTCCGTTGGGCGTAAAAACATATTATAAGCAAACATGTTCGTCCAAGGATGCTCATTTATTACTCTAATATTTAATTTGTAATCTTTATCTGCACAAGCATAACTATCTCTTACAAAAATTTCTTTGTTAGATAAATAGTCTACTACCTTATTATATAGCTTTTCAAATTTGTCTGAATCAAAAGGAATATTAATGTTTCCCCACCATACCCTGTCTTTAGTGACATCATCTTTAACTATAAACCTATCTTTTGGTGACCTACCAGTAAACTCTCCTGTATTTACTGCTAGCGCTCCTGACGAAGCCGTAACACCTTGTTTTTTTTCAACAGTAATATCATGAAGCTGCCCTGGTGAAAGTTGATAATTAACTTTTGCATTTTTGATTCCATATTGTTCTAACGAAATCGTTTTCGTTACTTGAGTATGATTAACCATATTTTAATTGTGTTGTTTAAGATGCAAAATTAAAACTTTATTTTAAAGTAGCCATCTAAAACCTTAATTATCCGCCTTTAGTTTTAAAAAGTTTATCAACATTATAACCCAAACCATAATTAACAAAAGGCCTCCCAAAGGTGTAATTAATGCAATTTTAGTAAAATCAACACTGGTTAGTGCATTTGTTGCTAAACCATAAATGGATCCTGAAAAAAACAAAACACCTACTACTATTAGTATAAAAATAGTCTTTTTGGCTTTTTCTGGTATCACTTGTACACTTCCCAATATTATAAGTAAAAAGGCATGATACATTTGGTAACGCACACCAGTTTCAAAAGACTGTAGAGACGCTTCCGAAATTAATTCTTTTAAGCCATGCGCAGCAAATGCACCTAGTATAATTCCTATTACACCAAAAACAGCACCGGTAATTAATAATTTTTTGTTCATATAATTATGTATTTCGTTTAATTTAGCCACAGTATTTATTACATTCGTAACTACAAAATTACTCAACAATTCTCATTATGCGAAAGATTTTAGTCATTGGTTCCGGAAAATCATCCTCTTACCTTATTAAATATTTATTAGACAAATCAAATACAGAAGACTTATTAATTATAGTTGGCGATATAAACTTTACACACGCTAAAAAATTAATTGGGGATCATGAAAATGCCCAAGCTATTTTATTAGATGTTTTTGATAAAAATTCCCGTCAAGAAGCCATACAAAATGCAGATATTGTAGTCTCTATGCTACCTGCTAGATTTCATATAGAAGTTGCCAAAGACTGCATTACTTTTAATAAAAATATGGTTACTGCTTCTTATATAAGTCCAGAAATGCAAGCATTAGATAAAGCTGCAAAAGACAAAGGGCTTGTTTTTATGAATGAAATTGGTGTCGATCCAGGAGTTGATCATATGAGCGCCATGCAAGTCATTGATAAAATTAGAGAAAAAGGCGGCGAAATGATTTTATTCGAATCTTTTACTGGCGGACTAGTTGCTCCAGAAAGTGATAATAATTTATGGAACTACAAATTTACTTGGAATCCTAGAAACGTAGTATTAGCAGGTCAAGGTGGCGCCGGAAAATTTCTACAAGAAGACACCTATAAATACATACCATACAATAGACTTTTTAGACGTACCGAATTTTTAGAAGTAGAAGGCTATGGTAAATTTGAAGGGTATGCCAATAGAGATTCCCTAAAATACCAAAGTGTTTATGGTTTAGATACTATAAAAACGCTTTACAGAGGCACTATTAGACGCGTTGGTTTTTCTAGAGCATGGAATGTATTTGTGCAATTAGGTATGACAGATGATAGCTACACCATAGACGATAGCGAAAACATGAGCTATCGTGATTTTGTAAATGCGTTTTTACCATACAGTCCTACAGATTCTGTAGAGCTAAAATTTAGACACGCACTTAAAATAGACCAAGATGATGTGGTTTGGGATAAATATTTAGAGTTAGACCTTTTTAGTAAAACTAAAATGGTAGCGCTTAAAAAAGCAACTCCTGCACAAATTCTACAAAAAATATTAATGGATAGCTGGACATTAGATCCAGACGATAAAGATATGATTGTTATGTACCACAAGTTTGGGTACGAATTAGATGGTAAAAAACACCAAATAGATGCAACCATGGTAACCATTGGTGAAGACCAAACCTATACCGCAATGGCAAAAACCGTTGGCTTACCAGTAGCAATAGCAACACTAGCCATTCTAAACGAAAAAATCACAACTCCAGGTGTACAAATCCCAATTAATAAAGAGGTGTACACACCAATATTAAAAGAATTAGAAGAGTACGGTATTGTTTTTCACGAAAAAGAAGTGCCGTATCTAGGCTACAATCCTTTACACGTTTAAAATTTTTATGGCGTTTCATTTTTTAAACCTGCAAGGTTTCTAAAACCTTGCAGGAAAAAAATGTCAGGCTTTCCGTTATATCTTTTTCTCGTACCTCAAAAAAGGATGCCACTTCAATCCTTAACGCGAAATCTTATTTCAGTTTCAAATCATTTCTGTACATTTATGTTTTAATATGAAACAATTTTCCGTTTTTACGGAAATACAAACAAATTGTAATGAAAACGATAGATAACAACATTCTTATAGATGGTATAGACAAGAAAATACTACGTGCTTTAATGGAAGATGCAAGAACACCAATTCTTGAAATTGCTAGAGGTGTTGGTATTTCTGGTGCAGCTATTCATCAACGACTTCGTAAACTAGAAAAATCTGGATTAATAGCAGGTTCAAAATTTATAATAAACCCAAAAGTATTGGGCTATACTACCATGGCTTATATTGGTGTATATCTTGACAAAGCCATGAGCAATCCTGAAGCGGTAAAACAACTTAAAAAAATACCTGAAGTTTTAGAATGTCATTACACCACAGGAAACTGGAGTATTTTTATTAAGATTCTTTGTAAAGACAATGAACACCTTATGCATGTTTTAAACAAAGACATTCAATCTATTGAAGGCGTATCAAGAACAGAAACCTTCATCTCTTTAGACCAACAAATTGACCGACAAATTAAGATATAAAAAAAGCTCCTAAATTACTTTAGGAGCTTTTTTAAAACTATTTTTACTAATTAGCTATTCTTTTATCACGCGTATGGTCTTGGTTACATCACCAATAGTTACGCTAACAAAATAAGCACCGGTTTGTAAATTAGACATGTCGACATCCAATTCTAAACTATTTGTTATTTTATTATATACTTCTTGCCCTATCATATTAAAGACCTTCACATTAGATATTTCTCTATTAGCATTCAATATTAGCGTTGCATTTACTGGATTCGGATAATAACTAAATGAAGTATCGTTATCCAAATCGGTTATTGCTAATGCCGTTGGATCAAATGCGATGATATCAAAAGTACCTTCTAGACGTCGTCTGCTTAATCCGGCAACACCATCACTCCATGCTCTAATATAATAAGTGACACCAGAAGTTAAACCTGTAACAACTAGACTTGCTCCTGTAGCATCTCCAATATCACACCCTAATGCTTCAGCATCTAATTGCCCACAATTTGGGTATAAAGCAATACTAGCCGCTGTAGATGTACCCGAAGTTGTTGTTTCTATGGTAACCTCTCCAGATAATGGCGCTACAAAAGTGTACCAAACATCGGCTTTAAATGTATATGGGTTACAACTTGTATCATCATCTTCACCTGTTGAGCTATCGGTTGCTCCCGCTGTAGTTTCTCCTGTTAATGTTGCAGCAAGTATAAGTGCTGTTGGGTTTGCGCATAAGTCATTTCCTGGAGCTGGTTCATTTGGAATACAGTTTACGATCATCTCATATTCACCAGCATCCATGTCATTACCTTCTAACATAATATAATATGTTATGTTTGGTTGCGCAGTAAAAGTAACTACAGATTGACCACTAGGACAATCATTGGAAACATCGTTAAATGCAATTTGATTAGATTGTGGACAATCATCAAATACTCTAATAAATGTATCATAAGTAGAATTACAAAGCGATAAAACAACATCCTGCAGTACGGTATCGGTAAACGAATAAAACACATCATTAGAAGGGTTATCTCCACTATCTGTCGCGTTAATTGTTGAACCAGTAACCGTTTCACCGCATGTTACAGCAATAGCTCCTGTGCATAAATCATTAGCAGGTACTGGACACGTAAAGGTTACAGCTCCCAAATCGACATCGCAGGTAACATCATTTCCATGTTGTAATGTAAAGTTTACGGATGCTCCAGACGCATAAGGCCCAAAATTCATCGTTCCTGTTGTAGTAATTGGAGTACTTATTGTACCATCAAATATCGCTGGACTTCCATTACCTAAACTGGCAACATCTACAGCTACAAAAAACTCTCTAGTTAAACAGTCTTGAATTCCTAAAATTGCTGTTGCAACTCCTGCCACACAAGTATCCAAAATATCTACTTTAATATTATCAAATCCGAAATCAATTAAATCATCCGCATCATTAGGCACAATATTAAAACTTGAAATATTTGAAGCATTTGTTGTATTAGAAATACTTATTGTTCCAGAGCCCGTAGGGTATAATATAGGGTTAGCTATTTCAGCGTCATCTTGGTTTGTAAGAGTTATTATACCCGCTTCTCCAGTATTATACTCTATCCCTTTTAAAGTGAAATTAGTTGGAAATCCATTTTTTGTTATATTTAAAACAAATGGCTCTATTGTATTTGCGCCACTAGAACCAAGATAAAAAACCCAATCTGAAGTAAGTTTATCTAGTGTTTCACTACCAGGATGATCTACTGTTAACACATAAGTATCTCCATCTTTAACAATTGTTTCTGTTATAACACCCGCTACATCATCATCGACAGCGGTATTTATAGTGAAAATAATTTCATCACATGTAGAAGAAACCATTCCTAAATCTGCATCACAAGTAATGTCACTGCCGTGTTGTAAAATAATTGGTATTACTGTTCCTCTTGAATAAGGTCCTAGTATAGTAATTCCTGTAGCTGTAATAGGTATAGATGAAATACCATCAAATATTACTGGATTTCCTCCACTTCCTAAATTTGTTACATCTACTTCAATAAAAAATGTTTCAGCTACACAATCTTGAGAACTCAAGGCCGCTGTTCCTATTGGAGCTAAACAAGGTGGCGGACACGTATCTGATATGGAGCCTAAATTTACATCACAATCCGTATCACCTCCATGTTGTAAAGTAAAATTTATTGGCGTGCCTGTTGGGTAAGGTCCAAAATTGTAAACACCTGTTGCAGGAACTGTGGTAGCTGTTGTACCATCAAAAATAGATGGTGTGCCACCTCCTAAATCTGTTACACTCACTTGAGCAAGAAATGTTCCTGCTCCGCAATTTTGACTCACAAAAGTTGCTGTTCCTGCTGGAGGAACACAAGCTTGTATTATATCCACATTAATATTATGGAATACAAAATCGGTATTATCAGAAACATCCGGTTGAATAATCTTAAAACCACTAATATCTGCAGCATTAGCTGGATTCGTTATATTAATTGCACCAAAACCCACTAGATATTGTTGACTCCCTGAAATCTCTGCATTATCTTGATTTAAAATGGATATAAATCCATCCTCTACCGTATCATAATCGATTCCATTTAATTTAAAATTTGTAGAAATCCCATTCTTAGTAAGTGTAAGAGTAAATGTATTTACATTATCCCCGCCACTACCATAATAAAACCCCCAATCACCACTACTTAATTCAAATAAAGTCTCAGCTCCTGAATCAGGAACATCAATTAGCAACACATACGTATCAGATCCTACTATTAGTGTTTCCGTAATACTTACGCCATCATCTTGCGCCATATCAATAGTAAAATTTATATTCTGAGCGTTTACAGAATAACTAAACAATAGCAAAAGACAAAAAACAGGAATACTTTTGAAGATTGCTTTTTTTAAATTGTATTCTTTTTTCATAATAAACATATTTAAAATTAATAGCATAAGGATACCGACAAAAAACAATTTGGCAGCATCCTTTAATTCAGTTTGATTATATTATATTTTTAGCTTCTAGATGGAAAAACACCTTGTAATGCTATAATATAATTTATACTGGTATAAGGCTGCATATTGTTATGTGGATGACTACCACCAGCATCCCCGACAACTGTAGCATCTGCAGCCATTTGTGCATTTGCTCCCGCTGCATAAACACCACCATCTGCATTGTAAGCGTTTTCCGGATTTGCTACTGCTCCACCTCCTCTAGGAATTGGGCTCACAGCGCGAGTAATTGCAACATGATTATGCATAGGCATTTCGGTCGTTTTAAGTATCACAGTTGCTTCACCTCCTTTTTCCCCCAACTTTATAGTTGGTAGCCCTGGACCTGTCCCAGCATGTACAGGAACTCTACCTCTTAAATCGGGTAAAGCAAATGTTGTTCTTCCATTTCCCCCATAAGTAGTCCCTATTAAAGAAAATAAAGCGCTGTACTGCGAAATTGATAATAATTGTCCGTCGCAATATGCCCACCCACGTGGTGCAAAAGTGCCTCCGAACAAAATAATTTGTGCCATAAATGGATCCATAATATATTTATTTAATTGGTTAATAATAAATCAAAAGTACTGATTATTAAGCGCTTATGCATAAGCGAATTTACTTGATATAAAAACCGAGTAGAAATACCTGTTTTTTTATTTTTATCTGTTTTAATAAAAATATCTTGTAGCTTTAAAGTCTATTAATAAATAAACCTTAAATTATGAGTACAATTAAAATCTGTGACGCAAAAGACTGGGTAAAAAAATGGCAAGAAGAGAATAAATCTCATGCTAAAGCATTTCTAATTCCTGCCGTTGATCTTATAGATTGCCTAATAGAGATGGCCGTTTTAACCAAAAAATCGGATGGTAACTATTTCATTAAAAAGGATTTAACAGATTCCAGCGTTCGTGCTTATATGGCAATTGAACGTCCTGCGAACGAGAAACCTTCCGCTTTAACTGAAAAATTACTTCTTGTAGGCACATTAAAAGATAAAAAAGGAATACATAAAGATTTAGTAATAAATAAAGTATGTCCCGAAACAACAGAAGAAAAAGAGGAAGCTATTAAAGGAAGTGGTGTATACGATTTTACTACTCCATGCCCAGATAATTGTGATCCCACTAGTCCTTTATACAAACCTTAAAAAAGGAAATGAAATTAATTGATGGTGTTTTACAAAACCTTAGCATTATATTACTTTTTATAAACGCAACATTATATACATATAGCTATTTAAAAGACAAAAAAAATAAAGCGATAAAATATTATAGCATCTATTTAGCGCTCACCTTTTGCGTATTAGTTGGTAGTATTATTTTAATTAATATTCAGGGAAGTCTAGGTTTGAAAAAAGACAATTTGTTTTTATCCCACTTCTATTTTATTTTTCAGTTTATTTTCCTCTCCTTATTTTATAGAGAGTTTTTTACTAAAAAACAACAAAATTGGGTGAATCTAATTTTTATTCTAGTTGCTTTAATTTTAAGTATTCAATATTTTAATAATATATCATTATTTAATAGATTCAACTTATTAGAAATCCTTATAAGCTCATTTCCTTTGGTGGTATACTCCATTATTCACTTGTATAACTCCTTAGGTAAAACTGGAAAATTCATGTACATAAATGCCGCTGTTCTTATTTATTTATCGGTTAGTACACTGATTTTTATCTTAGGTAATTTAATGGTTTCTGCTGTTGACAGATCATTATCTATTAATGTATGGCTCCTGAATAAAGTGTTTTATGTAGGCTATTTAATACTAATTTTAATAGAATGGAGGAAGAGCTTATGGAAAACGGAAAATTAATTATTCAAACCCTGGTTTACGGAATCATATTCTTAGTTTTAATTACTACTGGGTTAATTCTGTTTTTTCATTATTCCAGGCAAAAAATAGTGCAAAAAGAACTTGAAAAATCTGCTATGAAGTTAGAAAATCAGCAAAAAATATTACAAACTTCTATTGCTATTCAAGAAATAGAACGCAAACGTATTGCGCAAGACCTGCATGATGCCATTAGTTCTAAGCTCAATATAATTAGCTTGTCTACCAATGTGCTTTTAACAGATAAATCTATTAATGATAAACAGAAAGCTTCGTTAAACCAAATACTTGAAATAACAGCTACAACTCTAGAGAGTTCAAGAAAAATTGCACATGATTTAATGCCTCCTATTTTAGATGAATTTGGACTTAAAGTTGCTTTAGAAGAATTATTTGATGACTTTTCGGTTAATACTACATTAGAAATAGAGCATAACATTGAAAATTTAAGTAAATTAACTAGAACCAACCAATTACATGTATTTAGAATTATTCAGGAATTAATGAACAACTCTATAAGACATGGAAAAGCCAATGAATTAGCCATTTATATGGAACAAAATACCACTGGCTTTAAAATACGTTATCAAGATAATGGTGTTGGTTTTAATGTTAAAGAAATTAGTAAAAAAAGTGGCATTGGGTTACAAAACATAAATAGCCGCGTTAAAATTTTAAACGGATCGCTTAAAATGGAAAGTACAGAAAACAATGGTAGCCTTTTTATAATACAATGCAAATACCATGGATAAAATAAATATAGCATTAGCAGATGATGAACTTTTATTCCTTCAAGGATTAAAAGCCATTTTGGGTAACGAAGAACGCATTAACATTCTTTTTGACGCTAAAGACGGCGAAGAGCTAATACAACAATTACGGGACGCCAAAATACTGCCAGAAATTGTAGTTACCGACCTTAAAATGCCCAATTTAAATGGCGTGGAAGTCACTAAAATTATTCATAAAGAATTTCCAGAAATTAAAGTAATTGCACTTACTAGTTATTTTAGCAAACCTTTTATTTTAAATATGATTTCGATTGGTGCTGTTGCCTATTTAGCAAAAAACAGTACACCTGCCTTAATGATTAAAACCATTGAAGAGGTTTATGAAAAAGGCTTTTATTACGATGGAAAGGTCATGCAATATGTTCATGAAAGTATTACCAACCCTAAAGACAAAAAAATAAAATCTACGTTTGACACTAATTATTTCACCAAACGAGAAATTGAAGTTTTAGAACTTATTTGCAAACAATATACAACTGTTGATATTGGCGAAAAACTTTTTATAAGTCCAAGAACTGTAGAAGGTCATCGTAACAACTTACTACTTAAAACAGAATCTAAAAATGTTGCTGGTCTAGTTATTTACGCTTTAAAAAACAAACTTGTTTCTTTAGATAATACTAGTTTTTAAATAATAAAAGCTCCTTTAAAAGGAGCTTTTATTATTATATTTAAGACTTAATCTCTCGACATAAAAATTTGTAATACATACCAAAATAATAACATTAAAGAAGCAAATAAGCCTAATGCTGCTGGTATATAATCATCTTCTGTATATTTATTTACTAAGTTAGAGGTTTGGTATAAAATAGAACCACCAGCCAATAAACACATACCTACAGAAAACCACAGGCCTAGGTTAAACCCAAAAAGCGTTCCTGCTACTATTAATCCTATTGCAATAAAAAAGCCAATTGTTAAGCCTGTTTTTAAAAACGAAAAATCTTTTTTCGTTACAAAAACTACGGCAGTTAAACCACTAAATAAAGATAAGGTTACAATTGCGGCTTGCTGTAATATTTCAGGACCAGAGTCCATATAAAAAGCTGCAATATAAATCATTGGAACAAAAATAAATGCTTCGGCCAAAATGTATACTGCAAACGCTAAATATTGCTTGTTTTTATCTGGCGTTTTTAAAGCCATTTTTTCCACATAATTAGTAATAAACATAAAGCCTCCTAGCATGATTAGCCATTTAAAACCATCGGTCATGGATAACGCAAAATTCACAATAGCCTCACTTTGCAATAATAAATATTCAAAAAGAATAAACACTAAAACACCACCAGCAACATGTGCATAGGTTTGTTTAAAAAAAGCAACACGATCTACTTGCTCTAATGTAACAACAAGTACTTTAGGTTCTTCCTCTTGAAAAGGATTTATATTTTGATTTTCCATAAATGTTTGTTTTATATTAATTTGAAAAGTAATAAAAAAAAAGACATTAAAATAAATTAACGTCTCTTTTTTCTTACTCTATATGTTTTTATTAATCTCTTCCACCAAACACTTGAAGTGCCCAATATAACAAGGAAGCTAACGCACCAATTGCTGCAACTAAATAGGTTCTAGCAGCCCATTTAAGGGCATCTTCAGATCCTGCATATTCTTCCTGTGTTAACATGTTTTTATTTTTCAACCAAGCTAAAGCTCTGTTACTTGCATCATATTCTACAGGTAAAGTAATAAAGCTAAACAAAGTAGCAAAGCCCATAAATACTAAACCAGCAACGGCAACCCAATACCCCATTCCCATTCCTGCTGCTCCACCAAGAATTAATCCTCCAATAACCAACCATTGTGACATACCAGAAGTCACACTAACTATTGGTACTAAGGCAGATCGCATACCGAGTGCACTATATGCTTGCGCATGCTGTACGGCGTGACCACATTCATGTGCGGCAACTGCTGCTGCAGCCGCATTGGCGTGATTGTAAACCACTTCACTTAAGTTTACTGTTTTATTTTTCGGATTGTAATGATCTGTTAATTGTCCTGCAGTAGAAATAACTTCTACATCTGTAATACCATGATCTGCAAGCATTTTTTCGGCAATCTCTCTACCAGTTAATCCATTACGCAAATGTACCTGTGCGTATTTTTTAAATTTTTTCTTTAATTGGCTACTTACCAACCAACTTACAAGCGCTATTGCTCCTATTAATATATAATATCCAATCATTTATTTTCGTTTTAGTGTTTAAATATACTATTAGTATAGCAAAAAATAAGCCAAATATTCGTTAAGAAATTTTGTCAGTTTTTAATGAAAAGAAATGTAACTACTCACCTTTTATTTCTTGTTTTATTTCTTACCTAAAAAAGTTATTCTTGCAAATGAATGACCTCTATTGCAAAACTATTTTCAAAAATAATAACAAGTTTTTCTGCTTTTGATTCCAAAAAACTAGGTGGTTTTCCTAAAGCATACAGCAGGTGTTCGCTTCCTGTTAGTGTAGAAGGTGATGCTGGCCCTAATAATGCAATAACCTCTTTTTTGGTTTTACCAATTAGTAATTCACTTTCCATAATATCGGCTGCCAACTTATATCGTGTAGTACGTTCACTTCTCCATTGTTGTTCATTAAATCGTTCTTCAAAAAGCCATGTTAACGTGGTACTAAGCACAAAAGCGACAAAGAAAAACAATCCAATTTTATCATTTCTCTTTAGTTTTAAGCCCATATAATTATTCTATAAAATTTAGTTTAATACCAGTTTATTGCTTGATAAGAGTTGCCTTTTGTGTTACTGTTACGGGATAACTAATAACCTCGGGGATTTCTTCACTCACGCCGCCACTTTTTTCTTCGAGATTTTTACCAGAAAATACAATCTCAAAAATCATTTTATCGGCGTAAAATCGTTCGGTGGTAATTAGTAAGTTCTTTTGCACTTCAAATACACTATACAGCGTATTATCTATATATTTTGCAGATAATAATACCCCATTATTTTCATCCACAGCAAACGCACCTTTTTCTTTATTTATTGCCTTTAACGTATAATTACGATCGTTCCTTTTTCCATCCATAATATAAACAATTTTATAGATATAGGTATCTACCGAATCGGAAGCCATTAAATGGAATTCCATACCAATACTTTGTTTTCCTTTAGCATTAGTGATTTCTAAATCGCCTTTATAAATGCCGAAATAATCTTCTGGAAAAACCTTGTCTTGCGCTTTCGCGGAAAAACAAAGAAGTAAAGCCATTTCATAATTATTATTTTATTCTAAAGTATAAAAAAATGGATTCTCTCTTTCGAAAGAATCCATTAAATGTATATTATTTAGACTATTGTATTAATATTAAATTATAATAATGTGTTAATCATATGGATTATATGGTACACCAACCACTTCTATTTCATCTATTGTTCCATCTTGATCGTAATCATAAAAACGTCTATATCTTATTAAGGTTTCGTCTACTTCAAGTACTTTTAAACTAGTCACAAGTTGTTCTCCAAAATAAAGATCAATAATATCTGCCTGTAAATGCCATCTTAAATTTGTACTACTTAAAGCACAAGGAGCACAACTACCACAGTTTAAAACTACATCTTCTTCGAAATCAAACTCTTTTCCCTCTTCAAAATAAAACTGAAACAAATCCTTAGTACATCCTTCGGTATGATCATAAGAATATAAAGTGCCATTAATTTTTATCGTGTCATATGCCCATGAACCAATAATATTTTCAAATATATAAGAATCCGGTTCCACATTATCATCATTAGAACATCCTATAAAAGCGAACAAAAAAATAAAACATACGAATCTAAATTTCATATTACCCTACAATATTTACAATTTTACCAGGAACTACAATAACTTTTTTAGGAGTTCTCCCTTCTAATTGCGCAATCGTTTTTTCATTGGTCATTACTGCTTTTTCAATTTCGTCTTTACTCAAATCCATTGGTAGTTCAATAGTGAAACGCATTTTACCATTAAAAGAAATCGGATAATTCTTACTACTTTCTACTAAATGACTAGCATCAAATTCAGGAAAAGCCACAGTAGATATCGATCCTTCATTACCTAACTGACTATATAATTCTTCAGCAATATGCGGTGCATACGGAGAAACTAAAGCTAATAAAGGTTCTAACACATCTTTGCTCGTACATTTTTGCGCAGTAAGCTCATTAACCGCGATCATAAAAGTAGAAACCGAAGTATTAAAAGAGAAATTCTCGATATCTTCTTCTACTTTCTTTATGGTTTTATGTAATGTCTTTAAGTTGTCTTTTGTTGGCGCTGCATCATTCACGTTTAATCCGTTTTCACCAACATATAATTTCCATAGTTTTTTCAAGAAACCATGCACTCCTGTAATTCCTGCTGTATTCCAAGGTTTTGCTTGCTCTAAAGGACCAAGAAACATTTCGTATAAACGAAGACTATCTGCTCCATATTGTTCGCAAATCGCATCTGGACTAACAACATTGTATTTGGACTTCGACATTTTTTCAACTTCGCGACCTACTTTGTAAACGCCATTTTCTAAAAGGAATTCCGCATTTTTATAATCTGCTCCAAACTCCGCATCATTCTTTAAACTTTCAATATCTAATTCATCCGATGCATTCACGTATTGTACTTTTACGTGGATTGGAGCTACTTTTTTATCTTTAATTAAACCTTGAGAAAGGTATGTGTTCGTTCCATCTTCACGATAAATAAAAGCACTAGTCCCCAAAATCATTCCTTGGTTAATCAACTTTTTAAAAGGCTCCTCTACTTTTACAAATTCTCTATCCTTTAAAAACTTCACCCAAAAACGAGAGTATAATAAATGTCCGGTAGCGTGCTCGCTTCCTCCAATATATAAATCAACATTTTCCCAGTAGTTAAGTGCATCTTCACTAGCAAAGTCTTCGCCTCTTTTGGCTTTTTCTTCCATATAACTAAAGAAATACCAAGAACTTCCTGCCCAACCTGGCATCGTGTTTAGTTCTAGGGGATAGATGCCGTTGTCTGGAGTGGATTCCGCATCAAGTGCGGAATGACAAAGGTCATTACTAACCACTGTATTTGTATTCGTATCCCAAGCCCAAACATCTGCACGACCTAAAGGTGGTTCGCCTTCTTCGGTTGGTAAATATTTTTCTACTTCTGGTAATGTGATTGGTAAATGCGCTTTATCAATCATTTGTGGCATTCCATTCACATAATATACTGGAAATGGTTCTCCCCAATATCTTTGTCTAGAAAACACAGCATCACGCAATCTATAGTTTGTTTTCCCTTCTCCTTGTCCTAATTGCTCCAAATCGTAAATAGCACGTTTGGATGCTTTTTTATAGTTCATTCCGTTAAGGAAATCACTATTTGCAATCTTCACATTGTCTTTGGATGCAAATGCTTCTTCAGAAATATCTGCTCCATCAAAAATGTTTGGAATTTCAATATTAAAATGTTTTGCAAAATCGTAATCTCTTTGATCTCCACAAGGCACAGACATGACTGCTCCTGTTCCGTAACCCGCTAAAACGTAATCTCCAATCCAAACCGGAATTGGCTCTTTACTAAAAGGATGTTCTGCATACGCTCCTGTAAATACACCAGAAATGGTTTTCACATCTGCCATTCTATCGCGTTCGCTACGTTTTGCAGTTGCTAATATATAAGCATCTACTGCTGCTTTTTGCTCTGGAGTTGTGATTTTAGATACTAATTCATGCTCTGGAGCTAAAGTCATAAAACTAACTCCGAAAATAGTATCTGGTCTTGTTGTGAAAACCTCTATAACTTCTTTTTCTGAAGTAACAGATTGCTTCGTTTCACTCGCAATGACATTGAAAGTTACCGATGCTCCAACCGATTTGCCTATCCAGTTTCTTTGACTTTCTTTTAAAGAATCTGTCCAATCGATAGTATCTAGTCCTTGTAATAAACGCTCTGCATACGCCGAAATTCGCATCGACCATTGCGTCATTTTTTTACGCAGTACAGGATGTCCACCACGTTCGGAAACCCCATTTACTATTTCGTCATTTGCTAAAACCGTTCCTAAAGCAGGACACCAGTTCACTTCGGTTTCTGCTAAATAGGTTAATCTATATTTAAGAAGAATTTCTTCTTGTTCTTTTTGGCTAAAATTATTCCATGCTTCCGCGGAAAACACTTCGATATTATCATCACAAACTGCGTTAACATTTGCATTTCCTTCCGAAGCAAAAACAGCAATTAAACTTGAAATTTCTTCCGCTTTATCACTTTCATTATTGTACCAAGAGTCAAAAAGCTGAATAAAAATCCATTGCGTCCATTTGTAATATTCTGGACTTGAGGTACGCACTTCACGAGACCAATCGAAAGAAAAACCAATTTGATCTAACTGTCGTCTATAGGTTTTTATATTCGTTTCTGTGGTAACTGCAGGATGTTGACCTGTTTGAATAGCATACTGCTCTGCAGGCAAACCAAAACTATCATACCCTTGTGGATGCAAAACATTAAACCCTTTATGACGTTTGTAACGCGCATAAATATCACTTGCGATATACCCTAATGGATGACCAACATGTAATCCTGCTCCTGACGGATAAGGAAACATATCTAAAACATAATATTTTGGTTTATCACTAGTATTTGAGGCTTTAAACGTTTGGTTTTCTGCCCAATATTTTTGCCATTTGGCTTCAATCTTGTTGAAATGGTATTGCATTTTATATGTCTTTTCATTTTTACCTTTCGACTGCACTCCAAGAGACAACAGTATTAATAAGCAAAAGATAATTTAAATTTGAAAAAGCGAAGCTACTAATTACGTATTACTAGTGCCCAACTACTTTTTTTAAAGCGCAAATTTACGGTTTATTCTAAGACTGTAAAAGGAAGCGTAATCAAAATACGGGTTGCATCAGTTTTCCAGAATATAATATCCAAATCATGGATAAAATTGCAGAGACATTCATTGCAATTCCGAAGAGTTTCATTTGCGAAAGCGTATATGGTTTTTCTTTAAAAAACACAAAAGTATCCAAAACTAGCCACAAGGAGAAAATCGCTAAAAATCCTGCTAAAATATAGTCTTCAAACCAATAGGAAAGAATAAATGTTTCAACCAATAATAGAAATAACATTACTAGTTTTGTGTTTTTTCTTCCTATAACGGTGGCTGTAGTTTTCTTTCCTGCTTGTAAATCTGGTTCAATATCCATGATTTCTCCTGCAATATGTGCTTGAAAGGCAAACAAAGTTAGGTATACAATAGTTTGCCAAGGTAAATCTTGTAAACCATTAAGTTGCACACTAAAAAAAGCAGTAAAAACATAACCCATTTGAATACAAATTTCAAAAGGCGGACGCTCTTTTATGCGGAAAGGTTTAAAATTATACACTATATTTATTACTATCATAAATAACAATAATAGCAGCATTTTAAACCCGGAAACAATAGTGAAATAGATAACAAAAGGAGATACTATGAGCACTACTTTTTTAATAATGGAAGCTAATTGTTGTTTTGTTGATCTTGCTCCAAACAGGAAGTTTCCTTTTCTCTCGTTGATTTCATCGGAAAGATAATCGTTATAATCATTCAAGCCGTATACCAAATAATTCAAAGGAAAAGTAACAAATAGCAAACCAATCCAAAAATTAGTATCGTACCAAAAATCGGACTCCAAACTAAAAGGAACTAAATAAATCCATATGGTGGGAAACCACAAACCAGGACGAGAAATTTTTAAATCGTGAATCAAATACGTAGGAATTACAGAATTACTTGTACACCAAAGTTAAAGGTATTACAACACTATTAAAAGTTTAAACGTTATAATAATTACAGTATAGAAACTAGTTGCTTAATTATTAAAATTAAGCTTCAATTTATGAGATTCTCGAAATATTGGTAAAGACATTTTTATTGGAAAATAAAAGACTTGCATCTTTTAAAGTTTCTTTTCATTTTCTTTATTATTTTTACATCATTAACAAATCCTTTTTATGAGCGCATCTTTTGAAAAATACCAGAAACGTAAACTAATATCCTCTTACTTTTCGGTTGTATTAAGTATTGCTTTAGTCCTATTTTTATTAGGACTGTTAGGTTTGCTTATTCTTAATGCTAAAAAGGTTTCCGATCATTTTAAAGAGCAAGTAGTGGTAACTATTTATTTAAAAGATAGTGCAAAAGAGGTAGAAACCAAGCAATTGGAGAAGAGTTTGGCTTTGGCAGATTACGTGAAATCTACAGATTACGTAACCAAAGAACAAGCTGCAGCATCTATGAAAGCCGAAAACGGCGAGGATTTCATGGAGTTTTTAGGCTACAATCCTTTACAAAACTCTATTGATGTGCATTTAAAAGCAGATTACGTAACGTCTGAACATTTAGAAGAAATAGCTAAAGAAGCATTAAACAAAAACTTTGTAGACGAAGTACGTTATGATAATGATTTGGTGACTTTAATGAATAACAACGTTAAAAAAATAAGCTTTTGGGTTTTAATACTTAGTGGGATTTTCACTTTAATCGCTGTGTTATTAATTAATAGTTCTATTCGTTTGGCTGTGTATGCAAAACGATTTACCATAAAAACCATGCAAATGGTTGGCGCAACTAAACGTTTTATTCGCAGACCTTTTGTTTGGAAAAGTGTGCAATTAGGAATTATTGGAGCAATCATAGCCTTATTAGGAATGGCCGTTGTTTTATACTATTTAAACTTAACTTTTCCAGAACTAGATTTAATGCGTAATCCTATTTTAATTGGTGCTTTATTTGCTGGTATTTTTCTTTTAGGAATTATAATCACATGGTTTTCCACTTTTTTTGCCACACAACGTTTCTTGAATTTGAAAACAGATCAGTTGTATTAATTAGGAAAAGGAATAATTTTAGATTCTCTTAACTTAAAAATTTTAAATAAAACCGTTACTTTGCGCAAGTAAAACCGAATACGATTACAGAATTTAAATAAAATGGGAGAACAAAAACGTAAAGAACAGAACACAAGTGAATTTATCTTCGGAAGAAAAAACTATAAATTCATGTTTATTGGTTTAGCTTGTATTGCGCTAGGTTTTATTTTAATGTCTGGCGGAGGAAGCGATGATCCCAACGTTTTTAATCCTGAAATTTTTAGCTGGAGAAGAATTAGATTGGCACCAACTTTAGTACTTATTGGATTTGGATTTCAAATTTACGCGATTCTCTTAAATCCAAATAAAAGTAAAAAAACAAACGTTTAATCTTCAAATTACAAGTCCAAAATAACATTTGGTAATAGTATTTTAATACTTTTGCCAACATGAATGTTATAGACTCCATTATTTTAGGAATAATACAAGGATTAACAGAGTTCCTTCCTGTATCCTCCAGTGGCCATTTAGAACTTGGTAAAGCCATACTTGGCGACAATTCGGTTCCAGAAGAAAGCCTACTCTTTACCGTCGTTTTACACTTTGCAACTGCTTTAAGCACCATTGTTGTTTTTAGAAAGGACATCCTTAGTTTACTTAAAGGTGTTTTCAAATTCGAGTGGAACGAAGATTTACAATTTGTATCTAAAATTGCTCTTTCTATGCTTCCTGCCGTTGTAGTAGGTTTGTTTTTTGAAGAACAACTTGAAGCTTTATTTGGAGGTAACATTTTACTTGTTGGATGTATGCTACTAGTAACAGCAGCTTTACTATTTTTAGCAGATAAAGCAAAAGACACCAATAAAAAGGTGACTTTTAAAAATGCTTTTATAATCGGTATTTCTCAGGCAATTGCCATGCTACCAGGAATTTCACGCTCTGGTGCAACTATTTCTACTTCTGTTTTATTAGGAAATGATAAAACGAAAGCCGCACGTTTTTCCTTTTTAATGGTTGTTCCTTTAATCTTCGGAAAAATTGCTAAAGATCTTTTAAGTGGGGATTTAATTAATGAAACGCATAACTTAACATCGCTTTCCGCAGGGTTTATTGCCGCTTTTATTGCTGGGTTATTTGCCTGTACTTGGATGATTTCTTTAGTAAAGAAAAGCAAGCTTTCTTATTTTGCCATTTATTGCGCAATTGTTGGTGTTATCGCTATAATTTTTTCACTTTTAAACTAATATGCTAATCGAAGAAGACTACAAAACCGGACAAGTTTTATTAATAGATAAACCTTTAAACTGGACCTCTTTTCAAGTGGTAAATAAACTACGTTGGGAAATTAGACAGACCTTCAACATTAAAAAAATTAAAGTTGGTCATGCAGGAACTTTAGATCCTTTAGCTACTGGATTACTGATTATTTGCACAGGGAAAATGACCAAGCAAATTGATACATTTCAAGGGCAGATTAAAGAATACACAGGAACTATTGTTTTAGGAGGAACAACGCCTTCCTACGACTTAGAATCTGAAATAAACGAAACCTTCCCTACAGATCATATTACAAAGGATTTAGTAGTAGAAACCACGAATCAATTCACAGGTGAGATAGATCAATTTCCTCCAATTTTTTCCGCATTAAAAAAAGATGGAAAACGTTTATATGAATACGCAAGAGCTGGCGAAGAAGTAGAAATACCGTCTAGAAAAATTACTATTGAGACTTTTGAAATTACGCGTTTTGAGAATAACGAAGTAGATTTTAGAGTAGTTTGCAGTAAAGGAACTTACATTCGATCTTTAGCACACGACTTTGGAAAAGCTTTAAATTCGGGAGGACATCTTTCCGTTTTAAGAAGAACAAAAATTGGTGATTATAATGTAGATAATGCAGTTACCATCGAAGCTTTTATTGAAGCATTAGATTCTTAAAAAATCTAATTTTTCATTTTTAACGTATCTTTAAGTGCCACCACGTAATAAAACACGTTATTAACCTACATGCAATTCAATAATAAACATAAAGCGATGTCTATTACGTTTCTTATCTCAGGAACGATAATATTGGGTATGTTTAATTTTCATATTTTAAAACATAATGAAGAAGTTGCTGAAACCTTCTACGAAATAGAGCCTGCAAGGGAAATCACAGAAACCGAATTAGAAGCACAAGAAAAAGCGACTAAAGCGGAAACCAACCAAGCATACAACCAAAATGAAAAAAGTAAAAATCAGGCTTCTGTGCAAAGAAGAATTGCTCCTCCAGAAGATTATGTTAGACCTGATTTAAGTCATTCGGATTATGGAGCTAGTAGTAAAAAAGAGGCCAAAGAAAAACCTTCCACTGTAAAGAAAGAAGAATTAAAATCTTTTAGTAAAGTAAATGACATTCTTAAAAAGCAACTAGATGAAAACAATAACGCCAAAAGTTCCGTTAGTTATTCTTTAGTAAATAGAAAACACAGATACTTACCAACACCTATTTATTTATGCCAGGCAAGCGGTAAAATAGTAG
Organism: Lacinutrix sp. MEBiC02404; assembly: GCF_053601575.1. Taxonomy (NCBI): domain Bacteria; kingdom Pseudomonadati; phylum Bacteroidota; class Flavobacteriia; order Flavobacteriales; family Flavobacteriaceae; genus Lacinutrix; species Lacinutrix sp. MEBiC02404. The sequence goes on along the minus strand of NZ_JBSHNV010000168.1, from coordinate 20,298 downwards.
TAAATATTACGGTAAACACTTCTGGAAAAGTTACAAGTACATCTTATAATAATGCTTCCAGTTCTTCCAACAGCTGCCTTATTGAGCATGCTTTAGAGTATGCTGAAAAAGCTAGATTTAATCGTAATACTTCAGATGGCGCTCAAATTGGGACGATTACTTTTTATTTTGAAGGGAAATAAATAACGCCCGTTTTTCACACCTAAAAGTAACACCTACAAGGTTTTAAAAACCTCGCAGGATACTTAAAAATAAACCTTCTCGTATACGCTCCGCTCTTTAGCTAAAGAGAGGTCGGTTTTCCCTAGAAAATTCCGAGCGTTTGAAAACAAAAAAAGCAAAGCGATTTTTTACTACTCACCTAACAACGCCACCAAATCATCCACTGCATTTTGTCCTTTATCCTTATTATACCAACGTTGTAAATCTTCTTTAAACTCTGGAGTTAACATACCATGCTTCTCTTTATAATCGTTTACCAATTGCGTAGCACCACTTGGTCTTGGTCCAAAAGTATTTATCACTTCACCAGAAGTTTCATCTACCATAATTAATTTAGGTATAGACTTTCCGCCATTGGTTAAAAAGCTATTCATTAATGCTTCGTTTTCATCACGTAATACCACTTTCACATTAATATTAGGATTTAGTTCTGCTACTTTTTGCATTACAGGAACTACATGAGCAGCATCACCACACCAGCTTTCGGTAAGTACTAACCAAGTAATTTTTTTATCTATTTTTTCAATTTGTTCTTTAACAGCTTCGTTCACTTTCAACGTTTTATCCCAACGTTTCATTCGTTTGGCATTAAGCATGGTATATTCTACAAGATTTTCAGATTTATCTGTTCCTGTAGTATCCTTATTTTCCACTAAATCATTAACTAATGTGGTGTATTCTGAATAGCTAATACTTTTTGCTAAACTGTCTTTAATTATATTGTTCATATTCTTTATTTCTAGAAGTAAAAATACATGTATATGTATTTATAAATTATGATTTTTATCATATCTATGTCTATCTTTATAACAAAAACTTACAGTCCGTAAAACACATATGACTAAAATGGTTATTTGTTTTTAAATCTTTTACGTTAAATGTTGGAATGGATTTCTAAAAATATACGATTATGACAAAACATAGATGTGGTTGGTGTGTTGGAGATGATTTATACGAAGCATATCACGATCACGAATGGGGCGTTCCTGTTTATGACGACGAAACTATTTTTGAATTTCTAATTTTAGAAACCTTTCAAGCTGGTTTAAGTTGGATTACTATTTTACGAAAACGGGAAAATTTTCATGATGCTTTTGATCAGTTTGATTATAAAAAAATCGCAAAATACAACGAAGATAAAGTGCAAGAATTACTTTTAAACAAAGGCATTATTAGGAATAAATTAAAAGTAAGAAGCACGATTAGCAACGCAAAACTATTTATGGAAATTCAAAAAGAGTTTGGAAGCTTCTCAAAATATATTTGGGCTTTTGTAGATGGCAAACCAATAAAAAACAAACATAAAAACTACAAAGACGCTCCTGCAAATACCGCAATTAGCGATGCTATTAGTAAAGACTTAAAAAAACGAGGTTTCAAATTTGTTGGTTCTACAGTGATGTATGCATATATGCAAGCAACTGGCATGATAAACGATCATGAAATTGGATGTTTTAGATATGAAGAAGTTTAGCTAATTGGATAAAACCATCATAAGACGGAGTGAAATTCTATTTTCAAGAATTTAGTATCGAGCACATATATTGGAATAACTTTACTTCTCGATACAATTTCTCATACTTCGAAATCACTCGAAGTAACGAAGTACTATAGTATAATTTTAAATTTCACTATTGGAATTTCACTTTTAAAACATTGCTTACCTTACAATCTTTATTTTTTGGTTTTATACGGAATTAACTCTAACACTTTTTGCATGGCTTCAATTCTAGCCAAACTTTTCCGATTTGCTTTTATGATAATCCATGGAGAGATTTCTGTGTTTGTTTTTTCAAACATCAGGTTTTTATAATCCGTATACGAATCCCAAAGTTCTAATGCTTTTTGATCTACTTTACTAAATTTCCATTTTTTAATTGGACTAGATTTAATATCTGCAAAGCGCTTGGCTTGTTCATTTTTTGAAATCGAAAAATAAAACTTTATAACTCGTGTTCCCGATTCAATAAGCATACGTTCAAAATCGTTAACCTGATTCATAAAAATGTCATATTCTTCTTTGGTACAAAAACCATTCACCGGTTCTACAACTGCTCGATTATACCAACTTCTATCAAAAAACACTATTTTTCCTTTTCTAGGAAGATTGTTTATATACCGTTGAAAGTACCATTCTCCCAGTTCTTCTTCTGTTGGTTTTGGCAAGGCTACGACTTTAAATTCACGAGGATTTAAGTGTTCCGTAATTCTCCGGATGGCGCCACCTTTTCCTGCGGCATCACGTCCTTCAAAAATAATTACTACTTTTTCTCCGTTATTTTCGACGTATTCTTGTAATTTCCGGAGTTCTACTTGTAACTTTTTAAGCCTACTTTCATAATTCAACAATCGAACAGCTTTCATTGCTGTCATATTCTCATCCAGTAAAAAATACTTCAACCCCTTTTTACTGTTTAATTTTTTTAAGCTTTTATCCGATATTTTCATCCTCTTTAATCTATTTGTTTAATCATTCTGTGATAGCGTTGTACAACGTTTGGATCTGGAAGTGTGGTGGTTCCAGAATTCCCTTTTCCATCATAATCAAATTTGGATAATACATGACGAATACTCTCTAGGCGTGCTTCCTTTTTATTATTAGTTTTTAAAATTATCCATGGACTAAATGAAGTATGTGTTTTACCAAACATTTCTTCTTTGTAATGTGTGTATTTATTCCAAAGTTTTTGTCCTTCTTTATCCACTTCACTAAATTTCCATTGCTTTAATGGATTTTCTAATCTGGAAGCAAATCTTCTTTCTTGTTCTTCTTTAGAAATAGAAAACCAAAATTTTATAATATCTACACCGTCTTCATAAAGCATATGTTCAAACTCGGTAACCTGAACCATAAACTTGTTATATTCTTCTTCAGAGCAAAACCCCATAACGGGTTCTACAACGGCACGATTATACCAACTTCTATCAAAAAAAACGAGTTCACCAGGATTTGGCAATTCCTTAATATATCTTCTAAAATACCATTGACCACGCTCTACATCTGTAGGTTTGGTAAGTGCTGCAACTCGCATAGAACGAGGATTGAGATGTTCTGTAAATCTTCTTATTGTACCACCTTTTCCGGCAGCATCTCTACCTTCAAAAATAACACAAACGCGCTTATTATATTTTGCAACCCATTGTTGTAAATCTACTAATTCGGCTTGTAGTTGTAATAATTGGTTTTCGTAATCAACAGAATACATGAGATTTCTATATTCTTCTTCGGATAATGATTTCCGAAGTAATTCTTTAAAATCTGTTGGGTTATTACTTTGTTGAAAATCTTCTTGTGTTAGCATAATATTTTATTAATCACTAATTTCAGAAAAATCTATTACAAACAACATGATTTTTATCACTTTAAGAAAAATAAAAAATCTTCTCTAGAGATATCTTCAGCTCCTAAACTTTGCAAGTGGTTTGTGTATACTTGGCAATCTATGAGTTTATAATTGGTGTTTTGTATAAAGCTTATAAAAGCAACTTTACTGGCATTACTTACTTTTGCAAACATGCTTTCTCCACAAAAAATACCATTGTTTAAATCTAAACCATAAAGCCCTCCAACGAGTTCCTCATTTTGCCAAACCTCCACCGATTTCGCATAGCCTAATTCGTGTAATTTTAAGTACGCTTGCACCATAGAATCTGTAATCCATGTTCCCGATTGTCCTTCGCGTTTTGCTATAGAACACGCTTTAATAACACTCAAAAAATCTTGATTAATAGTAACTGTAAAATCTGATTTTCTTAGTACTTGTTTCATGCTTTTTGAAACTTTAAGCTTTTCTGGAAACAAAACAAATCGAGGATCTGGAGACCACCACAAAACAGGATCTCCTTCATTAAACCAAGGAAAAATGCCACTTTTGTATGCTAGCAAAAGTCTTTCTACACTTAAATCGCCTCCAATGGCAAGCAAACCTTCTTCGTCTGCTTCTTGAACATTTGGAAATTCTATTTTACTAGTTAAATATTGCATGGTTTTGTAAAAATAAAAAACCTCGACAACAATTAAGTTCTCGAGGCATATTTTTTAAGATTTCCGTCAAAACGGGAACCTAAAAAGAATTTTAGAAAGGTAAATCGTCGTGATCTTCTTCATTTACATTTGCTGCCGGCTCAAAAGCTTCTGCTGGTGGCACTGGAGGCATTTCGCCAGAAGCACTTTCTCCTTGTGCAGCTTCAATTCTCCAACCTTGAATAGAGTTGAAATACTTAGTTTCTCCTTGAGGATTAACCCATTCTCTACCTCTTAAGTTGATGTTTACTTTTACAGCTTGTCCTGCTTTGTAGTTGTTTAAAAGATCTGTTTTATCTTGCACAAACTCTACTAGTATATGTTGTGGATATTGCTCGTCTGTTGTTACTACTAATTCTCTCTTTCTAAACCCATTACTTCCAAAAGTTTGAGTTTCTCCAATCATTTTTACTTTTCCTTGTACTTCCATCTTCTATATAATTATTAAATATTCGTCTAATTTGATATCGCAAAGTTACGATAATAACATTTTCCAAGCGCTTTCTACATCATTAAAACTTAAAAAATCTTTTGCCTTTTTATGTTTTATTTCCGTGGGTAAAGAACTTAAATTATGTTCATTTTTAAAAGCCTGAATGCTTTTTTCTTCCGGTAAGTTTTCAACATTACCTAACATGCCTAAATCATTTCCTGTTAAAATCGTACTATTTTTAATTTCTTCAGGTACATTATCTAGACCAATTCCCAAAGAGGAAAGTGGTTTCGGTATTTCGAAAAAACCAGTTTTTGCACGACTGTAATAACTTCCTCCTGCTCTTGCTACCAAATCTAATAATTCTTGATTAATAGATTGGTCTTCATTTAAAACAGCTTCTGAAACATGAAGTTTTACCACTTCGCAAATCACTAAATTTCCAGCGCCTCCTTCGGTTCCTAACTTTACAATTTCGGTTACTTTACACTCCATTTGTATTGGAGATTCTGCAACACGAAAAGGTTTTACGATGTCTGATGTTAACATCGTTAATCCAGCTTTTTCAAACTCATTTACACCTTTTGCGTATTCGGTACTACTTAAAGACATTTGGTGCACCAAATCATAATTCACCACATTAATAACGACTTCTTTTATAGCCTCTACATTTTCAAGCGTATGCTTTGTGGTATTATCTCGGACTCTTCGAGCTGGCGAAAATATTAATATTGGTGGATTTGCACTAAACACATTAAAAAAACTAAAAGGAGATAAATTTGGATTGCCATCAGCATCTATAGTACTTGCGAAAGCAATAGGCCTTGGCGCAACTGCACTTAGTAAATACCCATGCAATTTTCCTGTAGTAAGTTCTTTTGGTTCGAATGATAACATGTTCACAATAATTTCTACAAAACTAAGGCTTTTGATGCGCAACAAAAAACCTATTTACTAACAACTACACAATAATATTAACAGAATTGCATTATATTTAAAATTTCAATCCGGAAACAAGTTCCGATAGCCGTTAAAAATATTTTCAAACTAAATTATGGGTTTTTCAAAAAACAGAAATCTAATTCGATGGGTTATTGTAATAGCATCCTTTGCTATTATTTCTCTTATTTTAATGAATACGTATCTTTTCTTTCAGAAATTTAAAACAGAAGAGCGGATTAAAATGGAAAATTGGACTTTTGCTCAAAACGAATTATTTAAAGTAATTGATGAGAATGCTATTGATGAAAACATTGATGTAAATACCGATTTAATTTTTAAAATTTTATCGAGCAATAATACCACGCCAATTATTGTTATAAATAAAGATTCTTCCATTTATTCTTTTAGTAATATAGGAAAAGGTACCAAAGCAGATTCGGCTTATGTAAAAAAGAATTTAAGCAAACTAATACATGCATTTAGCGAAGAGAATACACCTATAAATATTAAAGAAGTGAACCAAACACTTTATTATGCGAACTCTCCTTTACTAAACAAACTAAAGTATTATCCTTTAGCGTTATTGTTAATAATTATTTTATTTGGCGCCGTAGTTTACTTTTTTTACAGAAGTAATAAAACAGCCATCGAAAATAAATTATGGTCCGGAATGGCAAAAGAAACCGCACATCAAATTGGCACGCCTTTATCTTCTCTAATTGGTTGGGCAGAAATTTTAAAAATAGAAAATGTCAATCCGGAGTACATTCAAGAAATTGAAAAAGACATTAGCAGATTACAAACCATTACAGAACGTTTTAGTAAAATAGGCTCTTTGCCAAAATTAGAGAAAACAGATATTGTAGAAGAAACGCTAGCGACAACAGATTATCTCAAAACCAGACTATCTAAACTAATTGATTTCGAGATAATAGTGCCAGAAAATAAAATTTTCGTAAATTTAAACAAGCAGCTATATAGTTGGACTATTGAAAACCTTGTGAAAAATGGTATTGATGCCATGAAAGGAAAAGGGAAACTTAAAATTGAAATCTTACAATTAGAAAATAATATCAGTATTCAGATTACAGATTCTGGAAAAGGTTTAGCTAAAAACCAATTCAAAGCTGTTTTTGAACCCGGTTATACTACAAAAAAGAGAGGTTGGGGCTTAGGACTATCCTTAGCAAAACGTATTATTGAAGAGTTTCATGATGGTAAAATTAAAGTTTTACGTTCTGAAATTGGCAAAGGTACTACCATGCAAATTGCATTAAAAAGCATTTAAATATGGATAAAAAACTAATTACAATAAAGGAAGTAGCCTTAAACAATAATTGTCCAGAATGCTATAACACCAATGGCTTACAATTAACCTTTAAGCAAAAATTTATAGAAACATCACTCTATAAATCTATTACCAACAAAACCACGGAAGCCATACATTGTAAAACCTGTAATACAGATATTTTTCCTGTAATGTGGACCGAAGATATAGAGCGTGTTTTTGCGTACCAACAAAAAGCATTCACACCCAAAACAGCGTCTACCAAACTAAAAAAGAAAGCTTGGTTACTTATTTCGCTATTTGTAGTATTCGTTTTTTCTGGAATTTTACTAGCAGTATTTTTATAAATACGATTGAATAGCCTTTGCTATATCTTGAAACTCTTCTGTAGTTAGTTTTGTTTTCTGCTGGAAGGTTGCATCTTTCATAGTATGCAACGGAATTAAATGCACATGCACATGTGGTACTTCTAAACCAATTACAGAAACACCAACGCGTTTACAATCCACAGCTTGTTCTAAAGCAATGGCCACTTTACGCGAAAATTGCATTAAAGCAGTATATGTTTCTTCATCAAGATCAAAGATTTTATCTACTTCCTTTTTAGGTATACAAAGTGTATGTCCTTTAGCATTCGGGTTCACATCTAAAAATGCTAAAAAATCATCCGTCTCCGCAACCTTATAACAAGGTATTTCACCTTGAACAATTTTTGTAAATATAGAAGCCATAAAAAAAGGTTTATATGTAAATATAAAAATTCCTATTTAAAACCGAATTGTTTTCTGTTAAAAATAGGAGTCTAAAAAATTTGCTTGAAAGATTTCCACCTTTGTGGAAATAAAAAAGAAATTATTTATCTAGAAATTTCTATAATATCAAACTTCATAATACCACTTGGCACTTGTATTTCGGCAACATCGCCAACCACTTTACCTAATAAACCTTTACCAATAGGTGAGTTTACTGATATTTTTCCGGCAGCCAAATCTGCTTCACCATCTGCAACCAAAGTATATAACATTTCCATGCCATTGGTTTGGTTTTTTATTTTCACTTTAGAAAGCACTAAAATTTTAGAATTATCCATTTGCGACTCATCAATAACACGAGCTCCAGCAAGTTGATCTTCTAATTTAGAGATACGCATTTCCAGCATACCTTGCGCTTCTTTTGCAGCGTCGTATTCTGCATTTTCACTTAGATCTCCTTTATCTCTTGCTTCTGCAATTGCTCTAGAAGCCTTAACGCGCTCCACATCTTTAAGCTGCTTAAGCTCTGCTCTTAATCTTTTTAATCCTTCTGCTGTATAATAAGATACTTTACTCATAACTTCGTCGTTTAATATAAAAGATGCTGAAATCTTCTTAAGCAATATCTGCGTAAGTGTTCCGCATAAAAAAATCTCGCATACACGAGATTGTACTACAAAAGTACAAAATTTTTAATTACATATGGAAAAATGTACTTAAAAGAACTTTAGCTCAAACAAGTATTTTAAAATTTTAAATGCCTTGAGGAAAGATACAAAATATTTAATTCAAAGTACATTTTTTGTACCTTGCTAAACAAAAAAAACCTAATGAAAAAGTTACTTTTAACTGCTATAACAGGCTTTATGCTAATTGCTTGTAGCAAAAACGATAACGACAACACTAACGAATATTTACCAGATCAAAATTTTGATACTGGAACCACAATAAACACAAGTTTTCCGCAGTACAATAGTTTAAAATTTCCAGGTAATCATGCAGTAGTCTATGGTTTTGGGTTAAGTGGTATTGTAGTTTACTATTCCGGAAGTTCTTATACTGCTTTTGAATTAAGCGATCCAAACCATTACTACCAATCTTGCTCTGTTTTAACAGTAGAAGGCGTATTAGCAACTTGTGGTTGTGATGACGAGAATGTGTATGACATTTTAACAGGACAACCAAACGGAAGTACAACAGGGCAATACGGTTTAAAACCTTATTTTGTAGAAGTAAGCGGTAATATTATTAGGGTCTATAACAATTAGTGCAAATTTTAAAGAACCCCAACAATTGCATAATCCTTTTTTAAGCAAAAAGTACTAAATTATTCCTTTAGTACTTTTCTACTTAACCAGATTTAACTTGTATTCTTCCTTATCCATTTAAACAACCTTTAAAGGCGAGTATTTATCTTGTAAGAGATACTTATTTTTAAATAGATACAAAAGAATAGATATTGGTAAAATAATTATGGTGAGTATTTTTAGCAATGATCTTTTTAATAAATCTACTACTTCAAGATTATCACTATCCGTATTATCTATAGATAAATTAAAAATCATTTTCCCAAACGTTATCCCTTTATTAAAAACATCAAACAATAGGATATAAATATAAAACGTTAAAATCATAAAACTAAAACGCAGCTTTATTTTGGTTTCAAATAAAGTTAATTCTGTTATTTCAAAGGATAGCGAAAGCATATCATCAAGTATATTATAAATAAAACTGACAATAATAAAATCAATCAAAAAAGCCAAAAATCTCTTTAAATAAATATTCTTCATAGTTATTATTATTTAGGTGAAACCATATACTCTAAATCTAGAATTTCTCCAGTTTTCACATCTATATGGTATAGCCCATCTTTAACTTTTATGCGATAGTTTTCATGCAATACCCCTGAAGAATTCTTAATTTGTATATGCTTTGGCAATTCTTTTAAACCATTGACTTATCAAACCTAATAATAAAAAAGCAATAAAACTAACATTACATAGAAAATACTCTATATTATTTTATGTCTTAGACTAGTTAATTTTTCAATTAACTAAAACATTAATAAATTGAAAACTAACTATTTAGATGAAACAGTATCTTTTGTGGTAAAAAACTTTCTGTCTTTTCGTTTCCAAAAAAAAGAAGGTGGTTTTTTATTTTTGGATGGATTACAATTTTACCGATGCTATTCAAACTAAAATAAATCCTTCCGTCTTTCTGTTTTTAGCAATGGAAATCCATCTTCCCCTAAAAAAAAGGAAACAGTTTTTTCTTACCTAAAATTAAATTATAAAAAAATATAATTTTATATAGAAAATATTCTACATTATTTGTATCTTAGCCTTGGGAATTTTAAAATTAATTAAAGTGTTAATTAATTGGAAAGCCATTCTTTCATTAGAATGGCTTTTTTTTGTCTAACAGAAGTACTTATGATTTTCCGTTTTTAGGAATAAGTATACCGCTTCAAAAATGGAAATCGTTTTTCTTCCTCAAAATAAATTCAAAAACAAGATAAACGAAACCGCTTAACTAAAAAAACGCTCCAGTATAAATACTGGAACGTTTTGTTTTAGATTCGGAAACAAGTTCTGTAAACTAATTATATGCTTAGATTTTAAAACCTCAGTGTAGCACCAACTAAAAAATTTCTGGTTGCTTGCGGATAATAACCTGCTCCTTCCATCGTAGTCGTTGCATCTGGTGCAGACCAAGTATCATCATATGTGTAGTAATACCCGTTGGATATATACTTTTCATTAAAGATATTATTTACTAAAGCAGAAAAAGTAATAGATTTTACAAATGCATTGGTATCTAATTTATAAGACACATTAATATCATTTACAAAATAGCTATCTAATTTAGATGCTTCACTATCTGTGTTTCCCATAAACTGTTCACCAACATACTTGGTTAACAAAGAAAGATTAAGATTATTCATTGGATTAAATACCAATGCGTTAGATAGCACAACTTCTGGCGAAAAGGAAATATTTGTTTTTCCTAAATCTGCTAAACTACCATCTCTAGAAACAACCGTGCTTTTATTTTTATTAGAACTTACTGTAATAGATGGTTGTATCGTTAACCATTCTAGCGGTTTTACAGCAGCTTCAATCTCTAAACCTAATCGGTAACTATCGCCACTATTGGTACGTATTGGATTACCAACATTATCTCTATTTCCTGTTAAAACCAACTGCTCATTATATAACATATAATACAAGTTGGTATTAATACTAAACACTTCCGATTGGTGTCTAAAGCCTAATTCGAAATCATTTAACTGTTCTGGCTTCACGGTTTCATTGTTTTCAAAATCGTCTCTATTTGGTTCTCTATTTGCTCTGGCATACGAAAAATAGATGTTGTTATTTGTATTCAACTCATAGGTAATTCCGGCTTTCGGATTAAAAAAACTATAGTTTTCATCCACTCTTAAAGCAACTCTATCCGAAGTTAATCCTGTCGTTTTATAATCTACTAATCGGACTTGTAAATCACCAAAAAGCGAGATTTTATCATTCAACTTAACCGTTGCTTTGGTAAAGAAACTTGCGTCCGTTTTCTTTCCGTTTCCATCATAATAGGTATCGTTTATTTCGCTAGAACTTGCATTTCTTGCCCAAATAATTTCTCCGAAATGATCCCCAGAATACGTACTATACGATCCTCCAAAAATCATATCTAATTTATTTTTCTTAAAATTCGCATTCGCATTAACAACATAGAAATCATTGTCTAACCAACGTCTACGAATTAAATCTGTAGTATTAATGGTTTCGCTACCAACCATAATTTCCTCTAAATCATAATCTTCAAAATCTTGATCTTCCTTATATTGCTCAAAATAACCTTTACCATGCGTATAATTCAAACTTAAATTTGTAGACCAATTATTGTTTATACGTTCTGTGTAATGTAATTGGTAATGATCTTGTTGGTAATTGTCTTCTTCATTTTCATGAAAACGCGGGTTACCAGCTTCGTCGGTATACATTCCTGCGGTATTAAAAGTTCTATCATTTTTTAAAAGGTCTAAATCTTCTAAACCATTCCAAGATTGGTAGGTGACCTCTTTTCCACTAAAAGTGATTGCTTTTATTAAACGATTATCATCTACATAAGCACCTTGTAGGAAATACGATTTTAAATCGGACGAAGCTCTATCGATATAACCATCGGATTTTATTTGTGATAAACGTCCAGCAATTTCAAAGTGGTTATTTAGTTTTCCTGTACTAAATTTCACATTGTGTTTTCTGGTATTATAGCTTCCGAAGGAATTAGAAATTTCTCCATTTGCAACTTCTGAAACCGCATCTGTTAACACATTAATACTAGCTCCAAAAGCACCAGAACCATTACTAGATGTACCAACACCACGTTGTAACTGCAGACTTTCTACAGAAGAAGCAAAATCACCAAGATTTACCCAAAAAGTCCCTAACGATTCTGAATCGTTATATGGAATACCATTAAGAGTAATATTGGTAGATTGTGCATTAATACCACGAACACGAATGTAGGTATAACCAATTCCTGCTCCCGCATCTGTGGTAGTAACTACCGATGGTAAAAAGTTTAATAGAACAGGAATATCGAGTCCTAGATTACGTTTTGCAAGCTCTTCTTTACTTACGTTGGTGTGTGTAATTGGTGATGTTGCGTTCACGCGAACGGCTTTAATTAAGACTTCGTCTAGTTGTTCTAGTTTTGTAGAGTCTTGAGGTTTTTCTTGTGCGTTTGCACTGACGGTTAACACTAAAAGTGTTAAAAAAAGAAATAGGTTTTTCATTACGATTATGTTTATAATCGAATAAAAAGAGGTAATTATTCTTTTGTTGTTATTAATTGATTTTTTTTGTGAGATGCTTCGACAAGCTCAGCATGACACAGTAACACAAATGTGTTACGACTTTCCTAAACAGCATTACCTGTTCTAGGTTCAATGGGTATGATCTCAGCCGTTACAAGTTAAAAATCGAAATGATTACTAACTATAAAAAGCACCCCTTTTTTGAGAACGCTGCAAATGTAATTAAGAATCAATAATTAACAAGCAATAATCCATAATTTTTTAATCGATGTTTGGTTTTTTTCGATTGGTTTTCTTTTCCGAATTAGAACGTTTTGATTTTAAGCGTCTTATTTTTACCGCTCTTGGTATTCTTGTTGGTTTGCGTTTTTTGGGAACAACTAAACCTTCTCGTAGTATTTGAAGAAACCGTTGTATTGCTATTTTTTTATTTTTATGTTGACTTCTACTTTCACCACATTGAATAATGAGCACATTCTGTTTCGTTAGTCTCTTATTTAATTTACGTTCTAAACGCTCTTTTTCCTCGTCATTAAAAACTTGAGAATCTTCCAGATTAAAAGTTAGTTCTATTTTGGAAGACACTTTATTTACATGTTGTCCTCCAGCACCAGAACTTCGTATGGCTTTATAATTTAACTCGCTAATTAACTGCTTTTCACTAAACATTACGCATTAATTTGATGTGCTGCTTTTAATAAATCTGTAACTGTTTTTACAGGATTAAAAGTTATTAGTGGAACTTCCACAAAAATGGTATTCCAATGTGCCATAGAACCATTCCAAAGCCCCGGAAGTTCTAGAGCTTTTAAGTCTTTTCCGGTTTTCGTTTTCATAGTAATAAATGCTGTTTTTCGATCTACATATTTGTCCAGATCAAACTTTTCGCCTTTATAATTTTTAATACCACAAACAAGATCTACAGGATTAAAATGAGTTGCATTTTTTAATATTTTCTTTTGGGTTTTATTCTTTTTATCAATTTGTGCAGATTCTACAATTTGCAAGGAAACATTTCCACTTTCATCTTTCACCCAAAATGGTCCTCCTCCAGGTTCTCCCTCATTTTTCACCATGCCACAAACACGAATAGGACGATTTAATTTTTCCTTTAAATATTCAATTTGATACGTTTTAGAATATTTTTCAAACTCTATATTAATTACAACATGTAGTTCATTTTTTAAGAATTCTGCAATGGTAATTAATTCCGATTCCGAAAGGTTATTTTCTTCCAGTTTTTCTAAATAAACAAATGCTTGTTCCTGCAATTTCATTAATAAACCGCCAAGCATTTTTTTGGATTCGGCCACTTCGCTTTCATATTTAGAAACTACAATATTATCAATGTTTTTAATAAAAATAATATCTGCATCTAACTTGTTTAAATTATTTAAAAGTGCGCCATGCCCAGAAGGCCTAAACAACAAATCTTCCTTATCTTCTCTAAAAGGTTCGTTTTTTGGCGTTACAGCAATAGTATCTGTAGATTGACATTGGTAGGAAAATGAAATATTAAATTTAGTTTTCGTTTTTGCCTCTACAATCTTCTCTATTCGCTTAAACTCTTCATCAAAAATATGTTTATGTATTTCTGAAATAGTGAAATGTAAATCTGCTTCATTATTAGAGGATGCGTAAAGCGCTGCTTCAAACAAATGCTCTTCAAAAGCTGTGGAAACATGATCTTTGTATTGGTGAAAAGGAAGTAATCCTTTTGGATAAAAACCATAATTAAGTTTGTCTGTCTCTAAGATCGTTTTAATAAACTCCAGCTTTTTTTTATCCTGCGAAAGGGTATTAAAATTAGGAATACGTTCTTTTACCTTAGTTAGAACTTCACTATAAAAAGGGAGTTTTTCTACACCTACAAGAAACAAAGACAACTCGGAGGCTTTATTTCTATTAATATATGAATTTACACTTTCTTCCTTCCCATCATACTCTTGTATAAATTGGAACAAGAATTTAAACATTCTAGTTGCCGCTCCAGAAGCAGGAACAAATTTAAGTATGCTTTTATGGTTTCTTTTATTTTCAAAAAATTGAATTGCTTCCTTCTTCTCTGTTTCAGAAAACTTTAAAATACCATTACCAATATTTGCTGCATCTTTTAAATTTACAAACGGAACACCTGTTTTAAAAAGTTGTATTTGCGTATTAACTTTTTCTACAGTTAGGTTTTTAGATTCTATTTGTTGGATATCTTTTTCTGTAAATTTCACTTCTTTTTATTTAGTAATTTATCAATATGCTTTACAGCAATTTCTAAACGTGTTTTCTTATCGCCTTTCAATAAAACATAAGGCCTGTCATACTTTATTAAAGTTTCTTGAAAAGCTTGAAACATACTTAAACGTTCTTCCGGCTTATCCCTTAAATCATCTGCTTCCCAAGGCGTATCAATATACGTTAAAAAGTATATATCATACGTGTTTTCTAAAGCATATTTTTCAAGCATAGGATCACAAATCCCTGAATAATACGTTTCTGAGTACACTTTGGTTTCCAGTAAATCGGTGTCGCAAATTAAAACAGAATCCGTTTTTTTAGCTAATGCGTTTTCTAGTTTCATTTGTCCGATAGCAATTGGCAACAAGTCTTTTGCTTCACAAGTCTTACGCTCGTTATTCCATTTATCTTGCAGGTATTCCCTAGCGTATTCTGGTGCCCAAACCGAATGATAATGTCTAGCTAATTGCCTTGACAAAGTTGTTTTTCCTGTAGATTCAGGTCCAAATAAAACGACTTTTATGCAGCTACTTGGTTCTTGCTTAAGCTTTTTTTCCATGCTATATATCCTAATATTGCTATAAATGTAAATCCTAAATATTGAAAACTTGTAAAGGTAAATCCTTTATAAAAATACAAAGGAATAGAAATAAGATCGCCAATAATCCAGTAGATCCAGTTTTCTATTTTACGTTTTGCCATTAGCCACATACCAACAAAAAAGATGGCTGTAGTAATAGTGTCCACATAAGCGACCCAACCATTCCATTTATCAAATGCTTTATAAATAATAAAAACAAAAACTAGCGTTGCTAAAAATATAGCTACACTTATTTTTTGTTCTTTTTTGGTAGTTCTAGAAATTGGCGTCATATGGCTAGCATCTACTTTACGTGTCCAAATGTACCAACCAAACACGCTCATTATAAAGTAATAGGCGTTAATCATCATGTCACCTAAAAGCTGCCATTTAAATAATAAATACACAAAAATACAAGTACTTATCATTCCTGTTGGAAATACCAAAATGTTGTTTTTTCTCGAAAACCATACCGATAGAAATCCAAAGATAACAGCAACAATTTCTAATACAATATCTAATGTTTCATAATCATAATACTGACCGAAAAAGAAATCAAAAATGTGGTTCATAATCACTTCTATTTGTTTTAACAACTTTCATAGTCAATACAGAAATATCGACATCTTGAAAAGAACGTTTTATTTCCTGCGTTAAAAAAGGCATCAATGCATCATAATCGCCAAATATTTGGGTGCTCAACGGATTCTCTAAAACCTTAAATGGGGAATCACGTAAGGCTTTTATAAAATTAATTACATGTTTTTCATAATCATCCTGCAAAGGAGAAAGCGTAAGATCTACAGATATTTCCATATTTATTTATTTTTTTAATTCATTAAAGAATGTTTCATCTTCTTCAAAAGCAGTACCAATAACCACTAAATCTGCTCCAGCGAGGTATGCTGTATCTAATTGCTCTTTGCTTCGTATTCCGCCACCAACAATTAAAGGAATTTTTAAATCTTTTTTTACCGCACTAATTATAGATGCAGGAATCGCTTTTTCTGCGCCGCTTCCTGCTTCTAAATAGATAAGCTGCATGCCAAGAAATTCTCCAGCTTTTGCAGTATCTACAATAGCTTGTACATTATTAATTGGCATTGGCTGCGTTTGTGTTACTCGCTGTACAGCTGTTTCTTTTCCGTTTTCTATTAGCAAATAACCGGTAGGAATCACTTCTAAATGGCTATCTCTTAATTTAGATACCGAGGCTACGTGTTTTCCAATTAAATATTCCGAATTTCTACCAGACAACAAAGATAGATATAATATAGCAGTGGCATGATTGGTAATTTGCGATACATCTCCTGGAAACAATACAATAGGTAAATGCGTGTGTTTCTTTAATTCTAGAACTAGGTTTTCTGTTACAAAAGCTTCCACAGTACTTCCACCAACAAAAATATGCGTTGCAATAGAGTTGTTTAGCCTTTGCATAAAACGACCTAAGTCCTCCGGTTTTGTTTTATCCGGATCGATTAAAACCGCTAAACCCCTTTCCTCTTTAGCAATAGAAACTAATATGTCTTGATATATCTTCATCTAAGCTGGTAATGCATAAGCACAAGTAAAACCTTCAAACTCAAAAAATGTAGTTTGGTATCTATGTTTTTTCCCTTCGTAATCAATCCAAGCAATAGTACTTCCTTCTTCCACGGTAAACGGAATAACCAACGTATGCTGTAAAAAACTCAATCCCGGAGTAGCAAATAATTTGTAAAGCGATTCCTTAATACACCAAATAACGGTTAGTTTATTTATATAAGTGGAAGCCTCTTTATCTAAATACAGATTTTCATAATCTAAAAACTTATGTGCAATGACACCAATTTTATCGCGTTGCTTTTCCACATCAATACCAACAACAGTATCACTAACTACCACTGCCGAAAACGTAAACGAATGCGTAATAGAAATATGCTTACCATCCTTTAAATGTGGTTTTCCATTCGGATCATAAATTAAATCGGCATCGGTATAACCAAAAGCAGCAAGTAAATGGCGCACACTTAAAAAACCACGTCTATGCAATTCACTTTTCATCCCTAAAACCCGTTGCATGCTTTCTGGATTCAACGTAATAGGCGCTAGTAAATCTTCATAAGACTCTGTAATCTTCCAGATTTTAACAGTAGTTTGTGAGTTTGGTGTAAGAGTTTTATAAATAGGCATTTAATATTCTAAAAGTTATTGATTATCTTTGCATCGTCTAAAGCGAATTTGGCAAATTTTTATATAGCGAATTTAGTTATTTAAGCCATAAAGCCAAAGGCAAGTGCAATTTTAAAACAAGATAAAAAATAATATGAGTACAAAAACTGTTGCTTACGTACCTAACAAGGTAAAAGATATGTCGCTTGCGGCTTGGGGAAGAAAAGAAATGGATTTAGCCGAAGCAGAAATGCCTGGACTAATGAGTTTACGTGAAGAGTATAAAAACACGCAACCATTAAAAGGAGCACGTATTGCAGGATGTTTACACATGACTATTCAAACTGCTGTTTTAATTGAAACTTTACAAGCTCTTGGAGCAGATGTTACTTGGAGTTCTTGTAACATTTTCTCTACACAAGATCAAGCTGCTGCTGCTGTTGCTGCTGCTGGAACTGCTGTGTATGCATGGAAAGATATGACAGAAGAAGAATTTGATTGGTGTATTGAACAAACCTTATTTTTTGGTGAAGACAGAAAACCGTTAAACATGATTTTAGATGATGGTGGTGATTTAACCAACATGGTTTTAGATAAATACCCAGAATTAGCGGATGGAATCAACGGTTTATCTGAAGAGACTACAACTGGAGTTCACAGATTATATGAGCGAGTAAAAAACGGAACATTACCAATGCCAGCTATTAATGTTAACGATTCTGTTACTAAATCTAAATTTGATAACAAATACGGTTGTAAAGAATCTGCAGTAGATGCAATTCGTCGTGCAACAGATATTATGTTAGCAGGAAAACGTGTAACCGTTTGTGGTTATGGTGATGTTGGTAAAGGTACTGCTGCTTCTTTTAAAGGTGCAGGAAGTATTGTAACCGTAACTGAAATCGATCCAATTTGTGCATTACAAGCTGCAATGGACGGTTTTGAAGTAAAGAAATTAGAAACGGTTGTTGGTAATTCAGATATTATTATCACAACTACTGGAAATAAAGATATAGTACGTGCTGAGCATTTTGAAGCAATGAAAGACAAAGTTATTGTTGCAAACATTGGTCACTTTGATAACGAAATCCAAGTAGGATGGTTAAACGAAAAGCATGGGCATACAAAAGATACTATCAAGCCTCAAGTAGACAAATATAACATTGACGGAAAAGATATCATCTTACTTGCCGAAGGTCGTTTAGTAAACTTAGGTTGTGCAACTGGTCACCCTAGTTTTGTAATGTCTAACTCTTTTACAAACCAAACTTTAGCGCAAATTGAACTTTGGACGAACAAAGAAGCATACGGAAACGATGTATATATGTTACCAAAAGCTTTGGACGAAAAAGTAGCAAAATTACACTTAGCAAAAATTGGTGTTGAGCTTACAGAACTTAAACCTTACCAAGCAGAATATATTGGCGTAACGGTTGAAGGCCCTTACAAACCTGAGCATTACAGATACTAAAAAAATGTCATTGCGAGGCGCTTTTTAGCGACGTGGCAATCTCATTCTTTGAAATTAAATTCTAAAATCCCAAGCATTCGTGTTTGGGATTTTTTTTTGCTGTCACTTCGAGTGTCCCGATTTTTATCGGGATGTATCGAGAAGTTGGGCAATTAGCTTTTGGTCGAAAAAACCAAAACCAACCAGGCTTTACACTATATCTTTTTCTCGTGCCTCAAAAAAGGATGCCATTACAATCCTTATTGCGGGCTAATCATTTATGGTCTTTGCGAGGAGGAACGACACGGCAATCTGTTTGCAACATTCTAAATCTTAAAAATGCGCTTCGCTTAATTTACCACAAACCATCCGAGTTTTATTATATAAAACCCACCTTCCTTTACCTAAAGGAAGGAGCACTTCTCGATACACTTATACTTAAAACAGGAGCATTCTTGATTTCTAAGAACATTATAGCGAAATATAAAAGTCAGTTTTTAATGGCTCTCCTCTTTCTTTTAAAGAGGAGAATGAATTAAAATTTCCGCTTTAGAAATTTTAAGAAAGAGGAGTTAAAAAAATGTACTTCGTTTGTTTTAATTCAAACCTTCCTTTACCTAAAGGAAAGAGCTCACTAAGAATAAACATCTTGCTAAAAACAGCATACATCCAATACCTAATTTCACATTTTAGTTATTAAATAAGTATCTTCCCATTTATAAATAACAACTTCATGCCTTTAGAAAAAATTAATCTTGCCATTAACACCTTAGAATCGCATCTAAAAAATCACACTATTTCTAACCCAAAAGTTTCTAAAAGTGATATCGCTTGGCATATAGATCACAGCCTAAAAGTAATTAATAGCGTTGTTATCTCGCTTCAAAAATCCGATCCAAATACTTTTAAAAACAACTTTAGCTTTCTAGGAAAAGTATTCTTTACACTTGGTTTTTTCCCTAGAGGAAAAGCAAAAGCGCCAAAATATGTAAAACCACCAGAAGTCATTTTAAAAGAAGATCTTGTTAGTCAATTACAACTAGCAAAAACGAATATTAGTACAATAGCCGACTTAGACAAGAACGCTTATTTTAAACATCCGCTATTCGGGCATATTAATAAAAAAAGAGTTACTAAATTTTTGGTATTGCATACCACACATCATTTGAAGATTATGGAGGATATCATGAAGAAGTAATCGTTTTATAAAACGCGCTTCGCTTATTTTACTACAAACCATCCGAGTTTTATTTTACAATAAAACCCACCTTCCTTTAACTAAAGGAAGGAGCACTTCTCGATACACTTATATTCAAAACGAGAGCATTATTGATTTCTAAGCATATTATAGCTAAATATAAAAGTTGATTTTTACCTGCTCTCCTCTTTTTTTTAA
>NZ_JBSHNV010000167.1:0-317 GCF_053601575.1 Lacinutrix sp. MEBiC02404 | reverse complement strand
AATAGTTACATTAATATCATCCGCACAAGCTTGAAGTTCTACGATATTATCTGCATTCCAAGTATCTGCTAAAGTTTGGTTATTATCACCATCACATTCTATCGTTTCATCTACTACATTACAAGCAGTAAGATCTGGACCGATAGAATCGTTAAGTGTAAGAATCGCAACAAGTATAGTTTCGTTATCACAATCATCTGCAACGGTATAAGTAACTGTTAATGTACCACCAGCTCCACAAGTGGAAGCAAGGTTTGTGTACGCATAATCAGAAGTTACATCAAAAACAGCATCTGTATCACAAGCATCTGTACCGC
>NZ_JBSHNV010000166.1:0-1602 GCF_053601575.1 Lacinutrix sp. MEBiC02404 | reverse complement strand
ACGTTCTGCAATTGGTTGATTCCTACTATTAAATAGCGTAATTGTATTTACGCCATTAAAAAGATCGTTTTTTAAAAGCTTTAAATTATAGCTATAATATGCTTCGCTTATCGTTACCGGAATGGCAGATAATACATATCCCTTTCTGTGAATTACAGCAAAAATAGTTTCTCCTTTTTGCTGCTCTATGGTGGCTTTATTTGTTGCTATACTTAAGCCTACTACATCATTGGTTTCTACATTTTCTGTTTTATGAATGATAAATCCAGTTTCTTGTACTTTAGGTAGCTCGAATTTTAGATTATTTACAACAACATAGTAGTTGTTTTCAGAATAAGCTTTTAAAACAAAGTTTCCTAGTCCGTTTTTATCACTAATGATTTCAGAAACAACTTCTCCATTAGCATCCGTTACATTGGCGCGTAATGCGATAGGTACGTTGTTTTGGGAAACCGTAAAATATATCGTGTTTTCGGTGTCGTTTAATAGTACATTACTTTCTGGATAAAATTGAAAGCGAATAGCTTCGTTTGTGGATACTTCGTTTTCTTGCGAGTCTATAAAACCATCTTGCAAATTATTTACTTGAATTGGTTTTATATACGCATTATTAAAACCGCGATTCCAGTTGGTGTCTAGCTGTATATAGTAGGTGCCTGTTTTTAAATCTTCTGGAAGTTTAATGCTTCCTGCTACCTTTCCGTTTTCTACTAAAACTAATGGATGTGCTATTAGATTTTTATCTGCATCATAGATGTTTATGTGCAAATTTGTGGTTCTATAATTTGGTGTTTCGGTGATATCATAAGCTACATAGGTTTTAAACCAAATGTCTTCTCCTGAAAAATATACAGACTTATTAGTATGCAGCGAAAATTTTTCTAAATACTCCTTATGTAAAAAGTTGTTTTCTTTAACAAATGTTTTTGTTGCAGCGCTATTATCATTTTGTGCTAAACTGATATTAAAAACAAAAAATAGTATTAAAAGTAGTTTGTTCGCGTATTGCATATTTGTAGGAGTTTAGAGATAAAAGTAGTCAATTTCTTATTAAGTATTCCTAAAACTAGTGGCGATTATCCTAATTCTCTAGATAATATAATATCTCCACCTGTAACTTTAGGAAAGCTTTCTAAATCCTTCTCTAATATTTGCTGAAGCATGGCAACGTTAACATTCAGTTTTTTTAATATAAATGGTAAAACGTTTTTATCTACTTCAAAAATAGCTTTAAAAAGGTGCTCGTTTTCTATTTGTTGATGATCATAACCTTGCGCAATTTGTTGTATGGCTTCTTGTGATTTATTGTATAATTGTTGAAGTTTATAGTTATGTTGTGTTTTATAATTTAGTATAAGATGTACATCTTATAATTTTCTCTATTGTTATTAGTTAAAGGCAACAATCTTACCAGTTTAATCTGCAAGACAAAATGTTTGTTTTTGTGAATAATAGGGGACCTTTTGTCTATTTCTGTAATTACGTTTACTGATAGTAAGTTTGCAAAAATGTTTCGACAAAAAGAATGATTTATATCAGTAAATGGATATTAAGGTGTTTAATTTAAAATTAATTCCATTTTCGAGGAAATAAAAAATAGAA